>CAITSE010000277.1 GCA_903894975.1 uncultured Lentisphaerota bacterium
AACCCCCCGGGGACACTGGGGTTGGGGGGGGGGGCACCGACGGCCCGGGCGGATACAGAATGAAAATAAACAGGATAAAAGCAAAAACAACCCGGCCGGACAGGTAAATTCCGGCGCCTGGCAGCGGCGTCCCCCCGGCCGCCAGCCCATGCTATATTTGATTCGTTACCCCCCCCTTGAAAGAATTCCCTCCCATGAGTTTTTCTTCCGCAGAAATCAAACAACAAATCTTGGCGCGCGAGGCCAGCCTCCGTGAGCCCGGCTCCCAGCTCTTTTCCCAGGGCCGCTACGAAATTCAGCGGGTGCTGGGTGAAGGCGGCATGGGCATCACCTGCCTCGCCAACGAGATCAGCGCCGGCAACCTGCGCCGCCCCGTGGTCCTCAAGTTCGTCAAAGACAGCCTGGCCCCGGAACAGTTGACGCAGTTTCTCAATGAGGCGCAGCTCAGCATCCTCTTCAATCATCCGAACCTGCTGCCCGTCTACCGTCTGGAATCCGAAGTCCTCCGCATCGAAGTGCCCAAGGCCATCTTCAGCCGCACCTACGACCACATGGTCTATTACACCGTGATGCAGTACATCGACGGCTGGAACGTGCGCCAGATCGTCGACCGCCTGCGCAATCTCAGCATCACCATGAACCACGACATCGCCATGTACCTGATCTCCCGGATCTGCCGCGGCCTGCATTACGTCCACCAGTACCGGGATGAAAACCACAACGAACTCGGCCTCGTCCACCGCGACATTTCCCCCGAAAATATCCTCGTCGACCGCTTCGGCCGCATCAAGGTCGCCGACTTCGGCATCGCCCGCGCCGTCAAACGCGGCGGCGTAGATACCAACGTCAATGCCGGCAAGCTCATCTATTGCGCTCCCGAACAGCTCGACGGCAAGATCCTCGACTGCCGCGCCGACATCTACTGCGTCGGCCTGCTCATGTATTTCCTCTTCACCGACAATGATCGGTTCATCGCCGAGATCAACACCGACCATCCCCGCGAACGCATCCGCCAGAAAATGAAAAAACCGCCTGCCGCCGAAGAGCTTAAGCACGTCAATCCGCGCCTGGCCCATATCTGCATGGTCTGCCTCCGCGAAAATCGCGCCGAACGCTATCAGAACTGCGAGGATCTGGCCACGGACCTGGACATTTTCTTCAAGGACTCGGGCAAGGTCGTGACCAACGACATCCTCGAAGAATTCCTCATCGACCTGTTCAGCCAGAAGCCGAACTTCGTCTCCCGCCGCTTCATCTCCCTGGCCGGCACCCCGCATCTTGAACAGCCGGCTTACAAGCCCCTGCGCGGCCTCACCCCCGAAGCCATGCCCGAACACGTCTCCACCGTCCGCATGGATGAAACCACCTAGCCGGCCAAGCCGGAACCACGGTTGCGGTGCTATGCGACCTTTGCGGCCGGCTTGCCCGGGCTACTGTTTGTACTCACTCACATGTAAATCATTTGATTTTCGATTGCCGATTTTCGATTGCCGATTTTCCAATTTCAAAACACGCAACGCAGCCACACCGCATGATCAACAACGAAAACAACAGGCTTCGCCTCCCCGCGTTTGTTGCATCTCCTCCGCCATTTGAAAATCGAAAATCCAAAATCGAAAATTCCCCTCCCCCATGCCCACCCCCCTCCTCGCCGCCACCAACAACCGGCATAAGCTTGACGAACTCCGGGCCATCCTGGCGCCGTACGGGTTCGCCGTCCTGGCCCCGGCCGATCTTGGCCTGAAGCTGGAGGTTGAAGAGGACGGGGCTACCTTTGCCGCCAACGCCGTCAAGAAAGCCCAGGCCTTCGCCGCGGCCGCCGGCCTGCCCGCTTTTGCCGATGATTCCGGCCTGGAAGTGACTGCCCTCGGCGGCGACCCCGGCGTACGTTCGGCCCGCTACGCCGGCGAACCCACCGACGACCGGGCCAATCTCGCCAAGCTCCTCTGCGAGATGCAAGGCGTCGCCGACCGCCGGGCGCGCTTTGTCTGCGTCATCGCCTTGGCCGTGCCCGGCAGCGGCGACACTCCCGGCACGGCTGAAGGCGAAGTCCGCGGCCGCATCATCGGCGCCCCCCGCGGCAGCGGCGGCTTCGGCTACGATCCCGTGTTCGTGCCCGACGGCTTCGCGGAAACCTTTGCCGAACTGCCCGCCGAAACCAAGAACCGCCTCAGCCACCGCGCCAACGCCCTCCGCGCCGCCCTGGCCGCCGGCCTCTTCGCCCGTCTCGCCGGTTCCGCCGACGGAACCGGCGAGAATGTTGGTTGATGACATTCTGATTCGACGTTGGACGTTCGACGTTGAATGTTCAACGTTCGCATTTCTTCTTCAATTAACTTCACGGTGAATGACTTATGCAAGAAATCCTCCCCGGCATCTGGAAGCTCACCCTCGGCCGGCCCGAAACCCATACCCCGGTCAGGCACCGCCTCCGGAAGCCCGCCGCCAAGCCTGCCTTCGCCGCCCTGCCCGCCGCCGGGGACTGTCCCCTCGCGGCGGCGGAAATCCGCGGCGGCGCCACCACCCGCGGCTACGAACTCTTCCTGCCCATGCGCGACGACGAACAGTTCTACGGCCTCGGCCTCCAGCTCCTCTCCTTCGACCAGCGCGGCCGCAAGAAAACCCTGCGCGTCAACAGCGACCCGTGCGTGGACCTGGGCGATTCCCACGCGCCCGTCCCCTTCTACGTCTCCACCCGCGGCTATGCCGTGCTCGTGGACACCTACCGCTACGCCACCTTCAACTTCGGCGGCGCCGTGCCCAAGCACGACCGCTCCGCCGACACCGCCGTCCAGCCGGCCGCCGCCGTGAACACCAACCTCGAAACCCTCTATTCCGGCCATGCCGGCCCCGCCGCGGCGTCCGTGGCCGTCGAGGTGCCCGCCGCCCGCGGCGTCACCGTCTACGTCTTCGCCGGCCCCGCCATGCTTGAATCCGTGCGCCGCTACAACCTCTTCTCCGGCGGCGGCTGCCTGCCGCCCCGCTGGGGCCTGGGCGTCTGGTACCGCTGCTGCGGCACCTTCGACCAGCAGCAGGCCGCAGCCATGGCCGCCGATTTCCGCCGCGCCGACCTGCCCTGCGACGTCCTCGGCCTGGAACCCGGCTGGCAGACCCATGCCTATTCCTGCTCCCATGTCTGGAGCAAAAAGTTTCCCGCCCCCGCGGACTTGGTCCGCACCCTGGCGGCGCAGGGCTACCACGTGAATCTCTGGACCCATGCCTTCACCCATGCCGCCTCCCCGCTTTACCGCAGCCTGTACGAACACTCAGGCGACTACGAAGTCTGGAAAGGGCTCACCCCCGATTTCGTCCAGCCCGAAACCCGCCGGATCTTCGGCGAGTTCTATGACCGGACCCACGTCGCCCTCGGCGTCTCCGGGTACAAGCTCGACGAATGCGACGGCTCCGACTTCATCGCCACCCCCTGGTCCTTCCCCGAGATCAGCCGCTTCCCCTCCGGCCTCGACGGCGAACAGATGCATTCCGCCATCGGCCTGCACTTCCAGGAGACCATCGACCAGCTTTACCGCCGTCGTAACCTGCGCACCTACAACGAGGTGCGCAATTCCCACGCACTGGCCGCGCCCTACCCCTTCGTCCTTTACAGCGACCTCTACGACCACCGCCAGTTCCTGCGCGGCGTCGTCAACCAAGGCTTTTCCGGCCTGCTCTGGTGCCCGGAAGTCCGCCACGCCGCCTCCGCGGAGGAACTCATCCGCCGCATCCAGGCCGCCGCCCTTTCCCCCCAGGCACTGATCAATGCCTGGTACATCAAGAACCCGCCCTGGAAACAATGGGACCGCCAGAAGAACAACGCCGACGAACTCGTGCCGAACCACGCCGAGGTCGAAGCCGCCTGCCGCGACATCTTCCGTCTGCGCATGTCCCTGGTGCCCTATCTCTACAGCGCCTTCTTCCGCTACTGGAGCGAGGGCCTTCCCCCGTTCCGCGCCCTGGTCCTGGACTACCCGACCGACCCGCAGGCCGCCACGGTGGACGACCAGTGGCTGGTCGGCGACCGCCTCCTCGTCGCCCCCGTCGTCGCCAACACCGGCAACCGCCGCACCGTCTACTTGCCCGCCGGAGACTGGTTCGACTTCTGGATCGGGGCCCGCATGGAAGGCGGCCGGAAACACGAGATTGAAGTGCCCCTCGGCCAGATCCCGATCTACGTCAAGGACGGCGCGCTCCTGCCCCTGGCCGAGCCCGGCCTGCACGCCGCCGATCCCGCCGGCCTCCGCCTCACCGTCCGCGTCTACGGCGACGGCTGCCTGCCCCTGACCCTGATCGAGGACGACGGCGTCACCTACGACTTCGAAAAAGGCGCGTACAACCGTCTGGACCTGACCTGGGACCCCGCCGCCAAAACCGGCGCCGCCACCCGCACCGGCACAACTTCTTCCGTCCCAGCCTACACCGTCACAACCTGGCGCCCTGGCCCAATGTGCGGCAGGCATTCCTGCCTGTCCTCCGCCTGAAGCTCCCCTGGGAACGCTGAGCCCCAGCTCGGCGCGAATCCCGCGGACTAGACAGCTCGGCAGAAAATGGATCCGCAAAGTCCCCCTTCGCGCCGATTCGAGGGCCATCGTAGACTGTCGCGGGCTGTCGAGGGCAACGTGTTCCAGATCAAAGCCCAAAAGCATCGCCGCGCTCCAATCCAAAATCGCAAATCCAAAATCCAAAATTCCCCGCCCCCTCCTTGACTCCCCGATCCCGGCAGGATACAATTCCCCCCGGCGCCATTACCCGCGGCCGAAACCCCTTGCCCCGCCAAGCCGGAACCACGCTTGTGGGACTATGCCATCTTTGCGGCCGGCTTGCCCGGGCTACTGTTTGTACTTGCTCACGGGGAAATCATGACCGGGAAACAACGGTTTTCACTCAGAAGGTTCCAAATGAACCCGACAATCAAGCTCCCCATCACCCGCTCGCCACTCGCTTGCGGACGGACGCTCCCCGGGCTTGCCTGCGGTATTTTCATGGTCCTGGGCGTACTGACACGCTGCGCCGCGCAGGAGATGACCTCGGCAGGCAATCCGCAGTTGAAAGCCTTTTTTCAGCAGCATCCGGATGCCGACGGCAACCGCGACGGCGTTCTCACGGCGGACGAACCGCCGTATACCCCATACCTTCGCGATCCCGCCGGCTATCAATGGAAATTCCTTCCCAAGACCTCCGCCGGCAACGGCGCCATGGTGTACCGCCTGACTCTCACCTCGCAGATTTGGCATGGCGCCACGTGGACGCATCCGGTGCAGATCGTGGTCCCGAAAAACCTGATGGCTCCCGACATTGCCCTGGTCTTCGCGTGGCTGGATCCGAATGGCGCCGGCTTTCCCATTGCCAAAATCGCCGAAGAGACGGGAATCACCTGCGTCGGCACCGAAGGCATGTACCAGGCGTGCCTTGGCGCCCCGTCCGGCCTGGGCATCATGACGTACGGAACCCAGCAGTATCTCAAGACCGGGGATCCGACCTGGGTGGCGCTCGCCGCAGCCGTGAAGTCCCTGATCCGGACGATGGATGCGGTGGAGGAATGGTCCGGAAAAGAAACGGGAACGCCCATCCGGCGCTTCATTCTCGCCGGGCATTCCCAGATGGGCATGGCGAGCTGGTCGACGGCCGTCAGCGATCCGCGCGTCAAGGGCATTATTCCCGCGGGCGCCAATTCCCTGAACCTGCCGGCGCAGCCGAAGATCTTGAGCTGGGTTGAGCTGGCGTTTGGCCCCATCGCGCAGACGGACGCCGGGAAAAAGTACCTGGCCATGTGCGATCCGTACACCTATCGCCGGAAGCTGACCGCGGCCAAGCTGGTCGTCCTGGGAACGGACGATCCGGGGTGTGATCCGACCATCGTCGACCAATACTGGGACGGCGTGCCCGGTTCCAAGTCACATCTCTACCTGGACAATGCCGATCATTCCCATGAATGGAACGCCAAGTCCTTTCGCGGCATCATCGCTTTTTCCCGGGCCGTCGCACTCAAGAAAGAACTCCCGAAAATCGAGTGGACGTTCACGGAGGCAGGCGGAACGCTGAAGGTGCAGGCCACCCCGTCCGTTCCCGCCAAAAGCGCGCGCCTTTGGTCCGCCACCGGCCCCTTCGACAGCATGACCGCCCTGGGCATCCCCCCCAAAATCAGAAGTTACAGCAAATGGACGGACCTGCCGATGAAAGCGGCGGCCGACGGCCGGATCTTTTCCGGAGAGGTCGCCAAACCGCCCGCGGGAGTGGCGGCATATGCAGAACTGGAGTTCGAGCAGGACGGCAAGAGCTACCAGCTCACCACCGCCCTCCACATCATGAAATAACCAAAATCCAAAATCACAAATCCAAAATCCCTCTCAGTTCTTTTCAGCGCCGCAGTGGGAACAGTGCGGGAGCATGGCGTGTCGGATCTTGTGACAGGACGGGCACTCGTCAAAAAGCCGGCTGCCGCAGGAGGGACAGGTGTACGCCTCCTCCTCCTGGTTGCCGCGATCCGTGGGGACCACCATCTTGTTGACCGTCCGCCGCGTCCAGAACAGAAACCGCCGGGGGCCGACGCGGATCGGGTATTCGCAGACGGGGCAGAGGAAACGTTCATAGGCTTCCCGGTACTGCCTAAGCAGCCATTGCGCCTTGGGAAAGGCAATGGCCCGGATGAAATAGATCAACAGGCGCGCCACCACCAGCAGGAGGCCGCCGATCAGGATATACTTGAAGCACTTGCTGGGGAAGTACTCGTGAACCACCATGGCGACTTTGATCAGCGTCGCCGCGCCAAAGGCGAAAAACAGCGGGGAATAGATGCTGGAGCGTTTCTTGAGGATGACGAGCGCCGCCAGCGCGAGGATGGGAACCAGGATCGCCAGCTGCATGAGGGCCAGCTTCATCCGGTGTTTCTGACTGAGGAGAGAGAACTCCTCCCGGGCCGGTTGACGCTGCCGTTCAAGCTCCTGCGCCGCCAGATCTTTTTCCCGGACCAGCCCCTGCTTCCGCTCCAGCATCTCCGACACCGTCTGACTGAGTTCCTGGTATTTCCGCTGGTTGTCCAGAAAGAGATTCAGGCTCCGGGTGAAATTTTCCTGTTCCGTCGTGGAAAAGGCCACGCTTTTCTGCATGCCGAGCTTCTGGAGTTCGAGCAGTTGGCCGATGGTCTGCTGCAGGCTCCGGGAGCTGTCGCCCACGACCCGCTGCTTTTCCTTCTGGTTTTCGATCTGGCGGGCAAGTTCGGCAATCTGCTTCGCCAAAGATTCCTGCTTGGCCAGGAGTTCCTTGTCCAGATGCTTCTTCTCGACGGCAGTATAGTCCGGCCCCGGCAGGGAGCGGATGTCCTCCACAAAAAATCCCAGCACCCAGTAGACCAGGACCGCAAAGGCCACGGTGAAAAGCCGGATGGCGAAACGATGCACCCAGGTGCCTTTTGATGTGACTTCAGGTTTCATAATCCGCTTCTTTCCTGATGCAGATGTGGCAGAGGTGCGACGCTGGATATATGTACCATACCCGCCGCCGCAAATAAAACAAATGTTTTACCCTCCGTGTCTCCGTGCCACCGTGAGAGAACTCCACCGGCTCAAGAATGCCAGGTTTCTACCGGGGTTGCCGGAGGCGGGGGAAGGAGCGGATGCAGGCGGTTGCGGAGTTCCGCGGCCTGGGCGGCGAATTCCGCCACCGCGGCCTCCGCCGGCGGTTCCGGAGCATAGCGCAATTCCTCGAAGCGCGTGGTCACGTCCCGGAAGCCGGTAGCCTCCGCCGGTTCCAGGCGCACCGTGACGACCTCGGCGAACTCGCGGGCGGTCATGCAGGCGGGGCGGGACAGGCCCTGCCGGGCCAGGTGTCGTTCCAACGCCTGCCAGGCGTGACGCAACCGGTGGCGACTCCGGAATTCCGCCACCGCTGCGGCGCGGAACCGGCGCCAGGCGCGCCGGACCAGCCAGATTCCCGCCGCCAGCAGAACCAGCAGAAGAACCGCCACACGCCAGGGATTGGCGACCAGCCACCAGAAACCGCCCACCACCGCCGCGGCGACATGCAGCATGAAGTCGGCAAAATAGCCGTTCCGGAGCCAAGAATAAAAACGCTGGAAGACAAAGGCGATCCGGTCGAAATTACCGGACCAGTACCCGGCGTCGCGGTTGCGGGCGTCGGGGAGGCCGCTGTCCGGCGTGGCCTCCACCAGGAACCACCGTTTTTCCTCAGGGCTCCAGGCTTCAGCCCAGGCATGGGCATCGGCAAGCCGGGAGACCCAGTACCCGCGGCCGCGGCCCCGTTCTTCGCAGACAAACCCGGTGACGTACCGGGCCGGCACGCCCTGGGCGCGGAGCAGGAGCACGGCGGCCGTGGCGAACATCTCACAATGCCCCTGACGTTTTTCGTTGAGGAACTGGATGACGGGGTCTTCCATGCTGTCAGAGAAAAAAATGTCGAGTGAATAGCGGCAGCGATCGTCGAGGAAAGAGCAGAGATCCCTGGCCAGGAACCGGGCGGGCATGGTCTCTCCACCGCCGGGCCGGGCGCGGAACTCCGCCACCACGGGCGCCAGAGCCCTTTCCATGGGCGCGGGCAATTGCAGGCAGGAAACCGGATCGGCGGGCGCCGGCAGCGGATACACTTCACATGCCGGCGAGGATTGGAACGTGTAGGCGGTGCCGCGCGTCCAGCCCTCGGGCATGAGTGTGCCGGATTCGTCTTCAAAGAGTTCGCGGGCGGTGAGGCAGATGCCGCTGGCATCGCCCTTCACCGGCAGCACGTCTCCTTGCAGACGCGAGGAAAGATGAACCTCACTGGAGGCCAGGCCGGGGCCGGCAACAAGGGCGGAACCGCGCAGTCCCGACCGCTGGAAAGTGGAGAATGTCAGCCGCCCCGGCGCGGGCGAACCGGAGATTTGCCGCCGCTCCTCGTCTGCGGAGAACCAGCGGCCCTCGGCGTACTGGGTATAGGCCCGGCCGCGCAGATACCCCGGACAGGTTCGGGAAATCACGCGGATGACCACGGACATGTCCCGCCGTTCCAGGTACGGCGAGGTCTGCCAGAGATCCACGCTCTTGCGGAAGAAAAACAGGTCGGCGTTGCGGAAAAACCAGGTGCTGACCCAGCGGTCGGCGTTGAAGACATAACGCTCATAGAAAATGGCGCCCCCGTAGAGGATCACACCCGCCCCCACGGCCATGAGCACGGCGACGCCGGAAAAGAGCCAGCGGCGCAGGTCCGGCCCCCTTCCCTCCGGCTGGCAGTCGCCCGCCGCCCGGGTGACCGGCTCCATGCGCCGGATGAGGTGGATGAACAGGCCCAGATCCAAGAAAACCGCCGCCGGAAACAACCGCCAAAAATCAGGCAGAAATTCCCCCATCATGGAAAGATGTTCGGAGGCGGACACCACCAGCATGCGGTTTCCACCCAAGGCCAGCAGCGCCGCCGTGGCCACCATGAACCCGCCCTGCGCCTCGGGCCTCAGCTCAAACAGAAGGATGGCCCCGGCCATCCCCACGGCAAGCGGTCCCAACGTATTACCCGGCAGCAGGAAGAAGCGGTCTGATGAAATTGGCGAAATCTGGTCAGCCAAAGCCACGGTGACCAGGATCAGGAGCAGTCCGTAGACCCCGGAACGCGTGGTCCAGCGCAAGGGTCTGGGCAGCAGCCAGGCCACGCTGCACAGGCCCACGGCCAGCACAAGCGGATAAAGCGCGTCCGCCGCCAAGGCAAACACCAGCGCCGCCGGCAGCAGCGCCAGCACGCAAACCGGCAGATGCTCGCGATGGCGGCGCACGGCCGCTGCATCCAACTCCGGTCGCCCTTGTCCTTCATACGTCAAGACAACGGCCCTCCACAATATCGGCCACGCGCACCAGGCGGACGCCCGGCGGCGGCTCGGGTGGCGGAACGGCAGCGTCGTCGCAGACCAGCAGGATCCGGGCGGGAATGTTCTCTTCGCGCAGCCATTCCACCAGTTCGCGGCGGGGCGAGTTCCAATCCATCAGCACCATCCAGACGCCGCCGCCGTGAAGGGGAATCCCCTGGATCCGTTCACCAAGGGCCACAAATCCATCCGCAACATGGGGTTGAACTGCGGCCAAACTGTCGAACACCGCCAGGCTGTTGCTTCCGGTCACCGGCTGTTCCTCGCCTGACCTGGCGCCGTCCGGAACCAGGAGACGGACAGAGGCGTGGCGCTTCTGCAAACCGTCGGCGATCGCCGCGGCCAGGACCACGCCGGCCTCCAGGCGCGAGTCCGGCTTGACGCCGCGCCGGCGGAAGTGGCGTATGAGGCTAGGGCGCCAGTTATCCAGCACCACCAAAGCCTGAAACTGGAAACTGTCCTGGAATTCCTTGATGACAGGGTAGCCGACGCGGGCGCAGGAGCGCCAGTGCAGATGGCGGGTTGAGTCTCCGTCACGGAATTCGCGGCAGCCCAGAAAATCCTGGCCGGCGCCAGGCACCGGCGCGCCCCAGCCACCGCTTTCCTCAAGATGATCGCTGACAGGAAGTTGCAAGGTTCGCAGCGGGCTGAAGCGGGGATGGACGATAATCGTGTCCGGCCCCTCAGCCGAGGTTTGCCCCCAGCACCAGAGATGAAACGGGAAATCGGAGGTCAGGCGCATGGACGGCACCCGGTAGACGCCGCGGCGTTGGGCGGTGAAGAGCGCCTCGGCGACCACGGTTTCGCCGGAACCGAGTCGGTCCAGGTAAACCGGCCCCGGCGTCCAGCGAAGTTCGCGCGGCCAGGGCAGCATGTCTACGCGCAGGTCATAAAACGGCCGGGTACAGGGATTGGTCAAGTTGTAGAGGGCGCGGCCGGAGCCGCCGCAGGCCAGGCGCACGGGCAGTTGGCGACGGAATTCGATCCGTGGCCGGAGCAGGAATCCAAACAGAACATTGACCGTGAAGATGGCCAGGATCGAGAAGGGCAGCAGGTAGACCGGCATCTGCAGACTGACCATGCTGAACGGCAGGATCAGACAGGCGGTCATGAAGAGGATGCGGCCGCCAAAGGTGAAATGACGGAAGACCAGGGCAAAGACCCAGTACGTCAGGGTCACGGTCGGCGACTGGTAGTCCCGGCTCCGCGGGATCAGCATGCCGAGATCTTCCGGCCCCCGGTAGAACGCCTGTTTCCAGCGTCCCAGGTAGCGGAACAGCCGGAAACGGGAGGGGCGTCCGGGCGGTGGCGGATAGCTTGGGGACCGGTTGTTCATGCGTGCCAGGGTCAAACGGGAGCCGGCAGGCTGCGGAGGAGATCGGCGACAACCTGTTCTGACTGGCCGCCGGCAAAGGCCGTGCCCGATTCGAGCAGGAGGCGATGCGCGAGCACCGGCCCCGCCAGCGCCTTGACATCATCAGGGAGCACGGCGGGACGGCCCTTCAGCCAGGCCCGGGCCTGGCAGGCGCGTTGCAGAGCCAGCGCCGCACGCGGACTGGCGCCGAGGCGGATCCGCGGCTCTTTGCGCGTGGCCCGAACCAGGCCGGCGATGTAGCTGCGCACACTTTCCTCAACCCCGACCATGCCCACGGCCGACTGCATGTCGGCGACATCGGCCGCGGTGGCGGTGGCGGTGACCACGGCCGGATTCATCTCCCGCTGGCGGTCGCGGAGGATGACCAACTCATCCGCTTCCGCGGGATAGCCAATGGAGAAGCGGAGCAAGAACCGGTCCAACTGCGCTTCCGGCAGCGGGTAGGTGCCATGGTACTCCACAGGATTCTGGGTGGCGATGACCATGAACGGTTCGGGCAGCGGGTAGCGCCGCCCGTCGATGCTGACCTGGCGTTCGTTCATGGCCTCCAGCAGCGCGGATTGCGTCCGCGGCGAGGCGCGGTTGATCTCGTCGGCCAGCAGCAGGTTGCAGAACACCGGCCCCGGCCGGAAGGAGAACTCGCCGGTCGCGGAGGAGTAGACCATGCCGCCGGTGATGTCCGTCGGCAACAGGTCCGGCGTGAATTGAACCCGGCGGAATTCGGCCTGAACCGCGGTCGCCAGGGTTTTGGCCAGGGTAGTTTTGCCCACGCCGGGAACATCTTCAATCAGCACATGCCCACCGCCGGCCAGGGCGATCAGCAGCAGTTCCACGGCTTCGGGCTTGCCCCGGATCACGGATTCGAGGCGGCGGGAAATATCATGCAGGATTTGAGGATTCATGGAACTCCAGCGCTGGCTGGATGGGAGGGTTCAGGGCGGAGGAAAAGCGGCGGAACGGGAACCGGGCCGGGAAGAGAGGCCGATTCCAGACGCTGCCAAAACAGGAAACCAAAGAGCCGGATCAGCACCAGCCAGGGCAGAAACAACAGAGTCCAGAGCATCCCGCTCAGAATGGGGACGAGCATCAGGCAACAACAGCAACAGGTGCAGAGCAGCAGCAGCAGCGCCGCCATCCCCGCCAGGGAGTTCATCACCACCAGCGCGACGTAATACAGCAAAACCCCCAGCCAGTGCCGCCGCACCAGGCTCAGCACCCGCCGCAGCGCCGGCAGCAGCCGGGTCTTTCCCATCGCCATGGCCGGGATGACAAACTGCACCACCAGGCTTTGGAACAGCGCGGCCAGGCACACGGTCAGAATAAACCCCGCCACGCACAACGCGCCCCACACCCACCACATCCCCGGCACCGCGGATTTCTGGTCGCGGATAAAGACCCAGATCATCCAGCCGACGGGTGTCAGCCAGCCCAACACCAGCGCCAGCATAAGCACACCGAATCCCAGCGCCCACAAAAAGAGGGAATTCGCCTGCGGCGCCATCTCGTCCCAGCCGGATAACACCTCCCGCCGCTCCTCCACCACAACCCGTAAAAACAGGAACCGGGCATGTGCCTTCACCCAGCCGAGGAACACACCCAGCGCCACTAGAAACAGCAGCAGGACCGCCGTGACAGTCACCACCAGGACCAAGTGCTGCCGGGTCCAGCTCATCGCCTGCGCCACTTCCGTTTGCAGCAGACGCGAGGAATTGCCGGCGCCCTTTTTCAGCCATTCTGTGGGCACATTGAGATTGCCGCCGCCGTGCTCCCCGAGCGTCGCCAGCCAGGCCAGCAGCGACAGCAGCAGCCAACGGACCGGGGCAAAAGGACGGAACAACTGCCGCACCATGCGCTCCCAAGCCGCAGCCAGGCTCTGCTGCACCCAGTCCACATAATTGGCGAAGCTCTGTTCCATCACCACTCCCGATGACCACCGCCCCCGATCCGCACCGGCGTTCCGAACGGCGTACGGCTGCACTATACTATCTCAAATGCAAACGGAATTGGAGCGGACTCCTGCCTGGAACACACAGAGAACATGATCACGGCAGAGATCGCGACAGGGACAGTGCTTTAGCCCTACCCCGCCCTCCGAACCGGACGGGCGGATTTCCCGCCTCCGGCTCGTCAAGGCACCCGGCTGCATTGCCGCGCCGCGGCGGCGCGGCATGGCATTCCGTTGCCGCCTGTTTATAGTAAAAATTCAACCAAACTCACCCACGACACGCGAGGTGCCTCATGCTCGGTTGCTCAATCGGCCGGATGTTCCAACTCACGGTAGCCGGCGGCTCCTATCAGGAAGGGCTGATTACGCACCTTCAGGGCGTGCCGGTCGGCATCCTTCTGGACGAGGCGGAAATCTACGCCGAACTCCTGCAGCGCAAGCCCGGCCAGGGTGAACTGTCCTCGCCGCGCCGCGAACCGGACATCCCGGTCATCTTCACCGGCGTCAACGCCGCCGACACCATGACCGGCTTTCCCAACGCCGGCTACACCAACGGCACGCCGCTGACCCTGCTCATCCCGAACCAGGACCGCCACTTCGAGCACATCGAGGCCTACCGCGTCACCAACCGCACACCCCGCCCCGGCCACGCCTCCTACGCGTCTTATGAGAAATACGGCTCCTGGGACGACAGCATCGGCGCCGGCATCTTCTCTGGACGCTACACTGCCACCATCGTCGCCGCCGGCGCCGTGGCCCGCAAGGTTCTGGCCAAGCACGGCATCGACATCTTCTCCTATGTCAAGGAAGCCGCCGGCGTCCGCATGCCGGACATGCCCTACGACCAGATCCGCGCCAAAGTCCAGGCCTTCCGCGAATTCCGCCGTGACACCGATCCGGTCTACGACCTGGTCTATGGCCAGAAGCGGATCGTCCCCGGCATGCGCTTCTTCGAGAAAATGCTCGTGCTCGCCGAAGTCGAAAAAATGGTGCCCGACATCAAGCGTGCCCCCTTCACCGACACCGAACTGGCCAACCTCAAGGCCCGCGGCCTGCACCCGGTGCTCAACTGCCCGGACGCGGACGTGGCCGAGGCCATGTACCGCCGCATCCTCGAGATCAAGGACGAGGGCGACTCCAGCGGCGGCGTGGTCGAAGTCGTGGCCACCGGCGTGCCCGCCGGCCTGGGCGAACCGGTGTTCAGCAAGCTCGACGGCGAGATCGGGCGCATGCTCGGCATCGCCGCGGTCAAGGCCGTGGAACTGGGCGCCGGCATGCAGGTCAAGGACATGACCGGGATCCAGAGCAACGACCAGATGTTCATGAAGGACGGCCAGGTCTGCTTCACCGGCAACAGCAACGGCGGCATCACCGGCGGCGTCACCACCGGCCAGAACATTGTCGCCCGCCTGGCCGTCAAGGCGACCCCGACCATCGCCAAGCCGCAGGTCACCATCGACAAGGTCAGCCGCACCGACGCCAAGCTCGCCGCCGTCACCCGGCGCGACCCGACCATTGTCTCCCGCGTCTGGCCGGTCGCCGAAGCCTACCTGGCCGTGCTCCTGCTCGACCACCTGATGATGCAGAAGGCCCAGGAGGCCATGCGTTGATTTCCACGTTGCGGCAACGCGGAAATCAATTTTTGGTGCAATCCCTCAGTTACGGCCTCCCTGGGAGAGTGGGCATCTTGCCCCCTTTTCCAACGACTACGCATCCTGCCCCTCCCGTACCGGCGTGCTCATCATGTTTGCAGCGGCCACAAACGTTCCCGGTCCAGGCGACGAATAACGACTCCCGAGGAGACGCCAAACTGCTTGGACACGGCATTGGCGATGTAGTCTTTTGCATACTCGGCAAGGCGCGTCTCCGCAAAATTATTGGCGCGAAAAAACGCTTGCGCCGCCATCCACGCCGTCGCCACTTCCGCCTTCAGCAGATCCGGCGGCACCAGCAACCGCCCGGCAAACTCGTTGGCATGGGTTTCCATCCAGCCATAATCGCTGTCGGGAATGGTCTGGCTGAATGCCAACCACTCATCCCCGTCGTGAAACGGATATCCAGCATAGGCGGCTTTGTGCAAACAGAGATGGCCGAGCTCATGCGCGAATGAAAACCTCAACCGGTTCCGCATGCGAGTGTCCATGTACTCCGTCGTATCCACGATCAGGGTGCTGAAGTCCGACAACAGTAGAGCGTCAATGTCGTACCGATCCTTGATTCCCCGGATGGGATTGATGCGGATGTTCAAGTCAAATTCGATAACACTTTCCACATCAAAGGGTGGCGCGGCGTCCGCAAAATATCGGTCCCTAAATGCATCCGCCTGTTCCCGGATTTGCTCAAACGTAATGAACGGGGCCCGAAAAGGTTTGGGCGTCATGACGAGTCTACTCCTCCGTCCCGACCGTTACGGATTGTGCTTCAGGTCATCGGCAAGACCGCGAAGGTCTTCCGCGCTCGGTCGTTCTCCGCGCAGGGTGCGGAAAAAGAGCGGCAGCTTGGCCGCAAGCTCGGAGTCCGCCATGATGTCTTTGGGCACAATGCCGCGGTCTGCCGCCGCCAAGTCCACCAGCGTGTACCAGTCGCTGGAGCCATACGCCACGCCGAGGACTTCGGCATAACGGCGCAGGGTTTCCTCCGGCGGTGGTGGCAAAAGCCCGCTCTCCATGCGGGAGACGTTGGCCGGATCCGCTTCGGCTGCCCGGCAAAATTCACGCAACCCCATCCGCTTCCGAGTACGGCACTCGCGGAAATACGCGCCAAACCGCCCCCCCTGTTTTTCGCTTGCCTGCTTCATGGTTTCCACCTCGCGTTTTCATCCCGTGCCGACAACAACTCACAGCCACTGTTGTAATAAACATACAACACGCGAACAGGCTTTCAAATATAAGCTGTTATATTTTTAGAGAATAAGCCGAAATGTTGCCCTCGGGGAACATTGGCCGCCGCTCATCGGTTATCCCCTATTCGCAGAAGAAGGAAGCTATAGTGATGCGCATGAGAGTAATAGACGATTCATGCCTGAAGCCCATGCGTTCCCCGGCAAAATATGTTTTTCGGCATGTGCATCACGCGATCTTGGCATTCGCCCCGGAAAGGAAGGATGATTTCCTGGCACAGCATCAGAAGTTTCGGCTGTGCTACGAGGACACCCACAATTGGGTTTTGAAGGTTACTGAAGCAAACAAGATCAGGCTGAGCCGGAAGGTCGTCGAGGTTGTCTGGGCGGCAACCTATGCCTATCTTGCTATTGAGTTTGTTCAGAGCAAGGCGGAGTAGCGCAATCTGGACTTGACAAGGTGTCCCCAATTGGAACCGGCGCGGAAACTTTTTGTTTGGGCCTTTTCAAGTTGGCTTAACAAGGAAGATACTCCGTGGCCAGCAGATCTTCCGAGGCCTGGCTCGGATGATCTCAGCAACAGTCAGTCCTCTGTCCTTCAAGTAGCACTGGGCGGTTTAGCATTCCTGTTGTTGCACGAGCTTGGCCACATCCGCCTTGGTCACACGCTGGATGCCTCCGGGCCAGAGGAAGAGCGTGAAGCGGATTATTACGCCATCAATTTTCTGCTGGATCGTTGCCCCGATGACCGAAAGCGATCAGCACGTGGTTGGGCGTGTGCCATTGCTCTATCCCTTCTGCCTGCGTACGACATTTATACGAACAGTATCAACAACAAGGGCTCCCATCCCCCAAGCTATGATCGTCTCGTGCATTCGCTCCGACGGCATTTCCCGAACGACTGTGACGCATTGTGGTTTTTTGTCTCCGGCATTTTGTCACTCCATCTGTCCAACAGCGGGTTGGCGAGCGAACGTAACGCTGACGAGACTCCATGCGCAAGCCCATACGAGGCGGTCGAACGTGATGCGGATCTGATCGCCAGATGCTTGAGTGCCCGTTCTTCTTTTTGCACGAACCGCCAAGCGTGACGAAATTCGCTGGCGAAGAACGCGTTGGCGAGATGACCGCGCCTTGGCCGCCAGAGCATTTCGTCACGCTTGGCGGTTTTTCAAAAACGGAAACGGGTCGAAGACCCTCGCCGGGGGTTTCAGGGGGCGCGCGAATTGCGCCCCCTGACATTTTCCGGTCAGGCTTCGGCGACGCGTTCGAGATCGAGGGCGACGAAGCGCAGGAGTTCGGCGTCGGTCATTTCGGTGAGGAGTTTTTCGCCGCCCTCACCGAGCACGGCGTCGGCGATGTCACGCTTGCCGGCGATGAGCGCGGCGATTTTTTCCTCCAGCGTGCCGCGGCAGATGAATTTATGCACCAGCACGTTGTGCTTCTGGCCCAGGCGGAAGGCGCGATCCGTGGCCTGATTCTCCACCGCCGGGTTCCACCAGCGGTCGAAATGAATGACCTGGGTGGCGGCAGTCAGGTTCAACCCGGTGCCGCCGGCCTTGAGCGAGAGCACGAAGAACGGCGGGCCGTCTTCGCGTTGGAAGGCCGCGACCAGTTCGCCGCGCCGCGCCACCGGCGTGCCGCCATGCAGCACCAGGCCGGGACGGCCGAAAATGGTGGAGAGGAACGCCTGCAACGGCTCACACATTTCCCGGAACTGGGTGAAGATCAGCGCCTTCTCCTGGCGTTCGGCCAGTTCTTCGCCGAGCTCGCGCAACCGCTGGAACTTGCCGCTGGCCGCCGGCGCGTAGTCGCCGTTGCCGAGCCATTGCGCCGGATGATTGCAGATCTGCTTGAAACGCATGAGAAAGGCGAGCACGAGCCCGCGGCGCTGGATACCATCGGCGGACTCCAATTGCTCCTCCAATTGCCGGACGGACTCGCGGTAGAGCGTGGCCTGGGTTGGGGTAAGCGTGCAGAAGGCGTCCACCTCGGTCTTGTCCGGCAAATCGTTGATGATGCGCCGGTCGGTCTTCAGACGTCGCAGGATATAGGGCCGGGTCAACGCCCGCAGCGGCGCATAGGCCTGACCCCCGGTCTGCGCCGCGGCAGCGGCCAGGTTCTTGCTGTAGCGCGCGAATTTTTCCGCCGTGCCGAGCAGGCCGGGATTGAGGAAATCGAAGAGCGACCAGAGATCGCCCAGGCGGTTTTCCACCGGCGTGCCGGTGAGCACGATGCGGTGGCGGGCCTGGATTTTCTTCACGGCCCTGGCCTGGCGCGAGCCGGGGTTCTTGATTGCCTGGGCTTCGTCCAGCGCCGCCACGCTCCAGGAAAGCGGCAGCAGCCAATCCTGCCGGGCCAGCATGCCGTAGGTGGTGATGACCAGATCGAACGTAGCCAATCGCGTCCCCGGCGCCCGGGCAATCTCCGCCAGTTCGGCTGCCGGGGTTTCCGCCGGATGCGCCACCAGCACCCGCAAGTCCGGCGCGAACTTCGCAATCTCCGCCTGCCAGTTCCCCAGCAGCGACGCCGGAGCCACCAGCAGGCTTGGGACGCGGCCGCCGTCGGCGGCGTTGGTCTTGAGGGACGCGGCATTGCCGATTGCCGCCGCCGCCGCAGTCTTCAACCGGAGCAGCAGCGCCAACACCTGGATGGTCTTGCCCAGCCCCATGTCGTCCGCCAGACAGGCGCCGAGCCCGATCCGGTGCATGAACCACAGCCAGTTCAGTCCCGTTTGCTGGTACGGCCGCAGTTCCGCGCGCAGCCCCGGCGGCGGCGCGGCGGTTGCCAGTTGTTCCGGAGCGCGCATGTCCGCCAGTACTTGTTTCAGCCACGGACCCGGCGCGACGTCGGCCCACTCGCGCACGGCGGCAATGCCGGTTTCATTGAGGCCGCCGCCGGTCAGCCCCTGATCCACGCCCGCCAGTAACCGCATGCCGTCGTGGAACGAGATGCCACCGTCCGCGGCCTCTTTCTGGATCGCCTCGAAATGCGCCAGCGCCGCTTGCAGCTTGTCGCGGTCCACTTCCGCCCAGCGGCCTTTGATCAGCGTCAGGCCGGCGGCGGAGGCGAGGATGTTGCGGATTTCCGCGGCGTCCAGTTTTTCACCGTTCAAACTGACATCCAGATCAAAGCTCAGCATCGCCCCGACTCCGAGCACGGACGCCGGTCTCCCACCGAGACTGACCGACACTCGCGGCCGGGGCGGCTTGCCCCCCTGCCACCAGTCCGGCACGCGCACCAGCACGCCGGCCGCCTCGAAGCGCGGGATTTCTTGCAGAAAACGATAGGCATCCTGTGGCGACCAGACTTGCGGCTGGTAGATGCCGCCGGACTTGACCAGCGCCGCTGCCAGCGGACTGGTTTCCGCCGCGCGCTGGACCGGCTGCAACAGCGACAGCAGTGCCGCCTTGTTCTGCGCCCCGGCATATTCCTGCAAGGCCCGGTTCAGCGGCAGGTACTGCGGCTTCGCCTGGGCCGAGATCCGGCTGGTATAGGTGGCGAGAAAGGCAAAGGGATGGACGGCGTTCTTCTTGTTCTCCGCCAGATGAAAGGTCACGCGTCCGACCAGGCGCCAGAGCGGGTTCAGCGCCTGCAAGTACTCCGTCGCCGGCCCGGGGTGCGCCCGCAGCCCCGCCCGTACCGTCCCATCCAATTCGCGCCAAAGCGATTCCAGCACGCCTGAGTTCAGATATTCCAAGCCGCGCATGGGCGGCGCCTGTTCTGCGCGGACCGTCAGTTCGGCGAGGATCGGCGGCGGCAGTTCCGGCGGATTTTCCCGGCTCAGGTCCGGGACGTGGCACAGCCGGGTCAGATATTCGCGTCCGAACTCGCGCCAGAACGCGAACTCCGCCGGCAGTCCCGGACGGTCCAGGTTCGCCAGTTTCAGCAGTCCCGCGCCTGCGGACTCCGCAAAGGCCGCCGCCAGCGCCGCGCCGTCGGCCGCGCCCAGGCCCGCTGCTGCCGGGTCGGCGCCCGCGGCCTCCGGGCCGCCGTCATCCAGCCGCAGGTGCCCCTGCGGTGTCACCACCAAATGTCCGTGCATCATCCCCGTCCCACGTGCTGAGATTTGATCCAGTCCGAAACTTTAACAATTTTCAAGACCAACACGTTCGTGTCAACGACGATGCGCACGCCGGACCTCCGCGATAGCGGCTTGCAGGCTGGCCTTCGTGAGTCCGGCGGCCTTTGCCGCTTTTTGGCTCTCCTTGACGAGGGCCGAAAACTCCTCCACCCGCGGCGGGGCCACCGGTTTCATCAACACGTTTTCGCCATCGGTCATCACCATCAACCGCGCTCCGGCGGCAATGCCGAGCCTGGCCCGGATGTTCCCCGGAATGACGACCTGCCCCTTGGATGAGACGCTGGTAATGCTAAGCTGCATGAGAGGCTCCTGTTCTCGGGTTGGTAAGAAATTCTTACTGAACCATAGACCTGACCGGCGAGTTTGCAACTGTAATCCTCGCCGCGCCCCAAAAAAACATCCGCCCATCGCGGTTTTTCCCGCCGGACACTTGCCTTCCACCCCGCCGTCCTGTAAACTTACGCCGTAACCCGGACGGGGATAACGGATAAATCTCCAGACACAAACCCAGACCCAGTCCGTGCTCGTTCGACATGAATTACGCGCCGGTTACGCAACGCATAATCCTAATCAGTTAGCCAGAAAAAAGGACCGAATGACCCCGATTACCCCCAAATACGAATACGACAGTTTGAATGAAGGCCGCGTCGCCAAACTCCTCAGTCAGGCTAAGCTCCGGTTTGACAAACATTTGCGTGTGCCCATTACGACTTGGCCGTGGAAGACCGTAAGAAGTCGTGGCGCGCCCAAATGTGATTTTTACCTGCCTGACTCGAACATCTATATCGAGGTCAAGGGATGGATGACACTCTACGGCCTCGCCAAAAGCGCCTGGCTGAGCAAGCAAGGGTTTCCCTACTATTTTTTCCAGAACGACGACTCGACTTGGGAACCATTCATCGACTCACCGGTACCCATAACAATCATCGACCGAAAGTCCAACGCTGCTTTAAAGCGATCAAGCGTTTTTCAACAGATTGAGGAACTCCGGCATTTCGCCCGCGTCAAGGGAGATGGGTGCGCCTCTCTCTCTCGCGCAAGGATCCAACGACACATTAAGGGTCGCATCGAAAACTATCGGAACTGGGTTGGCGAATTCCCGTAAAACAGGAAGAGCGTGCCCGTTTCGGGGCTCTGTCTCTGGATTATTCCAGCACCACAGGGCATGCGCGTAAACTTAAGGATTCGCGTTCCCTTGTACCGATGCGTAGCATCTTTGGAGTGCGGTGGCTCTGGACACCGCTTTCCCCGGCGGCGGAACCGCCTTTCCCGCGCGTCGCGATAACTCCCACGCCCGGGGGAAAGCGGAGACGTAAATCTGGAGGCCGGTTCCACCGGCGGGAAAAAGCGGCGTCAAGCCGCCGACACTCCAAAGCGGCGAGGCCGCCGCAGTAAATACTCGTAACAGCTTTTAATTATAATGCATAACTGTTCTTATGTTGACGCGCATGCATGAAGGGGCGTGACATATCGCCCGGCACCACACCGCCTGCGTCCTCAAAGCCCCAGCACCAGGCGCAGGCCCGAGTCTACCTCGCTCAGGAGCGCGTGATCCAAGGCGCGGATCTTCTCCGTCAGGAAACGCTTGTCGAGCGTGACGACCTGCGAAACATTCACGACGGAATCCTTGGGCAGGCCGGAACGCCTGGACTTGAGCAGAACGTTGCCCGGCGCCTGGGCGAGAAGCACGTTGGAGGTCAACACCGCCACCAGAACCGTGTTGATCCGGCTACGATTGAAGGCATCCGCCTGCACGATCAGCACCGGACGCCGATACCCGGGTTCCGAGCCTACCGGTTCCGGCAACGAAGCCCACCAGATCTCGCCGCGCTGCATTACCACTCCTCCCGTGGCACCGAACGCTCTTGCAGCCTGGCAATACCCGGATCTACAGCGGATTCGCTTTGCCCATAAACGCAGTCGAGCTGTTCGGTGACATCATCCTGCCGGTGGTGGGCAAGAAACTCCTGCACCGCTTCCGTAATCAGGGCGCTGCGGCTCACGTGTTGGCGGCGAGCAAACCGGTCCGCCGTGCGGAACACCTCATCGGGCATGGATATGGCGGTTTTCATGACTTTAAGGTAATACTAAAGTAATACCATGTCAAACCTCCGGTCGCCAGAAAGGGGGCAAGAGGCCCCTCCCAAGTGGGCGGGACGACCACTCTCCCAGGGGCGGAAAATCCTCCCGCAACTGGGGGAATGTGGAGGCCGGGGTCGTTGCAGACCGCGGGGCGGTCGTTATTTTAACGGCTTTTGCGCAAGAGGCCTGAGGTGTTTCGTATCCGGTAGAACCTTCTGAGTGAAAAGCGTGGTTTTCTGGTAAAGATTTCCCCTCGGACAAGTACAAACAATAGCCCGGGCAAGCCGGCACAAAGATGGCATAGCACCACAAACGTGGTTCCGGCTTGGCCGGGCTAGGGAGAATGACCGATGGCTCGCTACTCACGGTATTCATCGTCCTCGCGGTACAGTCAATGGCCGGCGTATGTGCCGGTGGCGGTGAAGCGGGCGCGGGCGGAAGCGTCGCTGAAGAAGATGACAAAGACGGGGCATCAGGCCGCGCCGGTGCGCCTTTCCGGGCACGCCATCGTCAACACCTTCTGGGGCAAGGCGTGGTGCGAGAATCTGGAGCGCTACAGCGATTTTGAGAACCGGCTGCCGCGCGGCCGTTCCTATGTCCGCAACGGATCGGTGGTGGATTTGCAGATTGAAAAGGGCAAGGTTGTGGCCATGGTCGCGGGCAGCAGCCTGTACCGCATCGAGATCAAGATCAAGCCGCTGTCCAGCGAAAAATGGGACGGGGTGAAACAGGCTTGCGCCGGCCAGGTCGGGTCGCTGATCGAGCTGCTGCAAGGGCGGCTCTCCGCCGAGGTGATGAAGGTCATCACGGCGCCCAAGGAAGGACTGTTCCCGCATCCGCACGAGATTGACCTGGACTGTTCCTGTCCGGATTGGGCGGACATGTGCAAGCATGTCGCCGCCAGCCTCTACGGCGTCGGCGCGCGCTTGGACGAAAAGCCGGAATTGCTGTTCCTCCTGCGCGGGGTGGATCATCTGGAACTGCTGGCCACCGCCGTGGGTGGCGTTGCCGCGCAAGTGGATACCGCAGCCGCAGGGATGGCGGAGAGCGAGATGGCCGATGTCTTCGGCATTGAGATCGCGGCTTCGGCGCCCGCCGCGGCCGCCGAAGTTGTCAAGGCCAAAACGAAAACGGCGCGGCCCGCGCCGGCCAAGGCCAAGACGGTTCCGCGGCCGGCGGCCGTGAGGACAGAGAGGACGGGGAAGACTTTGAGGACGGAGGGGACAAAGAAGACGGCGGGTAAGACAGGCAGGAAAATTGCCGCGCCCGCTCGCAAGGCTGTGCCGGTAAAAGCGGCAACGGCAAAAAAGGCCGCACCACCCGCCGCCAAGGTTAAGAACAAGCCTGTGAGTGCTCTGAAAAAAGCAATCCGTAAAAAATAGACCGGAGCCGAGTGCAACTCGGCGCTCCCAGATTGAATCCGCGCCGCGGCGGCGCGGATTCAATGGGTCATGGCGTAGATCACGATGTTGATGCCCATCTTGAGGGCGTCCTCTCCCTTTTGCCGGGAGAACCAGTTGCGGCCGGAGGCGCTGCACCAGCCGCAATGGATGTCGCTGGACGACAGGAAGATGACCATGCGCCCCTCCAGGAATAGCGCCCACCCGCCGTGGGGTTGCCCCTGCATGTACGGCAGCCCCCCCTGCAAATCGTAGAGGGTGTGGTAGATCTCGTGGGAATCGGGGAGCTTCACCATTTTTTTCCCGAAGGCGTTCTCGATCTTGGACTTGAAGCCTTGAAAGAAAAGGTCGCCTTCGCGACCATAGACGCAGTCGTCGGCGAAGAGGAAACCGCCGCGGAGCAGGTATTCCTTGAGGTTGGCGAATTCCTGCGGGGTGCAGGCGAAATCGCCGTCGGCGGTCATGAACAGCAGGGGATACTTGGTGAGTTCGTTGAGGTTGTTGAGAGGCGCCACATGCCAGGCGTCGTCCACCTGGATACCGGTCTGTTCGCGGAGGCGGTCCAGGAAGAAGGCGTCGCCGAAGGGGGAGATGTTCCACTGGTCGGGCACGCTGGTGTCGGAACTGAAATGGACCCGGGCCCAATAAAAGGTCTCGACGGCGCGGAGGTTTTTCCGGGGTCCGTCCTGGGCCGGCGCCGACATGGCCGTGGCGAGAGTCAGGGCGGCGGCCAGGAGAAAGCCCAACCGCAGCCGGCCGGACAAGTGCGTCACCGAATGAAAAAGCGAACGTCGAACATTGAACATCGAACGTTGAACGTCGAAGTAAAACCCGGCCGCTTGGAGCATACCTGAATCCCAATTCGACGTTGGGCGTTCAACGTTCAATGTTCGACGTTCGTGTTTCATGACAACATGCCTCACAGGAGTTTCCAGAAACGGCGCAAGAGCAGTTCCGCGACGATGCAGGCAAGGATGACGAGGAACAAGGCGGTGCGATGCCAGAGGTGATCGACATCCTGCCTTTCCACCACGGGCGCAACCACATCCGCGGCCGGCAGCCAGGCGGCCCATTCCGCCCGGTTTTCCGGGAGCAACACTTTGCCGCCACAGGCGGCGGCCAGGTTCTGGAGCACGGCCGGACGCGGCGTCAGCTCCTTCAATTCCAGATCCAGGCAGGAACCCGGCGTGGAGAGGAAGGCTTCGGCCACGGTTTCACCCTGGTGCCGCGCCTGAATGCGGAATTCCCCACCCGTGCGTTCCGGCACAAAGATCCCCCGGTATTCGGCGGTACCGGACGGAATCAGGGTCAGCGGAAACACCTTGCCGCCTTGCTCCTCCGCGTGGAACGTCAACTCCCGGAAGGGGATGTTGCATTCCTTCGGTAGGATGAAACGGAGTTCGGCCGGCTTGCCCGCGGGCCAGACGGCGGAAGGCAGAATCCATTCCGGCCGCTGTCCCCGCCCGGCTCCCAGCCAGGCTACCAGGTTGCGCCAGAAGAGGTCGAAGCCGGGGTTGCCGGATTCCAGGGAGAGCCGCCAGCGCCACAGCGGATCCGTGGCCAGCACCGCCGAGCGCCCCTGGCCGAAATTCTGGGCGGCCAGCAGCACGCGCGGATTGCCCCTGGCATCGGCCAGCACGGGATGCACGGCCAGCACGGCCGCGCCTGGCTTCGGCCCCTGCACCAGGGCGGCTTCCTGGAAGGACGGAAGGAACAGCGCGCCGGCGCCGCCGTCCTTCCGGAACAACGGCCCGGCCAGCCCCTCGGCGGTGGGTTTGAACCGGACGAGCGGGGGCACGTCCAACTGCTCGTTCGACCCGCCGTAGCGGCGCACAGAGTTCCGGTATTCCTTCATTTTGCGCAGGAATTCGCGGGTCGGAGCGTCGAATTTCGCCACGTTGTCCGTGTCCGGTTCGAAGGTGACGGGCAGGAGTTTTTCCAGGGGCGAGGCGGCGAATTCGCGGGCCGCGTCGGGATTGGCAATGACAAAGAGAATGCCGCCACCGCTTTTCAGGAACTGGCGGAGGCTGTCCTCCATGCCGGGCGTGATCTGGGCGCGGGTCAGGTTCATCAGGATGAGAACGGTGTATTCCTGCAACTTGTCCGCTGACGGAAACCCGGTGGTGTGGCCGGAGCCGCTCTGGCCGGGAAATAGATCTGGCGAATAGCGGACGTCCAGCGTCGTTTTCCCTTCGTGCTCAAAGGTGTAGCGGAGGAAGCGCGTTCCCCAACCCAGCGCCCCCTGATAGAGCAGGATCCGGCCGGTATCGTCCGCCACAGCCTGAATGCTCCAGGTCGCCGCCGCCATGCGGGTCGCGCCCCAACTGACCACGCCCTCGAAGCGGTGCGGTCCGGCCGCGACAATGTCCACGTCAAAGTTCAAGGCTACCGTGCGGCTGCGGAGCGAGGCCGGCAAGGTTTTTTCATACAGGACGCGGCCGTTCTCCAAGGCCTGGAATTTCAGGGGGCCGCCGCCCTGAATGCCGGCGATTTCCACCAGCGCGGTGACGGGCACGCGGCTGCCGGGACGCACCAGATTTTTCGCCTCCAACTTGCGGAATTCAACCCCCGGGGGGGCGGCCACGGCGGCGCGCATGGGAATGAACAGATGCGGCAAGGCGCTCTGCGTCAGGGCGTCCACGGCGCTGGCAAGGGAAACGGTTCCGCCCGGGCCGCCGGAGCCGGCGATGTCCGTATCCACACCATCCGTCAGACAGACCACGGCGTCCACGCCGTCCGCCGCAAAACGTCCGCTCCAATCCGCCACATTCCGGTAGAACCGGGTGTGCAGGGTTTTCTCCGGCGGATTTTTCAGCGCCTCGGGCCCGGAGATTTCGCGCAGGGTTTCGGCAAACGCGTAGAATTTAACGTCATAGCGGTCGCCGCAGCGGGACTGAAGCTCGCCCCAGGTCGCCAGGGCGTCGGCCAGCCGCGGCCGGCCGAGAACGCTCTTGAGACGCATGCTGGAGGATTCGTCCACGACGACCACGATCTTCTTTTTCGGCGGGTCCGTTTTGGCCGTCGTCTGGCTGACGCGGCGCGGCTGGCAGACGCAGAAGAACAGCGCCAGCACCGCCACCGTCCGCAACAGGATCAGGCCGAACCGCGGCCAGGGTCGCAGTTCCCGGAGGGTGAACCGATAGGAAAGCAGAATCAGCGCCAGGCTGGCGACCAACGCCGCCGCCAGCCCCGGCCCGCCACCGGGGAAATCCCAGCAAAATTGAAAGGTCGTCCTAGTCATGGTTTTCCGGTTTCACGCTCGGAAAGACGTTCAAAATAGCGGGACACGTCGCCGCGGTATTCCTTCGGCGCCTCGTCCGGATTGAAGACGCGGACGGTAGCCAGCGCCTGCTGTTCGGCCAGAATACGTTCGGCGACAAGGCGCAGTTCCTTGACGCCGTCAAGCAGCACGTCCACATCGTGGCTGTACAGGGCAGCACTGACGCGGCCGGAACCTCCGCCCAACCCGTTCCCCCCAAGACCGATGCCACTCCCCTGTCCTTGGCCTTGCTCTTGGCCTTGGCCTTTCTGTGGACTTGGTGGACTTTGGCCTGAGGGTGTTCCGGGTGGGGAGGCTTGGGTCAGCGCATCGATAGCGGCGGTCGTGTCACGCATCGCGAGGCGGGCGTCGGCCGTGGCGGCATCACGGTCCGGACTGGCCATGCCGGTGGGATGTTTCTTCAAATAATCCAACTCGTTCTGGCTTTCCTTCAGCCGCTTGACACCGTCGGCCAGGGCGCGGGCCGGGCCGGCGCCGCCGTCCTGCATCTTCTTAAGTTCGGCATCCATGCGGCCGACCGCGGCAGTTCCCTGCCGAAGCTTGTCCGGATGGCGATTATTCCCTGCCAGGTCAGCGAAAAGTTCGGGAAACTTGTCCTGGCGCAACCGGGCTTCAAGTCCGGAAAATTCCCGGAAGCGGGCCTCGGTTCCGGATTCTCGCTGCCGGCGCGCTTCCGCGGCCAGGCGGTCCAGGGCTTTCAGGCCGTTGACGGCGGCGACGGGTTCCCCCTGCTCAAGCCCGGCCTTGGCGGCGTCAAGTTTCCGGCGGGCGTCGGCCACGGCAGCGGCG
Organism: uncultured Lentisphaerota bacterium; assembly: GCA_903894975.1. GTDB lineage: Bacteria > Verrucomicrobiota > Lentisphaeria > Oligosphaerales > CAITYL01 > CAITSE01. Next base: position 27,636 of record CAITSE010000277.1, read on the forward strand.
GCGGCGCGTTCGCTTTTCTTCACGAGTTCGGCGGCGGCGGCGTCCAAGTCGGCGAGGGTCTTTTTGGCCGCGGCAGTGGCGGCCGGGGTCTGGTTGGCGGCCAATGCCTGTTCCGTGGCGGCGCTGGATTCTTCGCCGCGCGTCAGGGCGGCCTGCATCTCCGAATCCTGACCGGACGCATTTTTCATTCGGGCAAGCCCATCCGTAATCTGTTCCTGTTTTGAAAGTTGCGAATCCGGCGCGGCGCCGCCCGGACTTCCGCCCCCGCCCCCCTGGCCGGACTTGGACGCCGCCGCGGGATTGGCGGGAGCCGGCGCGTCGTTGCCACCGGCGTTGGGCGGGTTCATGGCGTTCAGGATGTCCGCTTCGGCGGCGCGCAGCCGTGCCAATTCCTTTTCAGTCCGGGCGGACGGCAAGGCCGGGTCCTGGGGAGGTTTGGGCGTCCGGTCAAGAAAGGGATCCTTTTCTTTTTTCGCGGCGGCTTCGGCATCCTTGATAATCATTCTCTTCCCCGCCTTCAGGACGCTGACCAAGTCGGCGATCGCGCGCTGCTGATTCCGGCAGACCGGATCAAGCGTGTCCGGCTTCATTTCCCCGGTAGCCTGGGCAGTCGCTTGCAAGCCGTCCGCGGCCTGGGTCATGCCGCCGCCGGCCGAGAGGATGTTGGCGATCAGTTCCTCGGGCAATTCCTCCGGCGTAATCCTGGCGGCGGTGGTTTTCACTTCCGTGGCCAGATCGAGCTGGTCATGGGCAAGCAACCCCACCTGTTCGCGGATGGCCGCATTCCCCGAGGGCGTGGTGGCATTGCTGACGGCGAAGGACGCCTTGTTCATGGCGATCTCGATCCGCAGCCACTTCAGCACTTCGTCCATGATGTTGCGCATGACGGCACCGCCGCCCCTGAGTTCCTCAATGTCTTCCCGGAACGGCGTAATCTGGATGAACTGCGGCAGGCTGGTGACCCGGCGGTCGGCCACGCCGTCCAGATGCGTTGTCCCCCGGAGATTGTAACTGATCAGGTCAAAGGGCTCAACCCCGAAATCGCCCAGGGCAAAAGCGCCGTTCAATTCCTGCGCTTCCCCGGGGCGGGCCGGGCCGGAAAAGACCACCGTGACGGTCCTGCTGAATTGGCCGTTGATGGCGATTTCGAGCTCCAACCGGTCAAAGCCGTGGGAAGAGGCGCCGGCGCCTTTCCAGGTAATTTCCTCCAGGGGCTTTGCTTTGATTTCCGGTTCGGGATCGGTGAGGAGCAGTTCGGCGTGGTCAGGCTCCCTAGGCGCGGGAACTTCCGCCGCAACGTTCTGTCCGGCAGGATGATTGGCGGCTTCAGCGGCGGCCTGCTCCAGCCGGAACGCCCGGGCTTTGACAACGACGGCAACGAGGACGGCGGTGTCCACCGCGGCCAGCACGGCGAGCAGCAGACCGAGCATGGCCAGACGCAATCCCCAGCGCGCCGGCTGCCGCCGCGCATAATAGCCGGCGGCCTCCCGAGCCTGGTCGTCCTTGAGCGGATTGTCGCTGTGCGCCAGTTCGACGGCGGCCTCCAGCCGGTTCATGCCGCGCTGTTCGCGGTCGATCCGGGCGGCGGTGACGGCGCGGTCCTCGCGCCGGAAGCGATAGACGACCCCGGCCGCCACGATGGCCGCCAACGGGGTGCCAGCCAGAATGCCGGTCAGGACATGAAAAAACCACGGCGGCTTCAGGAACAACGCCGTCACTCCCGCCAGGAGCAGCCCCACGGCCAGGATGCCGCCGGCCACGGCCAACGGCGGCCCAAAATTACGGCCAAGGTTCTCGCTGCGGACGCGCGTCAGCAAATCAGATTTTGGGTGGGACATGGAGGCTCCTTTTGCGCCGGAGTGGCGGAAATCAGTAAAAGATCGAGGGCTCTCGGGGGCTATCGACAGCTTTCGAGGGCTCTCGAGGCAAAACCTTCTTTTTTGCGTTTGCCCCTGCCTGTTTCGGGTGGTTGGTTTCCTGCAAGCTCCCTCCTCAAATCACCGTCCGGCTCGACAACGCCAATTCCCCCAGCGCGCAGACCAGCGCCAGCGCCAGCAGCAACCGCGCGAAACGGCGGCCCTCCTCCGCGCCGGGATCAGCCGCGGTCACGCCGGCCACGGTCTGCGCCGGGGCCGGGCCTTTCCAGGCGAGCCGGGCCGCGTCCACGTCGCGGCCGAACAGCGTCGGATTCGACTCCGCCGGGGGACGGTTGACACTGACGACCTGGCGCCGGCCGTCGCGGAAAGCGCAGAGATAATTACCAGCCACAGGCGGGGTGAAGGCTTCGCCAGCGCAGGGGATGACTCCTTGATCGGTCTGGTTGGTCACGGCAAGCAATCCCGGCAGCGTAATCGGCCGGACGCCGGGTTCGGCCCGGACCAGCGCGGCGGAATCAACATCGGTGCGGCAGTAGGCGACGAGTTCGCGCAGGAACGGCAGGAACGAGGCGTTGGCGACCCAGTTGGTGTCCCCCCGGTCCAGGCCGGTGGCGAGCACGAACAACGTCCCCTGCCCGGCCGGCAGTTCGGCGAAGCATGGTTCGTCGCTGCCAAAGGCGGCGGCGACCTGGGCATTGTCGGGCAGGGTCAGGACCGGCGAATGGAAAAAGAGCAGGTCGAACAGACTGCCGACGCGAACGTCGGCGAACTTGGCAAAGACCGGGTGGTCAAAGTCAATCACTTCGAGGCGGCGGGTCTTGACCGCGGCGGCGCCGTTCACCTTGACGCCATGCCGGGCCAGCCAGGCGCTCTGGGTCGAGTTGCCGCGGCCGCACACGGCGAGGACGCGGGCGCCGTCCGCCAGGGCCTGATCCAGCCGTTCCGCCAAGCCGGGAGTGACCAGGGTGTCGGCGCGCAGGATCAGCAACCGTGCTCCGCGCAGGTCCGCGACGGCAGTGTGCTCGTCAAACGGGGTGAACCGGACGTTTTCCCGACCGGGATCCGGGTTGAGCGCCAGGCCGATGAAGTCGGCCGTGGCCGGCGCCGGCGTGGCCAACACCCGGGACGGAGTTTCGGGATTAACGGAAAAAAAGGCGGAGTTGTCCGCCGCCAGTTCGTCCGGAACGCGCAACTCGACCTTGCCGGCCACCGGTTCGCCTCCGGGCGGCGGCGGCGCGATCCCGTTGAGCCGCAGGGGGAAACTGCTGCGCGACTTGGGCGGCAGCGTGACACTGCGCCGGGCCGCCTCGCCGCGGCCAAGGACGGCGGCGAGTTCGCCGGTCATGGGGAGCTCGGCAAAATTATCACCCTCGACGGTCAATTCCAGTTCACGCGCGCCGCCGGCGGCGGATGCCTCCGCTTCGGCACAGCGGACGGAGGAGACCGCGGCATTGCGGAGTTCGCGGTCAAAGGCGAAGGGGGTGACAATCTCCAGCGTGACCCCGGGCGAGAGCGGTTCGGACCAGCGCAGACTTTTCCAGGGCAACGCCTGACGGTCGGTGATGAGAATAATGCGCTTGACGCGAGCATTGGTGGTGCGGAGCCGGGCATCGGCCTGGCGCAGGGCGCCGTCGAAGGAACTGGCGCCTTCCGGGCGGGTTTCGGCCAAGAACCAGTTTTTCAGGTCGTCGCCGGAAGCAGAAAAGTTCGGGCCGCTCCAACGGATCCGGCTGGAGACCAGGGCAGCGAGCGTGGGCCGGTCGGGGGCGGTCTGGGCCAGACAATCCAGCGCTTGCCGGCGCAGGCTGGCGACGTACGGCCGGGCGGTCATGCTGAAAGAATCGTCCACCAGAATAACCCTGGCCTCGGCGGGTATGTCGGTGAGGCGCGGGATGTACGGCATGGCAAAGGCCAGGACCAGCGCGGCCAGGACGAGACAGCGCAGGAACAGCACCAGCCATTTCCGCAACCGGTTCCGGGTCTGCTTCCGGGCCGCGGTGGCGTGCAGGAAGAAGAACGACGGAAAGGGCGTTTCCCCGACGGGACGTTTGGCGAGGAAATGCAGCAGGACGGGCACGGCCAAGGCCAGCCCACCCGCCAGGAAACCGGCAAAGGCCAGGCGAATCATAGGCGGGCGTTCCTCCTGGCCAGGTACGCGCCAAGGGCCGACAGGGGCGGTTTGTCGGTGCGCAGGAGAATACAGTCGCCGTCCAACTGCCGGATCTGCTCTTCCAGGGCCTTGCGGTGATCCGTGACCCGGCGCCGGTATTCATCGCGGATCAAGTCCGGGCTGAGGGTGAGAAGCGCGGAGGTCTCCTGTTCGCGCAGGCGGACCGGTTCCTCAAAATCAAAGTCCAGCTCCATCGGGTCGAGGATGTGGAAGCAGATCACTTCACAGTCCTGGTAGCGCAGCCGTTTGAGGGCCGGCGCCAGGGCGGCGGGATCGGCATAGAAATCGGAGAAGATCAGGACGATCGACCGGTGGCGGACACGGTCGGCCGCAACCGCCAGGGCTTCGGGAATCGCGGAGGCCGCGACGGCGGCCGGCCGGTGCAGGGCGGCCATGAGCCGGTGGTAATGCGACGGCCTGGCGCTGCCCGGCATAAACTCCTCCAACCCAGCGCCGATAAAGCCAAGGGCCGTGGCATCACGCTGGCGCTGCAGGAAAAGCAGGAAAGCCGCGGCCAGGGAGCGGGTATAATCCCACTTGGTCATGAGCGCGCGGTGGCTCCGGTAATCCATGGAAGCGCTGCGGTCGAGCAGAAGACTGGCGGTGAGATTGGTCTCATCATCACGGAGGCGGATATGGAGACGGTCGGTGCGGGCATAGACCTTCCAGTCCACGGAGCGAAGTTCGTCCCCGGGCTGATAATCACGGTGTTCCTTGAACTCGACGCTGCTGCCGTGGAACGGACTGCGATGCAGGCCGGCGAGAAAGCCGGTGACCAGGAACTTGGCCTGCAGTTCCAAGCTGGGGAGCCGGGCGAGCAGGTCAATATCCAGGAATTCGGCGGAAAGGCTGGCCGCGCGGGAGTTCACGCCGGCAGATCCCGGAGCAGTTCGGCGATGAGATCGTCGGCCGTACGGGCGTCGGCCTCGGCGCGGTAATTGAGGATGACACGGTGGCGGAGCACGGGGCAAGCCATGCGGTGAATGTCCTCGACCGCAACGTTGAAGCGCCCTTCCAACGCGGCATGCACCTTGCCGGCCAGGGCCAGGTACTGACAAGCGCGCGGCCCGGCGCCCCAGCGAACGTACTGTTTCATCAGTGGCGACGCCTCCGGCCCGGTCGGCCGGGTAGCGCGGACCAGACGGGCGATGAAGCGCGCTACGCTCTGCGGCACCGGAATCCGGCGGATAGCCGTCTGCAGTTCCAAAAAGTTGCGGGCATTCAGCACCTTGGTCGGCGTCTGCACCTCGTCCATGGTCGTGGAGAGCAGGATCTCCACTTCCTCATCCATGGTCGGGTAATCGACGTTCAGGCAGAACATGAACCGGTCAAGCTGGGCTTCGGGCAGCGGATAGGTGCCTTCCTGCTCGATGGGGTTCTGAGTGGCCAGGACGAAGAACGGCTCCTGCAGGTCGTAGCGCTTGCCAGCCACGGTGACCTTCTTTTCCTGCATCGCCTCCAGCAGCGCGGCCTGAGTCTTGGGCGGGGTGCGGTTGATCTCGTCCGCCAGGATGAGCTGGCCGAACACGGGGCCGCGGACAAAGCGGAACTCGCGGCGGCCGGTGGCGGGATCATCGTCCAGGATTTCGCTGCCGGTGATGTCCGACGGCATCATGTCCGGCGTGAACTGGATGCGTTTGAACGTGCCATGGATCGACTTCGCCACCGCCTGCGCCAGCATGCTCTTGCCCACGCCCGGCACGTCCTCGATCAGGATATGTCCGTCGGAGAAGAGGCAGAGGATCGTGTTCCTGACCACCTCGGGTTTTCCCTTGAAAACCTTCTTGACGTTGTCCTCGATCTTCCTGATGGTGATGCCCATGAAGGCGAACGAGTAGTACTCCTGGGTCTTGAAGCCGGGTTTCGCCGAGAGCTTGTCGGCGTCGGTTGGAACATCCATATTGTTGAACACGAACATGTTGCCGCCAATCTGGACGACATCCATGTGCTTGAGTTCGTAGGTGCCGTCGATCGGCGAGTAATTCACGAATG
>CAITSE010000278.1 GCA_903894975.1 uncultured Lentisphaerota bacterium
GCGTGACCGCCGGAAAGAGGGAGGCAAGCGTGGTCAACTGAGCCTGGAGGTCGCGTTCGATCATGCCATAACCGTAACCGATAATTGGGATAATTCAAATCTAAGATTTCAATCAGCCCATTTGTATGCCGCGATGGCAGTGCAAAGTCGCCATCTTGGATCGGCGCGGATAAAACCGGCAGCGGACGAACGTGACACCGGCACGCTTGCCGGTGAAAAACGTCAAGCAGGCAATCCTGCCTGCGTGTTTGCCCCTGCGACTCTCGGGGGCGTCCTCTCCGTCCTCGTGGTCCTCCCGGGCGTTGCCGGTCCTCAAAGTCCTCAGCCCCGCTCCCGCCAGCCGGCCAACCCGTGCCGCCGTTGAGGACGGTGAGGACGCTGCGCCCGAGCCCAAAAACCGAGGACGTTGAAGACCAAGAGGACGCGGCGGCGTGCCGATCATCACCGGGAGCCGCCCGTCCTCGGGCGGACAGTTGGCGTTCCGTTCACGACCGCCGGGTGAATTTCGATTTTTCCACTACGATTGACGTCATGCCCCGCCGCCATTCAACCCGCCGTACACGGTGCGGCTGACGAACTCTTCCTGCATTTCCGGCGTCAGGCTGACAAAGCGCGCCGAGTAGCCGTAGAGCCGCACCACCAAATCCTGGTGCCGTTCAGGGTGTTCGCGGGCGTCGAGCAAGGTGGCCTTGTCCACGCAGTTCAATTGCAGCATGCCGACCCCGGACGCGGCATAGGCGCGCTCGATCTGTGCCAGAAGTTGCGCACTCACGCCGCTGATCGGCAACGTCACGGTCAGGAGAGAGTTGGCCGGGCATTGGGTCAAGTCCAAGGCGGCGGCGCTGTTGATGACCGAGGTGAGTTCGAGATTGGCGTGCAGTCGGGAGGGGGTCAGCCCCTGCGCGAGGAAGTCCCCGGCGCGGCGCCCGTCCGGGGTGGCGGCGGTTACTTTTGCCCAGTCGATGATGTCGCGGTAGCTGTAGAACCCGAGTTGGAAGGGGCCGCCGCGCTCGTTCTTGAGGTTGCGGGTGTTCGCGTAGATCTCGTCGAGGATCTGGCGGGCCAGCGCGTTTGACGCCGGGGTGTTGTCGCCGAAGTGGGGCGAGTTCAGGGCCTCGGCCCGCAGCGCCGCATGGCCTTCCCAGTCGGCCCTGACGGCCGTCAGCAACTCCGCCAACGTATGGCGTTTCGTCTCAAAACAAAGTTTGCGCACGGCCAGCAGTGAATCAACCAGAATGGCAAAGTTGGTCAGCGGCACGCCGTGCGGGTTGTAGCGCCCGCCGCCGGCGGTGTGGTCCTGGTGATTCTTCAAGCAGTCGGAGAGGCAGGCGGAGAAGAACGGCGCCGGGCTGACCTGCGGCCAGACGCTCCCGTTCTTGCCGATGAGCGTGCACATCCGGCGAAGGGTCCGGATGACATTGCCCATGACGATCCGATAGACGTCCGCGAAGTCTGTGGCACCGTCGATCCGTTCGCAGACGTAGCCGGTGGCGGCTTCGACGTCAAGATGTTCATGCACCGACATGTCCATGATGCGGGCAAGATTGAAGTAGCAGTTGGCGCCAGCCGAGTGCTCGCGCCCCTCGACGATCACTTCCCAGCAGCCGCCCATGACGTAGCCCCTGGCGTCCTCCAGGCTTTTGCCGGCCTTGACCTGCGCGGGAATGAGCCCCTCGTCGTTGAGGAAGCAGATGACGTTCCGGCCGCGCAGAAACTCGGCGTTGACGGCGTCCAGGAAATCCCGCCGGGTGTTGCGGGTGATCCGGCAGTGGATTTTGGGGTAAATTAAATCCAGTTCGCGGTGCGCTCGCAACGCCATGAACGTGAGGTCGTTGCAGACCTCCTGGCCGTCCTTGTCGCAACCGCCAAGGATCAGCACCTGGCCCAGTTCCTGCCGGTTCCAATTGGTCCCGACGGACTGGCGGGAGTCGTACATGCAGTTGGGGTAGAGCATGACGCGGCACAGGAGGTCGCGAGCCTCGTCCGGAGTGACCCGGCCGGCCTCCAGGTCGCGCTGGTAGAGGCCGCCGAGCATCAGGTCGAGGCGCGCCAGCCCGGCGCCCCCCGAGTCCAGGCCGTCGAAGACGCCGCAGAGCCGTTGCAGGAACCAAACGGCGCTCAGCCCCTCGTAGAACGTCTCCGGCTTGCGCCAGGGGATTTCCCTGGCGGTCTTGGCGATCATCCCGAGGAAGCGCCGCTGCGTCGGGTCGGCCGTCCCGGGCAATGCCGCCGCGGCGGCATCGGCGAACTTCCCCGCGATCTTCTTGACGGCGCGCAGGCCACGGATGGCGGCCGCGACGAACTCGGACTCATCCGGGGTCGCGCAGTTCGCCAGTTCAGCTTCCGCCTCCCGGCAGATTTGCCCCAGCCCCTTCTCCAGCACATTGGAATAAGGGAAGCAATAGTGGAAGTAGGCGTCGGGATAGCCCAAGGTGAGATGGATGCCATGCCGGTTCGCCGCCATGTACTGGTCCCATTCCTCGGGGTTGACGTCGCGGAACAGATGCCCGTTCCGCCGGTGCAGCAGCCACGCCCCCGCGAAAAAGTTTGGGTTCCAGTCGCCGCCGTCCAGCTCCGAAAAGAACGGGGAGTTCTTGAAAACGACCGGCCGGCAAGTCTCCGCGAAAATCTCGTACTGCGCCGCCTTCAGCTGGACGGCGCTCAGCCCAGGGTGTGCCGCGTCATAGGCGTCCATCATGTCCCAGAAAGGATGCCCCGGCATCCCCCCCTGGCCGAGATGGTGCTCGACGGCATATTTCCAGCCGCCGGCCAGCGGCAGCCGCCGGTCCGCCAGGGCCAGGAACATCGTGTCGGCCGGGCCCCTCAAGCCACCGTCATAGGCGAAGGAGTAGGCGCGCACGGCGACCACGTTGCGCCCGGGCTTCACCAACCGGCCCGGAACGGCATAGCTCCTGGGCACGTTCCAGACGCTTTGGTCGAAACCCTCGCCGGTGGCGCCGACCCGCTCGCCGTTGAAATAGGTGATGTCCGTCTTGTCGACGGCGCCGATGGCGAGAACCAACTCCTTGCCCGCCCAGTCCGCCGGGAGCTCGACTGCCTTGCGGAACCA
>CAITSE010000279.1 GCA_903894975.1 uncultured Lentisphaerota bacterium
GGGTAAGCGTCGCTGCTGACCCATCTGGAGCTTGGGATTGTGCTGGGGTATGGTGGGTTCTGTCGCGGGCCGGTGGTCGGCCTGGCGGCGGGAGTTGGCAGGATGTTGAGCAGGACAGAGAAGATGGAGCATTGGCGCGGGGTGCTGGAGCGGTGGCGGGCGGCGGGGGTATCGCAGGCGGGGTTTTGCCGCGCGAACACTCTTGCGCTGTGGCAGTTCCGCTACTGGTTGAGACGGGAAGGGCGTCTGGCCTCCGGCGAGGAAGCCGGCTTTTCCCGGGTGGTGGCGGCGGCGGAGCCGGGCTCGGGGCTGATGCTGCGGCTGCCGGGCGGAACAGTGCTTGAGATCGGCCGTGATTTTGACGGGGCGACGTTGCGGCGGGTGCTGGGGTGCCTGGGGCCATGCTGAGCGTCGGGCCGTCACCAATCCTGCTGTGGCGCTCGCCGGTGAGCATGCGCAAGTCGTATAACGGTCTGGCGGCGCTGGTGTACCAGGCGGGACATGCGCTAACGGACGGGGCACACTATGTGTTCGTGAACCGGGAGGCGACACAGGTGAAGATCCTGCGCTGGGACGGGGACGGGTTGGCGATCTGGGGGAAGCGTCTGGAGAAGGGGCGGTTCCGGGTGCCGGAGCCGCGGGACGGGCGGATCGAGCTGGACCGGCGGGCGCTGTCGCTGTTGCTGGAAGGGGTGGTCCCGCTACGGTTGTCGCCGCGGTTCAGGCTGCCTGAAGACGGCGAAAAATATTTTCCGGAATAATTTGCATATTCATTTGCGCTGCAAATATATGCAACTATATTATGTGGCATGAATGAAAGCGTTGCCAACCTCGAAATGGAACCCGCAGAACTCGCGCAGGAGAACCGCCTTCTGCGCGAAGAGAACGTCCGGCTTAAGTTGCTCGTGGCGAAGCTGCAGAAGATGATTTTCGGGCGGAAGTCGGAGCGGCAGGCCGGGGATGATCCCGGCCAATTGATGATGGACGACCTGATCGCGGAGGTGGAACGGCTCAACGGGAAGATCACGGCCAACGAGGAGCAGCAGTTGGTGGCGCGCAAGGCGACGCTGGCGCAGAAGCCGCGCCGCAATCTGGATGAACTGATCCCCGAGGGTCTGCCGGTGGAGGTTGTCGAACATGACCTCCCCGAGGCGGACAAGGTTGACCTGGTCAGCGGCCTGCCGCTGAAGCGGATCGGCGAGGAGCGTGTCCGCAAGCTGGCGTTCCGCCCTGGCGAGTGCTTTGTCAAGGAGCATGTCTACTTCAAATACGTCGCGCCGGCCAATCCGGCCCAGGGCGTCATCCGCGCCCCCGCGCCGGACTTCGCCATCCCCGGCGGTTGCTACGATGAGACGTTCATCGCCATGATCGTCTTCGAGAAGGTGGCCATGCACCTGCCGCTCTACCGTATCGAGGAGCGGTTGCGGTTGATGGAGATCCGGGTGAGCCGGCAGACCCTCAGCCGCCTCTACATCGCCGCCGCCGAAGCACTCTTTCCGCTGATGGCGCCGCTCAAGGCTGAAATCCTCGGCCGCGGCGTGATCTTCACCGACGACACCCCGGTGGACCTGCTCGAAAAAGGCACCGGAAAAACTATCCAGGGCCGCATGTGGGTCTACGTCGCCGGCGGCGAGGGACCGCCGCTGCGCATCTTCGAGTTCACCCGCGACCGGTGCAAAAAACGGCCACGGGAGTTCCTCGGCGACTACCGCGGTTACATCCACGCCGACGCCTACAAAGGCTACGACGACCTCTTCCGCCGCGAAGGAGTCTTCGAGTGCGCCTGCTGGATGCATATCCGCCGCAAGTTGTTCGAGGCCGAAGACGCCCCGCCGGAACTGCGCCGGTTCTTCCTCGACTCCATCCGCAAACTCTACCAGTGGGAACGCATCAGTGCCCGGTTCAAGCCCGAGACCCTCCTCAAAGTCCGACAAAAACATCTCGCGCCTCTGATCGAGAGCCTGCTCGCCCGTGCCAGGAATGCCCTGGACCGGAATGAAGTCCTGCCCAAATCGGCGTTCGCCAATGCCATCGGCTACCTGCTCAACCTTGGTGAGGCCGTGCGCACCTTCCTCCTCGACCCACGTCTGCGCCCTGATAACGGACTGAGCGAAAGATCGTTACGCCCCGTCGCCATCGGCCGCAAAAACTGGCTCTTTGCCGGTTGCAAAGCCGGAGGCGATGCCACCGGCATCCTCCTGAGCCTCGTCCAAACCTGCCGCGCCCTCGGCACCGACCCCTACGACTACCTCGCCGACGTCCTCGCCCGCATCCAGGGCCATCCCGCCAAACGCGTCGCCGAACTCCTCCCCCACCACTGGCTGGCCACCAAGACCGCCGCCGCCCAGGCCGTCACGCCGGCCTGATCTCCGCCCGAAATGTCAAAGAGCCGGCCCCGGCGCCTGCTGCCGTGGCTGGCTCCTACTATCCCGCCGCCCGCCCCCGCGGGCAATATGGGTCAGCAGCGACGCTTAC
>CAITSE010000280.1 GCA_903894975.1 uncultured Lentisphaerota bacterium
TGCCGTCGTATTCGGTGGACTCGGGATTCTGGACCATGACCATGCCGCCCTCGCCCTTGACGACCCGCACGCCCTGGGTGCCGTCGCTGCCGGTGCCGGAGAGCACGATGCAGATGGCCCGTTCACGCTGGTCCTGAGCCAAAGAGCGGAAGAAAAAATTAATAGGCAGACGCTGACCGCGGGGCGCGGCGGGTTCCAGCAGTTGGAGCGTGCCGTTCAAAAACGCCATATCGCGGTTGGGCGGAATGATGTAGGCGCAGTTGGGGCGCACCACCATCCCGTCCTCGACCTCGAAGACCTGCATACGGGTGTAGCGCCGGATGAGTTCGGTGAGGATGCTCTTGTGGTCCGGCGCCAGATGCTGGACCAGGACAAAGGCCATGCCGGGATCGACGTCCTTGGGCATGCCGGAAAAGAACGCCTCGAACGCCGCCAGCCCCCCGGCCGACGCGCCAATGCCGACAATGGGGAACCGCTCCGCCGCCGGGGTCTCCGGACGCGGGCCGTCAGCCGCCGGAACGGCCTCTTCCCCGGGCGGCGGGGCCTGGACCGGCCCGCCGGACGTCGCCTGAGGTTGCCGTTTCTGACGAGCTTTCATCTGAACTTCCTTTTATGTATAAAACCCCACTTGGAGTGTACTTCCCGGAGCAGGTAAATACAAGCTTACAAAAGACAAAAGGAGTTCTCTCACGGAGGCACGGGGGCACGGAGAAACAGCCGTCCCTCACCGGGCCCCCGTGCCCCCGTGCCTCCGTGAGAAAACTCCCCGTCAGGATTGCCGGTTTCACGTTGCGGTTTCCAGCGCGGCGGCGGCCGGGAGGGTGAACCAGAAAAGGGCAAGGGACAGGGAAATCTCAGGCGTGTTTTATCCGCGAATGAACGCGAATAAGACGGTTTTCATTAGCGTGAATTCGCGTTCATTCGCGGATAAAACAGACACGTTAGCAGTCCATTGCCGGTCCGCCGACCAGATCTTGTGTCGACAAACGCTTCCGGTCATCAGGGATTCTCTTTCAGCACCTGTTCCAAAACTGCCTTCAGTTCGTTTTGGGTGTAGGGTTTGACGAGGAGCCCCTTGAACCCGTACTCGGCATAGCTTGCCATCACCGGATCATCGGCGTATCCGCTGGAAACAATGACCCGGGCCCGGGGATCAACCGCCAGAAGGGCCTTGACCGCGTCTTTCCCGCCCATACCGCCGGGGATGGTCAGGTCCATCACAACCACGTCAAAAGACATTCCGGCGTCCATCGCCTGTTTGTAGATCGCAAGCGCCTCCCGGCCGCCGGGAGAAACGGCCACGGAATATCCCAGAGGATTCAGCATTCGCGCTATCACGCTGCAGAGCGCCTCTTCGTCATCCATTACCAGGATTCTGACCGGGCGATCCAGGGGCGGGAATTCCGTGCCCGTGCGCACGGATTCCCCCCGTTGCGGAGCCGGAGCCCCGGAAGCCGGCAGGTAGAGCGTAAAGGCGGCGCCCTTGCCCGGCTCCGAAACCACGCCGAGGTGACCGCCATGTTTGCGGATGATGGAATAGGCCGTGGCCAACCCCAACCCGCTGCCGGTCGGCTTCGTGGTGAAATACGGCTCGAAGATCCGGGCAAGATGCTCCGGCGCGATACCGGCCCCCTCGTCCCGCACAAGGATCTTGACATAATTCCCGGGACGGAGACCGGGAATGGCCGCCTCCGGAAGAACGGCATTCTCCAGAATGACATGCAGGCGCCCGCCGTCGGGCATGGCCTGACGGGCATTGAGGATGAGGTTGGCGACGGCCTGCCGGATCTGCCCCTTGTCCACTTCGGCCGGAAACAAAGCGTCCGCCTGCTGATACACGAGCATGACGTTGCTGCCGGAAAGATCGAACCGCGCAATCTCCTCCACCAGCACTCCCAGATTGACATTTTCCCGGACCGGCTCCCCGCCTTTGGCAAAGGTCAGCAACTGCCTGGACAACCGGACGGCCCGGGTCATGGATTTTTCCGCTTCTGCAAGGGCCGCGTACCCGGGATGACCCTTGGCCAGTTCCGCTTTCGCCAGAGAGAGATTCCCGAACAACTCCATCAGGATATTGTTGAAGTCATGGGCAATCCCGCCCGCCAGGGTGCCGACACTCTGAAGCTTCTGCATGTTCTGCAGTTCGGCTTCCGTGCGCAGGCGGTCCGTGACGTCGGTGATGATCACGGCAAAATGTTCGGCTTCGGGACAATAGGCGATGACCTGATAATGCCGCCCCAATTCCCGGCTGTGCTGCTCAAAGGAGACCGATTCCCCGGTCGTCGCCACTCGTCCATAGCGTTCGATCCAGACCGGCTCGGTATGGGGCAGGACTTGAAGCACCGTCCGCCCGACCACCTCGTCCGCCTTCAGGCCGGTCAGGGTTTCAAACGCGGTGTTCACCAGAAGAAACTGATAATCGCAGGGCGTTCCAGCCTTGTCCCGGATGATCCGATGGAGCGCGAAGCCGGAGTTCAGGGACTCGAAGAGAAGCCGGAACTTTTGCTCGCTCTTCTGGAGCAGATCCTCTGCCTGCCTGCGCATCAGCGCCGCCCCGAGGAGCGAAGCGATTCCCTCCAGAAGCTCAACCTCTTCGAGGGTAAAACCGCCTTTGCGCCGGGCGTTGAGATGGATCAGGCCCACAATCCGGTCTTTGTTCCGAATCGGCACCAGGGCCACGGAAGCATATCCCCGATGAATGCATTGGTTGCGGGGATGAAGCCGGGGATCCTGATCGGACGGAAGATCAAGCAACGGGAAAGAATCGTTCGTCCAGAAACTGCCTCCGCATGTGAAAAGCGGATGGGGCCGGTCGGTCTTGCCGGAAAGCACCAGGCCGCAGGTGCATTCCAGGCTGACCTTGCCGCCTTTGTCCCGGCAAATGCCGCCATCTGCGGTACGCGCCACCAGCGTGTTTTCCGTCAGCACAAAGTCCTGGGAAAAGCCTTGCTGGGCAAAATACGGGAAGTCCTCCCCGTTTTGCAGGCGAAGGCCTGCGGCATCGACCCCGGTCCGCTCCTTCAAGATTGCGAGGACCCGCTGGATGGAATCCTGCAACTCTCCCGGCTCATTGAGGATCTGGAGAACGTCACGGGCCATTTCCCGATAGGATTCCGTCCGCCGGCGCTCCGCCACTTCCCGGCGCAGCCGCGCGTTGATGCGATAGATGTAACTGGCTAATGCCAAAACCAGGGCGGTCACCAGGATCGCCGCACCCATGAATCTGTACCACCATTTCAGGTCCGGCGGCGGCGGGTTCGGGTCATAGAGAAAGCCCTTCAGGTCAAAATTCGGCTTCATCATGCCGAGTTCGGCGTAGGTTTCGGCAATGTGCCGCCAGCGGCCCGGATTCATGTGGCCGATTTCCACCAGGGACGCTTGCAGCAGCGGCTCCATCTGCCGGGCTTCAAACCGGAGGTTTTCCAGACTGTGCCGCTGGCTGTACCGGTTGTAGATGAGCTGCACCAGCTCCTCCTGGTGCCGCATGGCGTAGTCCCACCCCTTGAGGCTCGCCTCCCGGAACTTCTTGACCTGAGCCGGGTTCGCCTTGATCAGGGCCTCGGAGGTGAACAGGTTGTCACTGTAAAAATCAATGCCCGCCGCTCTTGGCGAATACAGCAGGTAATCCCGCCCGGCCTGACCTACCAGAAACGGTTCGTTGGTTACATAAATGGAACTGGCCTCGATTTTTCCCGAAAGCAGATCCCGGATGTCGAACGAATGGGGCACCAGGGTGAATTTTCCGACATTGATCCCTTCTCTCCGCAAATACGCCAGGAGTTCGGCAGACTCCGGCTCCAACATCACCCGGCTTCCCGCCAGGTCATGAATGGTTTGCAGCTCCTTTTTCTTGAGCGTCAT
This sequence comes from uncultured Lentisphaerota bacterium, assembly GCA_903894975.1. Taxonomy (GTDB): domain Bacteria; phylum Verrucomicrobiota; class Lentisphaeria; order Oligosphaerales; family CAITYL01; genus CAITSE01. The sequence goes on from CAITSE010000280.1 coordinate 3,862, forward strand.
GAACGCCAACGGGGAGTGCTGGAAAATCGACGCCAGGACCACCACCGGCATCCCCTTCTCCCGCAACAGCAGCAGATCGGTGGCGCCGACGCCGAACTCCGCCCTGCCCTGCAAAACCTGCTGCGCCGGATTGTCTCCCGGATTGCTGGGAATGAGTTCCACCTCCAGCCCGGCCGCCCGGTAATAGCCCTGCGCCTGGGCTGCGTAATACCCGGCGAACTGGAACTGGTGCTGCCATTTGAGCTGCAGGCGCACTTTTTCGGCGGCCGCCGCGGAAAGCGAAAACCCCAGCAGCAGCAGCAGCGCCAAACCGCCATACCCCTTCCGGGAAAAACCCGCGGCGACGGGGAAGCGTTCAGGAGAGTTCACAGATTTCCCGGTCTTGGCGACGGCCTGTGCCCCAAAAAGAAGGCAAAGAGTATCCGTCATGGTCTCTTACCCTCTTTTTAAAAGACGTCTCCGAATTCCCATCCCAGACCTTCCAAGTTAAAACTACCGTACCCGCCGCCGCGGGAAAATACAAGCGTCCGCATAAGAAGGGGACGGAGTGGCCGCAAAAGCGGAAAACCCTTTTCGAGTGCGAGTGGCGAGCGCGAGCGCCGCTTCGCTGAGCGCGAATGAATCATGAGGCACTTGCAGAACTCCGTCCTGCCAGCAATGAAGGGGTCAGGGTGTCAGGGTTCAGGAGGCAGAATCTGATGGATGTACAACACCTTCACGATCTGACAGTTGCTTTCCCGACCCTGAACCCTGAACCCCGGTTCTTGCCTTGCGGTACTTCTGCAAGATCCTCTCATTCTATTCCCGCAAATATCAAACGTTGAGAGTCTCCCCGGCTAAGCCGGGGGGCTACCTGTTTTACTTAAACCTGAAGTATTGACGTGGCTGCGGACAAATCACCCACAACTGCTACCCTAGAAATCCCCGCGCCAGCGGCGAACGGTCTCGGACATGGCGAGGAAGCTCCGCGGCGGCATGTACGGCGAAATCTGGTTGCCCGAACCGATCGCCACGCCGCCGTGGCCGCGAGAATATTCCAGCACTTCCCGGACGTAGTCGCCGATCTCTTCCGGACTCTTCAGGCAGAGCACGTTCATCTCAATGCCACCGAAATTGCCAATGCGGTCGCCGTAGCGCTCCAGCCACGTCCGAAACGGGCAGATCTGATCCTCGTTGGAATGCTTGGCGTCGATCTTGGCGTCCCGGATCAAGTCCTCCATCACATCATGAATCTGGCCGCAACTGTGCAGCAGAAACGGCTTGCCGTGACGGTGGACCAGGTCGACGATGCGGCGGTACTGCGGAATGATGTGCGCCCGGATGTCGTCCGGCGCGATCAGGGTCGAGGTACGGAACCCGAGGTCATCGCCGAAGCGGCACACGGCAAACATGTCGGCATACTCCGCCAGCACCCATTCCCAGAAGCTCACCAGCATGTCGCCGATGCGCACCCAGAGTTTGGCATACATCTCCGGGTCGTCCACCGTCAGGTACGCAAGCTGCTGATAAGGAACGAAATCCTGAATCGTTTCCATCAGGCCGTTGCCGACGCCGCCGACCGCCTTCATCCCCGGCGGCAGCGCCGACCGCAGCGCCTCGAATGAGTCGCGGGCCGCCGCCTGGTACTCCGCCAGTTTCGCCTTCCAGGGAAAGGTTTCCAGATCGGCCATGCTCTGCACCAGCGGCCCGGCCTGCCCGATCAGCCCGCGGCCGCCCTGAACCACGCAGCAGGCGCACATCTCGAACGGCACCACGTCGTACCCGTTCTCCACCAGCAGACGACAGAAAATCCGGAAGTACTCGGCCTTGTCCGCGCGGGTGCCGTTGAAAAGCCCCTCCACATCCACGCCGGTAAGCGCCGCCACTACGGGCATGGAGACGTTGTGTTCGTACAGCGGCAGCCGCCGCGGCGTGCGGTTGCAGGCGGCGTCGACGATGTGGCGGTAGTCCGGCTGGAAAGGTGTCATGATCGGCCTCCGTGAATGCCTGGTGTGGACATGCCTGTTTTGAAATCTATCTTATTCCCAGCCACTTTTCTTTCTTTCCGGATATTCCTTATGGTTCATGAACGCGCATTTTATGCTCTGGACTGCCCGCGCTTGCCGGGCGAGGTGCCCGGCATCTTCCCCGCCAAGGCGGACCAGGCGCGGCTGGGCTGGCTGCGGCCCTATGTGCGCGAAGCCGTCCACACCTTCCGCCCCACCTGGGCGACGGGACCGCGCCGCCTGCTAGATTATTTGATTCTGCATATCCGCGCGGGCGAAGTCCGCTTGCGCATCGACGGCCGGAACTGGGAGGCGGGCCCGGGCGACCTGCTCTGGATTCCGCCGGGCCGGATCCACGAGATGACCGGGGCCGCGCCCGGCACGGACATGGCGTACGTCCACGCCGACCTGATGTACGACCCGGAACGCAGTCACTGGGCCGCCATGTTCCCGCCCGGCACCCTGAATCTGCAGCCGTGGAGGCGGCTGCGGCACCCGCCCCTGCCCGACCCGGAACTGGCCGGCTGGGCCGGCGTCCTGCCCCTGCCGCCGGAACGGGCGGAAACGGCCGGACGGCTCCTGACCCAAATCATCGCCGAATTCACCATGCATGGATGTTGCAGTCTGCGCTGCAGCGCGTTGATGCTGGAATGCCTCGCCGTCCTGGCCAGTCCGGCAGAGGCCGCACCGGGGCCGCGCCAAACCGTGCAGATGGAGCTGGCGGTCGTGCGCCTGCGGCAACGGCTGGACCACTGCGACGTCACCGCCCTCGCCCGCGAACTCGGGTTCAGTCCGTCCCATTTCCGCCGCCTGTTCCGGCGCAGTTTCGGCCAGTCGCCGCGCCAAATGCTGGCCGCCGAAAAAATGAAGCGGGCCTGCCACCTCCTCGCCTACACCGACCAGCCGGTCAAGGCGGTGGCGGCCGCGCTGGGATTCACCACCGTCCAGAATTTCGCCCGCGCCTTCCGCACCCACACCGGCGCCAGTCCCGCCGCCTTCCGCCGCGGCCCCGGGAAGTGAAGGGTTCGCGGATGCCTGCGCCAATCCGTGTGAAAAGACCCGATCCGTCCGATCCGTCAGATCCGTCCGATCCGTCAGATCCGACAGATCGGACGGATCGGTTCACTCCGGATTGAACATCGGCGCTAGTGTAGTGTCCCTTAAATAACTGCACCCTTCTCCAGTCCGCCTTTTCCGCGCCAGGAGGTTCCATCCCGGAGGGATGCCAGCCGGTAGCCGGTGGTTGAGCGAGGCCCGGCGAGCGACACCACCGGTTTGGACGTCCCCCTGACGAATGCACCCCGGCAGGGGTGCCAGCCGGCGCCATGGCCCCGACTCACACCATCACGACCATGTCCTCCCAAGGCCGCTGGCACCCCTGCCGGGGTGCTGACATTCTCCGCCCCATGACCGGTGGTGTCGCTGCGCTCAACCACCGGCTACCGGCTGTGACACCTCTGGTGTCCTAACCACCGGCTACAGGCTGTGACACCTCTGGTGTCCATTCGCAGGGGCACAATACGATGACGGAAGAGCGCCACCCCCTTTCACTCGTCCCTTTGCGTCTTTCAATGCGGCGTTTTTGTCTAGCTAGTTCGGGGACACTACACTAGCGGAAATAGATTGGGGCCAATGCATTTCCCCACAGAAGGCCGCGAAGGTCACGAAGGGGTTCCTGTTGTAGGAACGTGGTTGCACCACGTTTCCCCGGCGCCGCCAAAGGCCGCGGAGATGAACGTTGCCGATATCTGCCGGAGGTCTGGTCTACCCGCGCCGCGGCTTCAAACAATGCGTGGGAACACGGGCGGCACGCCCGTGCCTACAGTTTTACGGAACGCCCCATCGCACCGATTTCTCCTGGCCCATCTTTGCTTCTTTGCGCCTTCTGTTCAACCCGCACGGAAGCACCGGCCGCGGGGACGGGTAGATTATCCATGTCTTTCCCCACAGGCCACAGACCACGGACCACAGACCATCGTGCCCCCTCTTCCCCCCGCCAAACTCCAATCCCTGACCCGCGCCATGGCGGACACCGCCGCCATCCTGCTCTGGGAGGTGCTGGCCAACCGCCGGCCCGCCGACCGGGTGCTGGCCTTTCACCTGCGCGGCCACCGCGAGTTCGGCAGCCGCGACCGCCGTCTCCTCAGCGAACTGGGGTACGCCATCTTCCGCTGGTGGGGCTGGCTGCGCCCCCTCACCCCGGCAACCTTCCTGGCCGCGCTCGACGCCGAGGCCGGATTCAAACCGTTCGACCCCGCCGCGCCGCCCCGGGAATTGCCGCTGGACATCCTGCGCGGCATCCGCATCCCCGATTGGATGCCGCTGCTCCTGGCCACGGCTGTGACCGAAACGCTGGAAGACGAGACCGGCGCCCTTCAGTTCTGGGCCGAAGCCTGCGGCGTCCAACACCTTCCAGAAGAAGCGGCGGACACGGCCGAGGCCCGCGCCCTGCACATCACCCGCGAACTCGGCTTCCGCACCGCCGGTCCGCCGGAGCTGGAGGCGCTCATTCCCGACTGGGCCCCGGCCGAGATCGCCGCGCCCCGGCCGCTGGCGGAACTGATCGCCTGGTTCCAGCGCCGCCCGCCGCTGTGGCTGCGCCTGCAGAACGGCGACCCCGCCGCCGTGCTCGCCGAACTCGCCGCCGCGGAACTGCGCCCCGAACGCTCCGCCGCGCTCCCGGACGCCGTGCGCACCGGCAACACCCGCATCAATCTCTACCTGCTGCCGGCCTACCGCGAAGGCCGCGTCGAGATCCAGGACCTGGCGTCCCAGGCCGTCGGCGACGTCTGCGCGCCGGTCCCCGGCGAACGCTGGTGGGACGCCTGCGCCGGCGCCGGCGGCAAAACCCTCCTGCTCGCCCGGCGCATGCAGGGCAAGGGCACCGTCGTCGCGTCCGACGTGCGCGCCTTCAAGCTCGAGGACGTCCGGCTCCGCGCTCGCCGCGCCGGCCTGTTCAACATCACCTCCCGCCCGTGGGACGGCCGGCCGCTGCCCGTCCGCAAGGCGGTCTATGACGGCGTGCTGGTGGACGCCCCCTGCTCCTGTTCCGGCACCTGGCGGCGCAATCCCGCGGCGCGCTGGAGCCTGGATCCACAGGAGGCCGCCGCCTTCCCCGAACTGCAGCTCGGGATCCTCACCGCCGCGGCCAGCGCGGTCAAGCCCGGCGGCGTGCTGGTCTACGCCACCTGCTCCCTGTTCACCCGGGAGAACGAGGGCGTGGTCGCCGCATTCCTCCGGAACCACCCGGAATTCAGCCTGGAACCGGTGCGCCATCCCCTGACCGGCGCGGCCACCGACGGTCAGGTCATGACCTGGCCCTGGGACGGCGACTGCGACGTCCTCTTCGCCGCCCGCCTCCGCCGCCGGCCCCTTTGAGAGACGGGTTTTTTTCTCACGGAGGCACGGGGGCACGGAGAGGAAAA
>CAITSE010000281.1 GCA_903894975.1 uncultured Lentisphaerota bacterium
CTTCGGGGGCTGAAATCGTTATCCTCTTTATAACCTGGGGCTTACGCCCCCGGCTACTTACTTCCGCCCCGCCGGGGCTTCCGAGGGGGCTGCGATACTAGGCGAGTTGCACCTGCACCTGGTGAGTCTCCCCGGGTTTGCCCGTGGGGAGCACCGTGCCGGAAAGCGGGATGCCGTTCACGGTGATGGAGACGATCCGGTTTGCCGCGACGCCGGCTGGTTTGGCATAATGGATGTGGTATTCGGCGCCGCGGAAACGGCGCGTAATGGCGCAGGATTCCCAGGCCGGCGGCAGGCACGGTTCCAGCGCCAGCCCGGTCATGGTCGGCCGGAGGCCGAAAATGGAATTGACGAGCACCTTGACCAGCCAGCCGGCCGAACCCGTGCCCCAGCTTTGGCCGGGTGCGCCGTGGCGGTAGGGGATGTCGCTGGCGAAATAACTGTTGCACAGCACATACGGTTCCCGGAGCGGGGCGAACTCCGCGTCGCCGAAAGGCAGCAGGTGCCGGAGTTCCTCCGCGAGTTCGCGGTTGCGCCCGAGCAGGGCGTCGGCCGCCATCTTGAAGGTGTTGGCATGCAGGTAGACGCCGCCGTTTTCCTGGACGCCGGAGTGCTTCATGGTGATGTGCCCGATCCCTTCGTCCAGGACGCCGTAGCCGCGATCCAGGATGAGGGTGCCGATGGGGCTTGAGAGCCGGGCGTCCACGGTGGCCATGGCCTGCCGGGCGCGGTCGTCGTCGGCGATCCCGCTCATCACGGCCCAGGCCTGGGTCATGAGATAGACCTTGGCCTCCGGTGAGTCTTGCGCGCCCAGCACCCGGCCGTCGTCGGTGACGGCCATGGTGTAACGGTCTCCGTCCCAGGCATGGGTGTTCACTGCCGCTTTCATTTCCGCGCCGCGGGCCAGGGCCGCGGCCTGGTCGGCCGGTTTTCCGGCCAGCCCGGCGATCTCCGCAAACTGCGCATTGGCCAGGTACCAGGCCATGGAGAGCCAGACGCTCACGCCTTTCCCCTTCAAGCCCGCATAATCGAGGCCGTCGTTCCAGTCGCCGCCTCCGAGCTTGATCAGCCCGTGCAGGCCGCGCTGCTGCCAGAGCCAGTCGACGGAGCGTTTCATGTGCTCGTAGATGGAGGCGCTGCCGTTGTCGAGGAACGGCACGTCACGGTCAAGCAGGGCGAGGTCGCCGGTTTCCATGAGCAGGTCATGGACGCCGTAGGAGATCCAGACCGGGTTGTCCATGAACGCCCGGTCGTGCGCCTTGCCGTCGATGAACGTGCGCGGGGCATAGCCGGAGGCGTACTGGTAGGAAAGGATGCGGGTGAAGTGTTCCAGGGCGACGGCCGGGTCGATGAGCGCGAAATTGCTGCTGTCCTGGCAGATGTCGCGGTAGCCGTTGTGCCGGACCCGGGCCCAACGGGTGCCCAGCGCCACCTGATGTTTCAGGAAATGATTGAAGAAACGGTTGAGCGTGGGATCGGGCGTCTCGATGACGGGGCGGGCCACGGTCGCCTGGATTTTCGCCCGCATGGCGTCGAAGGCTTTCTCGACCGCTTCGGCATCGGCGAAACGGCCGCGGATGCGCGCCACTTCCGCCTCGGAGACGGTGACGCCGGCGATGAGGTCGAAGCGCGCGGTTTCGCCGGGGGCAAGGGCGACGCTTCCTTGCAGGGCGAAGATCAGTTTTTCCGCTTCGGAGACGCTGTTGGTGCAGCCGCCGTTGACCACGGCCAGCGGGGTTTCTTCGCTGCCGCAGTCCGCGAGAAAGGCGCTGCGCCGGGTGTCAAAGGCCTCCACCGGCTGGTTCATGGCCAGAAAGGCGTACCCGGTTTTGTGGCCGTCGAAGGATCCGAAGTTTTTGCCGAGGACGGCGTGGAGATCGGCGCGGTAGAAGCCGCTGGAATTGTTGTAGCCCTGGGGCACCAGCTCGCTGCCGTCCAGGCTGGTGTTGAGATAGTGGATGACGCGGAGTTGCCGCGGTTTCCGGCCGGTGTTCGTGAGCGTGATCGTCCAGATTTCGCAGGGTTCGGTTTCCGGGACGAACACCCGGAAAGCGGATTGGATGCCGGCATGGGCGCGGGTGATCGTCGAATAGCCGAGCCCATGGACGCAGCGGAAGTCGGGAGGATTTTCCGTGAGCGGGACGGTGTTGGCGGTCCAGAAGTCGTCCGCCTCCGTGTCCAGAAGATAGACCATCCGGTTGGACAGCAGGTGGATGCGGTTGCCCAGGCGGTCCTGAGTGAATCCGCGGCCGAGAGCGACCTGGGAAAAAAACGAAACGTACTGGTCGTTCCAGAAATAGTTGAACCAGTGCCGCGGGGGACGCGGAGTGGTGAGGGTGAAGGAGTCGCCGTTTTCCGAAAAGTGTCCGTGGGGGCTGTTCATGCGAGGATTGCCGGAACAAATAATACGTTGTAACGCAACACGTTCCGGAAAAACGTTCCTTGTGGTTCGGGTTTCGAAAAAGGGCTGGCTCGCTGAATTATCGAGCCGGGGCGGCGGTTGTCTGCCGTCCCGGCTCAGTCAGGAGCTTTCACGATTCAAGCATCGCGCTGCCGGCGTTGGCGGGCCTTCGCCGGGAGCGGGATGAATAGTGGTAAGTTAATACGCGTAAGGCATGGTCTCAACTTCGGGGGATTCGCCTACCACTGGCCGATCTTCCAGACCGTGCCGGCGGCGCTCGTGTCCCAAGCGACGCTTCCCCGCTCAAAATCGGGATTGGTCAGGACATTGGCGCCTCCGGAAACGCCCAGGAAGACATTGTCGACATACATGCTTGTGGCCGTGGGCGAGAAGTCGTCAATCCGGAGCTTCACGCGCGTATTGCTGCCCGTGCTGAACGGAGCCGTCACGTAGTATGTCCACGTTGCCGTGGGGGAGATGCTCAGGGTGGCGGAGATCTGCACTCCGCTCAGGTTGTAGACGCGCAGGGTGGTGCGGCCGCCGCCCCGGATCCAGGCGCCGGCGACATAGGTGGTGTTGACGGGGACATCCGCGGTCTGCTCGATCCGGCTGTAGGTGGTCGTTCCGCTGAAGACGCCCCGAGCCGCCTGATAGCCGCCGTAGACATTGTTTTGGGCGCCGCCGCTGTTGACGATGTTCCAGACGGGGCTGGCGGAGGACAGGGTCCAGGCCGTGGTTCCACTTTCAAACCCGGGATTGACCAGCACGTTGGCGCCTCCGGGAGGGCCCAGGAAGAAGTCGTCGGCATTCGTTGCCCCCGCGAGAGGCGACGAGTCGTCAAGCTTGACCTTCAAGAGCGTGTTGCCGCCCGTGCTGAAGGTGGAGGTTTTGAAATAAGTCCAGCCCGGGGCGGCGTCGACGAACTGGGTGCTGGAAACCTGGGAGTTGCTGGTGTTGTAGACCCGCAGAGTCATGCGTCCGGAGCCCTGGACCCAGACGCCGGCTTCGTAGACGGTGCTGGGGGCAACCGTGGCGGTTTGCTGAACGTTCTTGTACGCGGACGAGCCGGTGAAGACTCCCTTGGCGACACTGGTTCCGGTGTGCGCGATCGCGGGCCGGTTGGCGGCGTTGGTGCAGACCTCCAGGCTGTTCGGGCCCTCGACGGTGCCGTTGACCGCCGAAATCACGTAGTAATAGGCGGTTCCGGCCACCGCCGTGGTGTCCACATAGCTGGCGCCGGCGCTTGAGATCAGGCCGAGGTCATTGGTGGTCGCCCGGCCGGTGGTGACGAGCGTGGTGTAGGGGCCTCCGGCCGTCGTGGCGCGTTTCACATTGTAATGGGGGGCATTGTCGGTCAGATCCCATCCCAGTTTCCAGCCGCCGGCGGAATTGGGGCCGACTTCCACCCGCACCGGCGCGGCGGGAGTGGCGGGGGTTTTCTGATAGACGCGGATATAATCCACGTCCATTTTCGTGGTGCTGGTGGCCAAGGTGCCGTAGTTGGACAGGATCGGGCCGGACCAGGAGCCGCCGATTTGGCCGGTCAGCAGGATGAACTGGCTGATCTGAGAAACCGGAACTGCGGACGGAACCGGGTCGGTGGCGGTGGAGTCGGTCACCGTGTAGAGATAGGTGCCGTCGATCGAGAAGTTGTAGCTGGTGGGAGTCCATTCCAGGGCATAGAGATGGAAGCCCGTCGCCAGCCCAGCGCCGCGCAGGCCGCTGGATTGCGCTTTGTGATTGGTGTCATAGCCGTCCCAGTGGAGCGTGGACGGAATCTGGTTGGAAATGTTCGTGCCCGCGGCATCGATGGCGCGGTGCTCCATGATATCCATTTCGACGCCATCGGTGTGCGGCCGCAACGGCGCCGCTCCGACAATGCTGTCGATCCACGTCCAGAAGGCCCACCAATTGCCGGAGGAGTTGACGGTTCGTATGCTGGCTTCCATGTAGCCGTACTTGGGCTGGTACTTGAACCGCGTGTCAAGCTGCGTGGTGTAGTGCTTGCCGCTGTTTGTGTAAATGGTCTGGGTCAGGTAGCCGTTTGCCACTTTTGCGGCGTCGGAGGCGGGAGTGTAATCCGAAATGCAGGAATCGTTCACCAGCCAGTGCGTGGTGTCGATCGAGGTGCTGGTGAACTCGTCGGCCCAAACCAGGGTGTACCCGGCGGGAACTGCGCTCGCGGAGGGGATCGCGACGAGAGAGGTGAGAACCGCGAATGTCAGTGCGGTCAGCGCGGAGCGGACGGATTTTGACAGGACGTGAGTCTTCACAGGATGCGTTTTCATAAGATGCATTCCTCCCTAAGCCGTTCATTGCGTTTGGGTTGTTTGGCGATTGATCACGTCAGGAATTTCCTTTTGGTTGGGGGTGGGTTGGGGGCGGATGAGGATCCGAATCACGCGAGCTGGGAATGGGCCTTGAGCCAGGGGATGAGGTCGTGGACGTTGGTGAAGGCCAGGGAGACGACGGTATCGGCCGCGCCGCAGTAGAGGGCAATGCGGCCGGTGGGCGCGTCGCAGACGGCGGTGGTGGGGAAGACGACGTTGGGCACGGTGCCGGTGGTTTCGTAGGGCGCCTCGGGCGTCAGGATGTGCTCGGCGGAGCGGTAGAGCACCTTCCATGGCTGTTCCAGGTCGAGCAGGGCGACGCCGGTGGAATAGAC
>CAITSE010000282.1 GCA_903894975.1 uncultured Lentisphaerota bacterium
CCCCTCGATCTTGAGCGCGGCGACGCCGGCGGCGCGGAGTGCATCCAGGTCATCGGCGCGGGACAAGTCTTTCATCGAGAAGGGCAACCCTGCGACGGCACGCCCGTCCGGGAGCAGGCCGGCGGCGGCGTAGCGGTCGCGGCAGGGATAAGCGCAGCGGCCGCGGTTGCCGCTGCGGCCGCAGAGATGCGAGGAAAAGTGGCAGAGTCCGCTGTAGCTGTAGCAGAGGGCGCCGTGGCAGAACACTTCGCATTCGAGTCCGCCCTCGGCCGCGATGCGGCGGATTTCCTCCAGCGTCAGTTCCCGGGCGAGATTGACGCGGCGGAACCCGAGTTCGCGCAACATCCTGACGCCCTCAAGGTTATGCACCGCCATCTGGGTGCTGGCGTGGAGGCAGAGCGAGGGCAGGTGCCGGCGCAGCAACCGGGCCAGGCCCAGGTCCTGGACGATGATAGCGTCCGGTTCCAGTTCGGCCAGATGCACGCACAGGCGCAGGAGTTCCGGCAGTTCCGCGCCCAGGACCACGGTGTTGAGGGTGACGAAAACCTTGCGCCGGAGCGCGAGGCTGCGGGCATAGCCGAGGAGGTCGGCGAGTTCTTCCAGGGAAAAATTGGCGGCCTCGGCGCGGGCGGAAAAGCGTTTGAGGCCGAGGTAAACGGCGTCAGCGCCGTAGTGAAAGGCCGCGGCGGCGCACTCGAAGCTGCCGGCCGGGGCCAGGAGTTCGGGCGTCTGCAAGGGGTGCAGCGGCCGCAGTTGGGATTGGGTTTGGGTGCCGTACATACACGTCCGCGGGAGGAGGTCAGGGGTGCAGCTTACTTTACCCTGCCGGGAAAGCGGCGCTGGCGTCTGGGGGTCTGTGGTCTGTGGTCTGTGGGAAAGAAGAGGCCGTTGGTCCTCAGAATTTCGGATGGCGCGGCGGCATGATCCGTCCGATCCGTCCGATCCGTCCGATCCGACTGATCTGACGGATCTCGTTTGGGACCGACGCTGCAGATTGGCGCAGATTTCCCCGCCCGTTTTTCTGCCGCAAAAAAATGTCACGGCCTGCCTGTTACCGAGCCATCGCCATGAATCACGACCTCGACACGATGCCGGGCGGGCTGTTTCGTGACGTAACCGAATTCGCCTTTAATGGGAGTCCCGTCCGCGAATTGTCCCTGAACCCGCAACCCGCTGTCGCCTGTGACTGAGAACGTTTTCGTGCGTTGGCCGCCGCCGGAAATATCATGAAACAGATAATCTGCGGCACAGACGGTTACGGCCATGGACCGGATCGGCTTTGTTCCGGCATTCGTCACGGTAATGGTATCGGTCCGCACCTTGAGGAAGAGCGGATACGCCACGCTTGCAAGCAAGAGCAGGCCGATGCCCGCGGCAAGCATGTTGATGATCCATTTTCGCATGATTTCATCGCTTCCGTGCCCGGGCGGAGAAGTCCCCGCCCGGGCCGGTGACCGTCACAATCCCGCGAACGGCTCGCACAGGGCGACCAGGTCGTCGACATGGCCGGTGGCCAGGCATTCGACGGTGTCGGCCGCGCCGTAATAGATCTTGACCTCGCCGGAATCTTCCAGGATCATGCCGCCGGGGAAGATGACGTTGTTGCGGAAGCCGCCGTCGCGCTCGTAGGCGGCATCCTCGGGGGCCAGCAGTGGCTGGCGGCAGAGGCCGATGACCTTGTGCGGCTCATTCAGGTCCAGAAGCATGAGGCCGGCGGTATAGCGCTTTTTCCAGGCCGGTTCCCAGCCGTGCTTGCCGCGGGTGTCATCACGGTCCACGGCGTGGAAGGTGCAGAGCCAGCCTTTCTTTGTGCGCACCGGCGGCGCGGCCGGGCCGAGCTTGTCGTTGGCGAACGGCACATGCTCGACGCCCAGGACCAGGTGGTGGTCGCCCCAATAGCGCAGGTCGGGCGAGGAGCCGGACCAGATGTCGAAACGGTCGCGGCCGCGGCTGTACACCGTGAAGGGGCGCTCAAGGCGCACATACTTGCCGCCGATCTTTTCCGGGAACAGCACCATGTTCCGGTTGTCGGGGGTGGAGAGAGAAAGAATGTCGAACTTGTCAAAGTCCTCGGTGACGGCGATGCCGCCGCGCACGCCGTGGTTGGTGTCCATGGCGAAACACATGTAAACGCGGCCGTCGATGACGGTAAGCCGGGGATCGTAGACCCGCCGGATTTCCTTGTCCTCGATTTTGAGCCAGGGCTGCGGGTTCGCCTCCCAGCGGATGCCGTCGACGCTGGTGGCAATGCCGAGGTTGGTGCCGTCGAAATGCGTGTCGCCTTCGCGGCCGTAATCGTTCCGGAAGACCATGACATAGCGGCCCTGGTGCTTGATCACGCCGGCATTGAAGATGAGCGTAGCCGGATAGGGAATCTGGCTGGCGGTGAGGATCGGGTTGGCGGGATGCCGGCGGATCGCCGTGGCCGGAGCCCCGGGAATGGAAGCGCAGGGAATTGAAACGGACATAAAGTAGACTCCTTGTTTGCAACAAAAGTTCGCGAGCCAAACCAGTTTGGTTTCGGGATACTTTAGTGCCGGAACTGCGGTTGCGCGGCGGAAAGGGAGCGAAAAAGGTCTGTGGTCTGTGGGCCTGTGGGAAAGCTGGCCTGAATGGACGAAATGGACGGGATGGACGAAGAGGCCGGGAGCAGACCGGTCTTTGTCCATCCCGTCCATTTCGTCCATAACGTCCATTCCCCCGCCATGAGAGACAAGGTGGCGATTCCGGCCAGTTCGTGAATAATTCCGGTGAAAGAGCATAGGGAAAGGCGAACCCGGGGTCAGGCGTTACATTTCCCCCTCATGTGCCCCACTCCCGATCCCCGTGAAACCTACTGGCAGCAACGTTTCTCCGCCTCGGCGCGCGCCGCCGCCGCGGAGAACGAGGTCAACATCTACACCGCCCACGGCTGGCAGGCGCGGCAGGAAGCCATTGCCCGCCGCTTCCGCCGTTTGTTCGCCACCGGCGTGCTGCCGGCCGGCGCCCGCGTGGCGGACCTGGGCTGCGGCAGCGGCGCCTATTGCCGGATCCTGGCCGGACTCGGCTGCCAGACCGTGGGCATGGATCTCTGCGGCGACATGCTTGCCTATGCCAACGGCCGCGGCGGCGGCGTTGCCGGCTGGGTCTGCGGCAACGGCGCCCAGGCGCCCTTCCGCAACGGCGTCTTTGATGCCGTTCTCTCTGTCGGTGTACTCCAGCACCTGACCGACGAAGGTCCGTTCCTCGCCGAGTGCCATCGCATCCTGCGGCCCGGCGGAGTGCTCGTGTTCATGACTCTCAACCGGCACACCGTGCTCCAGGCCGCACGGCGGCTGCTGCCGTTCCTGCGGCGGGCCGGCATCGAGCCGGAGGCCGCCGAAGTGAGCCTGCGACGTTACACCGCCGGTGAGCTCCGGCGCGCCTTGGCCCGGCATCTGCCGGGCTGCGAGATCCGCATCGATCCGGTTCCGGTTCTGCCCGGGCCGTTCCGGTTTCTGGAGGCCGTGCTCCGCGGCCCCGGCCCCCTGCGCCTCCTGGCCCGGCCGTTCGCCGTGGACCTGCTCGTCACGGCCCGGCTTCCGGCGACCGCACCTTCCCCGTGAAAAGGCGGGCAAGATGCCCGCCGGCCGGGCTTTGCCGGGTGTGGACACCCGCCCTCCTCCCCGGGTCAGTGGGCAAGATGCCCACTTTCCCAAATTGGGGGCAGGATGCCCCCTCTCCCAGGAGACATCACTTGGCCAGGTCGGAGGCGCGGGTTTCGCGGATGACGGTGACCTTGATCTGGCCGGGGTAGCGCATTTCTTTCTCGATCTTCTGGGCGGCGTCACGGGCCAGGACGGCGGCCTGGCTTTCGGAGATTTTTTCGGGCACGACCAGGACGCGGAGTTCGCGGCCGGCCTGGATGGCGTAGCAGGAGTCGACGCCGGGGAAGGAGAGGCCGATGGCTTCGAGCTGTTCAAGGCGCTTGATGTAGAGTTCGGTGGTTTCGCTGCGGGCGCCGGGGCGGCTGGCGCTGAGTTTGTCGCAGATCTTGGCCAGGGCGCCGTAGAGCGAGTTGCACTCGATGTCTTCGTGATGGCAGCCGACGGCCTGGGCGGTTTCGTCGTCCTCGCCGTGGCGCTTGAGCAGGTCCATGCCGATGACGGCGTGGGACCCTTCGATTTCGTGGTCGACGGCCTTGCCGATGTCATGGAAGAGACCGATGCGGCGGGCTTTCTGTTCGTCCAGGCCGAGCTGGGCGGCGATGGCGCCCATAAAGCCGGCGACCTCTTCGGAATGGGCGAGTACGTTCTGGGAGAAGCTGTAACGGTACTTGAGGCGGCCGAGGTTCTTGACCAGGGCCGGTTTGACGCCGGCAATGCGCAACCGTTCGATGACTTCCTGGCCGCACTTCTGCAGATCGGCGTCCATTTCCTTGGTGACTTTTTCGACCATCTCCTCGATGCGGGTGGGATGGATGCGGCCGTCGGCGATGAGGCGTTCGAGGGCGACGCGGGCGATTTCGCGGCGGACGGGGTCGAAGCAAGTGATGACCACGGCCTCGGGGGTGTCGTCGATGAG
This sequence comes from uncultured Lentisphaerota bacterium, assembly GCA_903894975.1. Lineage (GTDB taxonomy): Bacteria > Verrucomicrobiota > Lentisphaeria > Oligosphaerales > CAITYL01 > CAITSE01. The sequence goes on from CAITSE010000282.1 coordinate 4,543, forward strand.
GACGCTGACGCCGGTGGCGGCTTCCAGGGCGCGGATGTTGCGGCCTTCGCGGCCGATGATGCGGCCTTTCATTTCATCGCCGGGCAGGGGGATGGTGGCGGTGGTGCGTTCATAGGCGCAGTCGCCGGCGTAGCGCTCCATGGCGGTGACCATGATATCGCGCCCTTCGCGTTCCAGTTCTTGGCGGGTTTCATCCTGGAAGCGGCGGAGCAGGGTGCCGCGTTCGGTTTCCAGTTCGGAGTTAAGACGGCTGAGGATCTGGTCGCGGGCCTGGTCGCGGGAGAGGCCGGCGATACGTTCGAGTTCATGGATCTGCTTTTGGCGCAACTCTTCGACCCGCGCGGTTTCCTGGCGGGCGCGTTCCTCGTCGGCGCGGGCCTTCTGGTCGCGGCGGTCAAGATCGGAGGAGCGGTTGTCGAGGGTGTCGGACTTGCGTTCCAGGGTGAGTTCGCGGGCTTCGAGGCGTTCTTCGAGTTTCTGCTGTTCGTTGCGGCGTTCGTGGGTAGTTTTCTCGAATTCATCCTTGGCCTTGATCACCACTTCCTTGGCTTCGATCCGAGCTTCCTTGAGGACGGAGTCGGCGTCACGGCGAGCAGCGGCGCGCTGGTCGGCGGCATCCTTGGCGGCGCCGCGGTCAATCAGGGTTTTAATGGCATAGCCGGCGAAGAAACAAGTGGCCGCGGCGGCAACGTTCTGGACGACATCTCGTTCCGTACACCATTGCAGAGTAAGGTTAAATAGGTTGGAGAGGAACGGCGGTATGGCACCAAAGATGGGGGAATACAGCATGCTGGATTGTCCTTGCTGGTCCGGCTGGAGGATGCCGGATTATATGAATAGTTGAAACGCGGCGCGGGCCCGCGGGAGTTGGGAACAAAGTTAGGATGGATTTTCCGGAGTGCCAGCCGGAGATTGCGATTGCGGGGAGCGAGGGATGACGGCCGTCTCCCGTTCCGTGACCACCGTGTCGACGCGGACGTCATGAGGTTCGGCGGGAACCTCCGGCACGAGCTGCCAGGAGAAGGCCAAACCGATCTTATACCCCGCGGCTCCGTTCAGCAGCCGGTCGTAATGACCGCCACCACGTCCGATCCGGCGCCCCCGGCGATCGAACGCCAGACCGGGCACCAGCCAGACCGTGTCGGGTCCGCGGGTATCCGCAACCGGAAGCCCGGCCCGCGGTTCACGGATGCCGAAATTTCCGGGACAGGTTTCTTTATCAGGATTGCGGACGGCGACCATGACATAGCCCCGTCCACTTCCCTCGTACCGTGGCAGCAGCACTTCCTTTCCGTGATTCCGGAGATATTCAAACAATCCGTCCAGATTCACCTCGCCGGGCAGGGCGGCATAACCCGCCACCTGCCGGGCCTGCCGGACTTCCGGCAGTTCCAGCACCCGCCGGCACATCTCGCGACCGAAACGGGCGGTTTCCTCCGGCGGCAGTTCCCTGCGTCGCCGGTTCATGACCTTGCGCAACTCCGTTTTCGTGGGAATGCTTCCGGTCATTCGGGGGTACCGTCCGCACCGGCCCGCGGGCCGGCGCGGTCCGCGAAACCTGGTGGTTTGTGGCGGGTAAGATAGCGGAAGGGCTTGCAAAAAGAAAGAGGCAATGGATTATTTCTATGGATGAATTCTTCCTCCGCCAATCCGCCGCCCGCTGAAACGCCGCCGCCCGGAACCATTCCGGACACGGCCCGCGACACCGTGTTGAGCGACCCGCCGCTGGCCGCGCTGCTGCCGCCGGTGACGGGCCTCTCCGACCCGCCGCCCCCGCCGACGCCGGAGGAGGACGCGGACACGGAAGCCTGCATCGCCGCGGGCGAGCGCCGGACGCCCTGGCCGCGCCTGGCCGCCCTCGCCTCCGCGGGCATCCCCTACCGCCTGGTCGAACACCCCGGCGGCGCCTGGGAGATCCGGGTGCCGCTGGCGGACGAGGCCCGGGCCCGCGCCGAACTGGTTCAGCACCGCAAGGTCAACCGCGGCTGGCCGCCGCACCGGCAGTTCATTCCGGAAACACCCCCGGTCTACGAGGGCACCGCCATCCACGCCCTTCTGGCCGCCGCGGCGCTGCTGCTGTTCTACGCTTGGACCGGTCCCTTCGCCGACACGATCCCGGCCCATCTCGCCGGCGAGGCCGACGCCGGCCGCATCCAGGCGGGCGAAACCTGGCGTTGTTTCACCGCCCTGACCCTGCACGCCGACGTCTCCCATGTCCTGGCCAACGCGGTCTGCCTGGCCTGGTTCGGCTGGTTCCTGTTCCGCAGCACCGGTGCCGGCCTGGGTTTGCTGGTCGTCGTCCTTTCCGGCGCGTTCGGCAATTGGACCAACGCCCTGTGGGTCGATCCGGACCATTCCGCCGTGGGCGCCTCCACCGCCACCTTCGCCATCCTCGGCACCCTCATGGTCCAGCAGATGCGCCGGTTGTGGACCGGCTGGCGCGAACTGGCCAGTCTCTGGAGCCGGGTCTGGCTGCCGGCCATTTCCGCCCTGGCGCTGCTGGGCTTCCTGGGCACCGGCCCGCGCTCCGATTTGGGCGGACATCTCTTCGGGTTCCTGGCCGGCGCCGGGTTCGGATTCCTGCTGCTGCCGGTCACCGACCGGAAACTGCCGGCGCCGGTCCAATGGGCCTGCGGCCTCCTGGCCTGGACCCTGCCCGTGGCCGCCTGGTGGGTGGCCTGGGCCGGCACCATCCCCGGGCGGTAAGTGGCTGGAAAATAGCGGGATATATAGTACAAATTCCCCGGGAAGGAACGCCATGCGATACAAACGCGTCATTCTGCGGATGGTCGGCACGATTGCCGTCCTCATTGGCCTGGCGTTGGGATGCGGTTATTTCATTTTTGATGGGAAAGGCCGACCGCTCTGCCATAATCAGCTCATGATTTCATTCGGGATGTTAATGCATGACTCCGGCGAAGATAGCACACGCCAGCCCAAGTCCTTTCCGAACGTGAATGGCATAGGCCGGGATTCGCTTGCCACCCTTCGAAAAATCATGCCCGACAGCTACATGGATTGGGCTGAAGATTACCGATATGTGCCCGGCCTTCAGGAAGACGACCCGGGAGACCTGGTGCTCATGTATTATCACTGCCCGACACGATGGACCTGGCATGCCGGAACTCCTTTTCCACCGACCATCTTCAAGGAGAAGATGTGGATCATTGTCCCTGTTGATTTTCTTATGGGGACGCGCCCACCGTCAGGCCCGGGTGAAAAAAGCGAGCGCGTTTCCCAGGAGGAATTTCGTCGTCGGCTGAAACGAACCCTGGATTTTGTCCGCATCAAGGAACGTCCGAATTGGCAGACGGTGGTGGCGGAACACACCAAATTCCTGGATGCGATGGACTAGGCTGACCGGTGACTTTGACTGGCCTGAATGATTCGTCACAACGAGAACGGGAGGATACTCCTTTCCGTCCTGGCCTTCGTTCCGCCACCATAAGCCCCAACGGGGCGTGACCTACCAGCCCAGGGCAACGCCCTGGGTTGGTGATAGATAAAGAGGATGAGCCCTGTAAGGGCGTGACATCCTGCGGGCAACGCCTTCGGCCCCGATGATGTCACGCCCTTACAGGGCTCCGGCGATCATGGGATCAAAACCCAGGGCGTTGCCCTGGGCTGGTATGTGCCGCCCTTTCAGGGCAACCCTCAGACGGCACCCGAACCGACAAAACGCGCAGGGACGGCGCGAACAGACCGTTGAGGTTTTTCTCTCGGTTACGAAAGGGACAGGGGGAGTTTTCGCGGGCCGTCGACAACCATCGAGGGCTCTCGACGGCCCGCGACGGCCCCCGATCTTCCCCGTGCCACCGTGCCTCCGTGAGAAACCATCCGGCTGGAACACGTTTTATTCCGGCTCGTCGAAGGTGATGCGGCCGAGGCGGCCGTCGCGGAAATCGTTGATGACGGCGATGGCGGCCTGGTGCCGGTCGGGGATGCCGCCGGGCAGGAGCAGACCGCGGCGGCGGCCGGCGGCGTCCAGGAAAGCTTCCGGCGATTCCGGGGCATGGTCCAGGCCGTAGAGGTTCCAGCGCGCCGGGGTTTTGCCGCGGGAAAAGCGGTACCAGATGTATTCCACCATCAGTTCCTCGCCGATGACGTCGTCCTTGATGCAGCCGCACAGGCCCAGAACCAGTTCGTCCTGCTTGCGGGCGAGCCTGGGCCAGAACACGCCGGGGGTGTCCAGCAGTTCCATGCCGTTCTGAAGCTTGATCCATTGCGTGGACCGGGTGACGCCGGGCTTGGGGCCGACGGCGGCCTTGTGGCGCAAGGCCAGCCGGTTGACCAGGGTGGACTTGCCGATGTTCGGCAGGCCGGCGACCATGAGCCGGATCTCGCGCAGCATGGGCCGGGTCGCGCCGCGCCGCTTCCGTTCGGCATCCCAGGCTTCGTTGGCCAGGGCCGGCAGGCGCGACACGTTCGAGCCGGTGCGCCCGTCCACGAACAGCGAGATCACGCCGTCCCGGGTCAGGGATTCCTGCCAGCGTTTGGTCATCGCCGGGTCGGCCAGGTCGGACTTGTTGAAGACGAGCAACCGCGGCTTGCCGCCGCAGGCCGCTTCCAGGGCCGGGTTCCGCGAGGTCCGCGGCGCCCGGGCGTCGAGCAACTCGATGATCATGTCGACCAGTTCCAGCCGCCCATGCATTTCGCGGCCGGCCTTGAGCATGTGCCCGGGGTACCAGCCGGTCAGCGGCATCTTGTCGAAGTCAAGGTGGATGGACATGGCTCTTCCGGCGCGGGGGACGGGGCGGTTGCTGCGGACGCCTATAACATACCGCGGCGCGGGACGCCCGGGTTCTGCCGGCCTATTGCGTTTTGTCCAATTCCGGATAATCTTGCGGGAGTCCGAAAGGGAGAGGGACTGATGGGGGAGGATAGAACATGGACAACGTCGGAATTCCGGGGAAACCCGGGAACGCCAATCTCCCGATTGGCGC
>CAITSE010000283.1 GCA_903894975.1 uncultured Lentisphaerota bacterium
ACGTCACCCGCGCCTTCTCCGTCGCCCGCGCCAAGTTCAGCCACGCCTTCGATCTCGCCCAGATCATCAATTCCCGCCAGCGCCAGCAGGTCCGCGGCGACCTCTCCCTCGACCCCCTCGACTTCCTGGCCAACCGCACCTTCCCCGACACCATCACCACCGCCAGCAGCAACTTCGATTCCCACGGTTTCACCATCCATCCGGTGTTCATGGCCAAGGCCCCCGACCGCGAAAGCCTGAGCGCCCATGTCCCCTACCGCTGCCTGCTGCCGGCCGGGCTCGACGGTGTCCTGGTCACCGGCCTCGGCATCAGCGCCCACCGCGACGCGCTCCCGGTCATCCGCATGCAGCCCGACGTCCAGAACCAGGGCTACGCCGCCGGCCGCGCCGCCGCCATGACCGTGCAAGCCAAGTGCGCCCTCCGCGATATCGACATCAAGGCGCTCCAGCGCCACCTGGTCGAGAAGCAAATCCTCGCCCCCGCCGTCCTCACCCACACCGATTCCTTCCCGCTCCCGGACGCCGCGGTCGCCGCCGCCGTCAAAAGCGGCACCGACGAATACCTGGGCCTGGCCGTCATCTTCGCCGATCCCACCCGCAGCCTGCCGCGCCTCCGCGCCGCCTATGCCAAAGCCCGCGGCGACCGCAAGCTGCGCTACGCCCACCTCCTCGGCCTGCTCGGCGACGACACCGGCGTGGACACCCTCGCCGCCGCCGTCGCGGCGCGCGACTGGGACGCGGGTTGGAACTTCACCGGCATGGGCCAGTTTGGATTCAGTCTCAGCGAGTTAGACAGCCAACTCGTCGCCCTCGGCCGCACCCGCAATCCCCGCGCCCTCCCCGTCCTGCTCGCCAAACTCAATTCCCTGGCCGCCGACCGCGAGTTCTCGCACTTCCGTGCGCTCACCCTGGCCTTCGAAGCCCAGCCCGTGCCGGAGGCGGCGGCGCGCTTCGCCTTCTTCCTGGACGCCTTCCGCGGCCAGAGCAAGGCTTCCGTGGCCGCCGCCCTCGGCCAGGTCCCCGCCGACGGCTGCGACACCAGCGAACGCAACCGCGAGCTCCGCGAACTCCTCGTCGCCCGCGGCCTCCTGGCCTGCGGCGATTTCCAAGGCAAGGGCCGCACCGTCCTGGAAACCTACCGCCAGGACCTCCACGGCCACTACGCCCGCCACGCCCGCGCCCTGCTCGAAGCCGCAGGGTGAGGGCCCGTGGTCTGTGGCCTGTGGTCTGTGGGGAAAACGTGAAACAGGCAATCCTGCCTGTGACCCAACGTGCGGCGGGCAATCCTGCCCGCCTTCCCCTCCCCCGCTCCGTCCGCCCGAACCGGAGTTGTCTCTCACGGTGGCACGGTGGCACGGAGAATCCCGCCACCCGCTCCCGTACCCGCTTCTTCCGTTTTTCCATCTTTTCCCTCCGCGCCTCCGTGCCTCCGTGAGAGAAATCTTTCTTTCGGCGACACGCGATCACGCGTGTTCAATCACGTCACGACTGAACTTCGTCGAAAACAACAGCGTCTCCCGATTTGACTGCCACGATGTACTCGCCGGGCCCGGTCAGCCGCCGGGAGCAGGCGACGCCGCACCGCCGTTTCGGACGCGTCGAATGAATGTCGGACCCGGCCGTTCCGGGCAGACCGAAACTGGCGGCGAAATCACGCGCATGCCGATTGGCCTTGTCCGAACGCCCGGGGTTCACGACCTCGACGGCATCCATCTTGTCCGGAATCAATTGCACAATTTCCACCCCTTCCCGGAAAGGATGCGCATGAACGATCGCCCCGCCATCCGCATGGACCCGGTCGCAATACTGCAGCACATCCCAGGCGAGCAGATCGGGATGGGCCAGAAGCCAGTCTTTTCCCAGTCCATAAGTGAGAAAGTGTGCCCAGCCATAGCTGTATTCCCAGCCGAAGAACACATCGAGTCCGATTTGGGCACCTTCCCGCGCCGTGACTTCGTAGCCGTGGCAGAACCGTTCAATGCGCTCGCCCCAGGGCAACTCCTGCGGCACCGTGGTGTTGCCATTCAGAAAATGATCCGTCACAAAAATGCCGGCGTAACCAAGCGTCTTGAAATACCGCGCAAACTCCGCGCCTGAACTGATGCCGCACTTGCTGCCCTCCGCCGTATGCAGGTGCGTTTCGTATCTGTATGTCGCCATTTCGTGATTTCCCAGCCCGGCCAAGCCGGACCCGAGTTTGTGATACCATGCCATCTTTACGGCCGGCTTGCCCGGGCTACTGTTGAAAACGTAGCACAGACACTCCCGTCCGTGACCCAACGTAAGGCAGACACTCCTGTCTGCCATCCCCCGCGCCGCCCCACTCAGACAAGCGTTGTCTCTCACGGAGGCACGGAGACACGGAGAAAATCATCCGCCTCCGTGCGCTCTGTGCCTCCGTGAGAAACAAACACTCCTCGGCAGCGTGGCTTTCAGGGACCGTGCGGTTTCGCCGGCGGCACAGCATAGTGCGCGACCGCCTTCACCACCTTCCGGTCCGCGCCAAAGAAGAAGACCTCCGCGGCCGGACGGCCTTTGGTCCCCTTGTAGTAAATCGTGATGCTTTCCACGCCCGTCAGCACCACAACCAACTCAAAATGAAGATCAGGAACAACCGCCAGCGCTTTGCGCCAGTAGGCGCCGACAGCCGCCTTCCCGCACAGCTTGCCGGAAGGTTCACCAACGAGCCGCATGATCACCGGCGAGGACATTTCAAAATCATCCGCAAAATGCGACAGCACCCGGTCCACATCATGAGCGTTCCACGCCGCAATCCAATCTGCGGCGAACTGCGTGGCAAACAGCGCATCCATGGTTCTCTCCTTAAAATCGATAGCCCGCGACAGCTCTCGAGAGCCCTCGATGGCTCTCGAACTTCCGTCACTCCAATTTCCCAGACTTTTCCCCTTGTGCTTCTTTGTGTCCTTTTGTGGCAGAAACGGCTTTCATCTCACCCGGCTTTCCCGCGCTTGCCGGAAAAGTATACCCGGCGGCGGGGAAGAAGACAAGCCTTTGTGCGGGAGGGCGCCGGGTGCCCGGGATTTAGCCGACGTCGAAGATTCCGGGAAACTCATTCCCGTTTCCCGGCGGCGCGCAATCCCATAGGTCCCATCGTTCCCAGCCCGAAGCTACGTTGTCCCATCCTCTGTGGGGATTCCGTTCAAAAGCACAACCCTGCGCTGACCAAACTCCACCCCGTTAGCGACCCGTTAGCGCCCGTTAGCGGTTTAAATGCAGTCTTGCCGAGCTGGGGCTCGGCGTTCCCAAGGGGGGCCCGGCCACCGGGTCTTGCATTTTTCCCCTCCCCCGATACTGTAACGTTGCAGTATCCGCTTGCGACGCACCTCCCGGAGAGACCCGACCATGCCCAGCCTGAACCGCGCTTTTCTCGCCGCCAAACCCGCCCTGCCCGCCGGCCTGGAATGCGGCACGCTCGAACCGCTGCCGGAACGGATCCTGCAGTTCGGCGAAGGCAATTTCCTGCGCGCCTTTGTGGACTGGATGGTGGACATCCTGAACGAAAAAAATCTCTTTCACGGCGGCGTCACCGTGATCCAGCCGATCCGGCAGGGCTTGGTCCCGGTGCTGAACGCGCAGGACGGCCTGTACACGCTGCTCCTGCGCGGAGTGCAAAACGGCCGGACCGTGGAAACCCGCCGCATCATCACCAGTCTCCGCCGCGGCCTGAATCCGTACGAGGACTGGACCGGGTTCCTGGCCTGTGCGCGCAATCCCGAACTGCGCTTCGTCGTCTCCAACACCACCGAAGCCGGCATCGCCTACACGACCGAGGCCAAGCCCGCCGACGCCTGTCCGGAGACCTTCCCCGCCAAGGTTGCCGCGCTGCTCCTGGCGCGCTTCGACGCCTTCGCCGGCGCGGCGGACAAGGGACTGCTCTTCCTGCCCTGTGAACTGATCGACAAGAACGGCGCGACCCTGCGCGACGCCGTGCTCCGGCATCTCCAGGCCTGGAACACCGCCGCGGCCGCCGCCTGGGTGAACGACGCCTGCACCTTCTGCAACACCCTCGTGGACCGCATCGTCCCCGGCTACCCCAAACCCGAGGCCGCCACCCTCGCCGCCCAGCTCGGCTACGAAGACAAACTCCTGGACGCCGGTGAAATCTTCCACCTCTGGGTCATCGAACCCGTCCCCCCGGTTTCCCTTTCCCTCCCCGAACCCACAACCCGCAACTCACAACCCGCAACCTCCCCGGCTCCCCTCCCCCGCCCCCCAATCCAAAATCCAAAATCCAAAATCCAAAATTCTCCTTCCCCGTCCCTTCTCTCCCGCCTCGCCGCCGAACTCCCGTTCCACCAGGCCGGCCTGAACGTGGTCTGGACCAACGACCTGGCGCCCTACCGGACGCGCAAGGTCCGCGTGCTCAACGGCGCGCACACCGGCAATGTCCCCGCCGCGTTCCTCGCCGGCCTGGACACCGTCGGGGAGATGATGGCCGACCCACTCTTCGGCAAGCTCGTGCGGCAAAGTGTGTTCGAGGAAATCCTGCCGGTGCTGAACATGGACGCCGCGGACAAGGCGGCTTATGCCGAGGCCGTGCTCGAGCGTTTCCGCAATCCCTTCATCCGCCACGAACTGCTCAGCATCTGCCTGAACTCCGTGTCCAAGTGGAAGGTCCGCGTGCTGCCGTCCCTGAAAGAGTTTGCGGCGGCGAAAGCGGCGCTGCCGCCGCGGCTGGCCTTCTCTCTGGCGGCGATCATTGCCTTTTATCGCGGCATCCCCGCCGGCGACCGCGAACTGCGCGGCGTCCGCGACGGAAAGCCCTATCCCATCCGCGACGACCAGTCCGTGCTCGATTTCTTCGTCAGGGCCTGGGGCGCGTATGACGCGTCCAAGGACGCCGCCGCGCTGGTCAAAACCGTCCTCGCCGAAACCGCGTTCTGGGGCGAAGACCTCACCGCCATCCCCACCCTCCAAGCCGCCGTCACCGCCGCCCTCGCCGCCATCCTGGCCAACGGTGTCAAAGCCGCAGCTGAACGATTATTGTAGAATGGTTCTTGCCACAAAGAACACAAAGAGCACATAGGGGGGATCGGAGGAGGGACAGGATGAGCGACATTCTTTCGTTGTGCGAGATCGTACGGAACACGGCATATTCCATCCACTTGTATCACGCTCACGGGCATCTTGAGAAGGTGTATGAAAACGCCATGGTCAACCGGTTGCAAAAAGCAGGAGTGGAAGTCCAGCAGCAAGTTCCTCTAACTGTCTATGATGAAGATGGAACCGTGCTGGGAAATTACGTTGCCGATTTGCTGGTGGGCGGCTGCCTGCTGGTTGAACTCAAAGCCTGCAAATCCATTGCCGACGAACACATCGCTCAGTTGCTTGGCTACCTGCGCGCCAGCCGGATCGGACACGGAATGCTAATCAACTTCGGATCTTTCAAGTTTGAAGCCCGGAAGTTTGTCTTTTAGGAATCGCCCGACACCTCTATGTGATCTTTGTGTTCTTTGTGGCAAAAAAAGGCTTCCCTGTGGCTAACCGGACCATTCAAATTCATCCGCAGGACAATGTGGCGGTGGCGGTGGACGCGCTTCCAGCCGGGGCGGAGGTCGCGGCCGGCGACCGGCGCGTGACGGTGCTTGAACCGATCCCCGCCGGACACAAGCTCGCCCTGACCACCGTCGCCGCCGGCGCCCACGTCGTCAAGTACGGCTTCCCCATCGGCCACGCCACCCAACCCATCCCCGCCGGCGCCCACGTCCACACCCATAACCTAAAAACCAACCTCAGCGGCACCGAAGCCTACGAATACCAGCCAGAATCGGGGGATGGCATCCTCCCATCCCCCGAGCCCCCTGGAAGGTGGCAGCGGCCACGTTTCCTTTTGCGAAAGCAGGAGTTGCGAAATGCGCCGGCGGTCCTACGCGCGGTCATCTCGCCGACGCCTCATCCGCCGGCCCATTTCGCAACTCCCGGCTATTCCAAAGGAAACGGGTCGACCGACCCTCTCCAGAGGGGTTCGGAGAGATGCGAGAATGGCATCTCCCCGATTCCGGATACGTTTGACGGGTTTGTGCGGGCGGAGGGCGGGGCTGGGGTGCGCAATGAGGTTTGGATTGTGCCGACCGTCGGGTGTGTGAACGCCGTGGCCGAGGCTTTGGCCCGGGCGGCAAAAGCGCAGCTGCCGGCGGGCGGCGACGTGGAGGACGTGGTCGCCTTTCCCCATCCCCATGGCTGTTCCCAACTCGGGGAGGACCATGAAAAAACCCGGCAGATCCTGAGCGGCCTGGTCCGGCATCCGAATGCCGGCGGCGTACTGGTGCTCGGGCTCGGTTGCGAGAACAACACCCCCGAATCCTTCCGCGCCCTGCTCGGCGGGTTCGATCCGCGCCGCGTCAAGTTCCTGGTCGCCCAGGACGTCCCGGACGAGATCACCGCGGGCGCGCAGCTCCTGGACGAACTCATCACGTTTGCCGGTGCCGCCCGGCGACAGCCGGTGCCGGTCGCCGCCCTGCGCGTCGGCCTCAAGTGCGGCGGGTCCGACGGCTTTTCCGGCATCACCGCGAACCCGCTGCTCGGCGTCTTCTCCGACCGCCTGCTCGAACTGGGTGGGACCTCCGTCCTGACCGAGGTGCCGGAGATGTTCGGTGCCGAACGGCTGCTCATGGCGCGCTGCGCCGACCGCGCCGTGTTCGACAAGTGCGTACGCATGGTCAACGGGTTCAAGGACTACTTCCTCCGCCACCATCAGGTCGTGTACGAAAACCCGTCGCCGGGCAACAAGGCCGGCGGCATCACCACCCTCGAAGAGAAATCCCTGGGCTGCACCCAGAAAGGCGGCACCGGCACCGTGACCGACGTGCTCGACTACGGCGAGCGCGTGACCCGGCCCGGGCTGAACCTGCTGACCGGTCCCGGCAACGACATCGTCGCCGCGACCGCCCTTGCCGCCGCCGGCTGCCAGATCATCCTGTTCACCACCGGCCGCGGCACGCCCCTGGGCGCCCCGGTGCCCGTAATCAAGGTCGCCACCAATTCCGACCTCACGGCGCGCAAGCCGAACTGGATCGACTTCGACGCCGGCCCGCTCCTGGCCGGCACACCCATGCCCGAACTGGCCGACGCCTTCTTCCGCTTCGTCCTCGCCACCGCTTCCGGCCGCACCCGCACCCGCAACGAAACCCGCGGCTTCCGCGACCTAGCCATCTTCAAGGACGGCGTCACCCTATGACATCCTACCCCAAAACGTTTTGAACAGAAGCTCACAAAAAACCGCAACGAGGGGCTGTCTGATCCATTTTCCGTTTGGCGCCGCGCCAAACAGAAACGCACTTGTTTTCTTATAAGTCTGTTTTATGGTTATTTTTCACACCCGTCCCATGGGACGCCTTGTAAGGTTTTCGTTTAATGACCCCCTCCCCTCCCCACGCTCCAATTCCCGAACCCTGGGACCTGTGGCTGGATGAGAATCACGAACCGGCCTGGAACATGGCGGCCGACGAAGTCCTGCTGACCCGCGCCGCCGCCCGAGGCCGACCGCTTTTGCGATTCTACGGCTGGGACCGGCCCGCCGTGACCATCGGCTACGTTCAGAACCATGACGCCGCACCGGCCGCCGGCTACACCGTCATCCGCCGCCCGACCGGCGGCGGCGTGGTCTTCCATGACCATGACATCACCTACACCGCCGTCTTCCCGCCCGGCCACTGGCTGACCCGCCTGGACCGAATGGAAAGCTACGCCACCGTCAACCGCGCCGTCGCCGCCGGACTGGCCCGGATCCGCATCGGCGCCGCCCTGGCCAACGCCGAAATCTCCGGACATGTCGACCGCGGCCGCATGGTCTGTTTCACCAACCCCACCCGCTATGACCTGCTCCAGGGCGAACGCAAGATCGCCGGCAGCGCCCAACGCCGAACCCGCCAGGGCATCCTCCATCAGGGCAGTATCGTGCTACCGCCCGGAACCGCCCCGGACCGGATGCTGGTTACGGACGCCATCGCCGCGGGATTCCAAACCGTTCTGGGCGCACACTTCCAGCCCTTCCAGCCAGAAACCGCCTTTACCGGTGCAGCCGAAGAACGGGCCCAAACCGTGTACCGCACCGAAGCCTGGAACCGCCGCCGCTGATTTTTGCACGTCACTTGCCAAGTTTCATTTGCCGATTGCCCAGTTTCAAATTTCAAATTTCACCCCCCCCCATTACCGCCCGCCCGCACCCCTTTCCCAATCCTTCCGTCCTTCCGTTTTTCCGTTTTTCCGTTTTTACTGCCCCACCGTCACACCGCCCCCCACCACCCCCATGCCCTCCCGCCTCCCAGAATGGTTCCGCCGGCCGTATCGCGGCGCCGCCGCCCGCAGCCGGGTCGACGGCGTCCTCAAAGGACTGAACCTGCATACGGTCTGCGAAAGCGCCGCCTGTCCCAACAAATGCGAATGCTGGGCCCGCGGCACCGCCACCTTCCTCATCCTCGGCAACCTCTGCACCCGCAACTGCCGGTTCTGCGCCGTGGGCCACGGATCGCCCGCGCCGCCCGATCCAGATGAACCCGGCCGGGTCGCCCGCGCCGCCCGGGAAATGAAACTCCGCTTCGTCGTCGTGACCAGCGTCACCCGGGATGACCTTCCCGACGGCGGCGCCACCCATTTTGCCGCCACCATCCGGGCCCTGCACGAAATCCTCCCGGACAGCCAGGTGGAAGTGCTCACCCCTGATTTCCAGGGACAGGAAGAGCCCCTCCGCACCGTGCTGGCCGCCGGCCCCGCCGTTTTCAACCACAACCTCGAAACCTGCGAACGCCTCACCCCCCAAATCCGCAGCGGCGCCGACTACCGCCGCAGCCTGGGCGTGCTGGCCGCCGCGGCCCGGCGGGCGGACCACGGCACCGCCATCAAGTCCGGCATCATGCTCGGCTTAGGCGAAACGGAACAGGAAACGGCAGACCTGCTGCGCGACCTGCGCGACCATGGCGTCACGATTGTCACCATCGGCCAATACCTCCCCCCCAGCCCCGGACATTGGCCCCTCGACCGGTATGCGACTCCGGCCGAGTTTATACGTTGGGAGGACCGGGCCCGGCAGGAATTCGGATTCACCCAGGTGGTCAGCTCCCCCTTAGCCCGCAGTTCCTACCTGGCGGAAACCGCGGCAAGCGCTTGAAAATCCCGACTCCCCTAGCTAGGTTAATGAATTGCCTTGTGCCTTCCATTCGTTGGGGATTTTCAAGAAAGGATACTCCTCCGGGTTTGACCCGGCGGAGAGGTTGCCGACCTGCCATACACCGATTATAATAAGGTGTAGTTTTTATCGCGCGGTTTATCGTCAGATGCGCGTGGGTTAGTGTCGGCCCCCGGGGAAACATCATGAAAATTCGAAACTTTGCGAGAAAAATTCGCCGGGCACAAGCGTTCTGGGCCAAGTGGCTGGCCATCGTTGCCATGGGTGCAACGTTCCAGTTTGGCGCCAATTCCGCCCAGGCTGTATCCCAGGCCACCATCAATATGCAGCCGGAACAGGTGCGGGGACGGGATAATTCTTACTACAACGTCCAACTCCCGGAACAAAACCTGAGGATGGCGTTCAACGCCTCTTTCGCCGTCGGGTATGATGATAACATCAACAACTCTTCCGGTGGCTCTTCCGGTGGCAACCGGCAGCGCAGCGCCTATGTCCAGCCAGGCGTGGGCATGTCCCTGAGATGGACGCCCTCCCCCTATTTCAAAATCAACTCCTCTGTCGGCGTGACCTATACCGACTATTTTAATTCGCACGTGGATGATACCTGGGGCATCACTGGGGATGGTGGGGGCCTCGGAACCAGCGTCGAAGCCGAACTCAAGCTCGGCCAGACCGGCAAGCTCACCCTCGGCGACAGCATCTACCAGACGTTGGACAACATGAATGTGTCCAACCAAAACAACAACACCAAGGGCTACAAGCGTACCGAAAACAATACTTGGCTCCAGTATGCCGGCGATCTCAACGATTCCCTGCATGCCACCACCCGCTATGACCACACCATCACCTGGGTCACCCCAAGCGACTACAAGTACGAAAGCTACCAGGCGGACACCTTCGATACCGTCCTCCTGCAGGACCTGCGCAAAAACCTTGCCGTCGGCCCCTACGCCACCGTCACCAAGCGCTATTACCAATTCGGCCAACCGCAGCCCGACGGAACAGATATCAAACGCAACGACAGCATGATGTATGCCCTGGGTGGCGCGTTCGTGACCACTATCAATTCCAAAATCTACCTCAATGGCCGGGTGGGCTATGAATGGCTGGACTTCAACTCGAACAATGACATCGCGAAAGACCAAGGCCGGACCCCCACCTACGAACTCCAACTCTACCACCGCATCACCGAACGCACCACCCAGAGCCTTAACTCCTCCTACGGACTGAGCGAAGACTACCGAAACGTGGGGGTTAATTTCGCCAGGGAATGGAGCAATGGCTACGTCATTTACCATGACCTGACCGAAAACTGGATGGTGAATGCTGACGTCACCTTCAGACGCGTCGACGAATCCGATAACGGCGAAACCTATGACATGATCCAGTTCGGAGTGGGCGCCTCTTATAAAATCAGCCAGCACGCCACCCTCTCGTGCCGGTATCAACACACCCGGAAGTTACACGGAACCAACAACGACGACTATGGCCGGAACATAGTCTCGACCACGCTCAATTACCGATTCTGAAAATCCTGATGTTCGCAGTCAAGCGAGCGGAGATGAATGGGCTCATGAGTTTTGCCAATCTTTCGATCCAAACCATCCGGCAGGGATGGGTGAATGCGGCGGGAGTTGTTCTGCTCTTTTCTCTGACCGCCGGGGCTGATTCCACCACGGTGATCCCTGAAACTTCCCGTCTCCTCTCGGCCCCCACTCCGGCGGCGAACTCTGCGGCGGGCTCTGTGGAGCTGACTCCCGCGGCCAAAACCCCGGTTCTGATGACGCTGGGTTCCCCACCCGCCGCGATACTCTCCGCCCCGGCGGAAATCACCCCCGTCCCCAGCTCTGAAAGTGTCATCTTCTCGCCGTCTACCACGCCCAACCTGATTATCACCGGCACTACCGCACTCACCGGCACCACCGCACTCACCGGCACCACCGCACTCACCGGCACTACCGCACTCACCGGCACCACCGCGCTCACCGGCACTACCGCACTCACCGGCACCACCGCGCTCACCGGCACTACCGCACTCACCGGCACCACCGCGCTCACCGGCACCACCGCGCTCACCGGCACCACCGCGCTCACCGGCACCACCGCACTCACCGGTACCGCCATCGACGAAACCGCAACGGCCGCCGCTGCCATCGCGGCGACGCCTGACGAGGACATTCTCAACGCCGGCGACCTCATTCGCGTCCGCATGGCCGAAGACCCGTCCATCATCTTTGAAGGCCTGATCTCAGCCTCCGGCACCGTGCCGATTCCCTATCTTGGCGAATTTTTCATTGCCCGCCTGACCCCGTCCGAAGCCGCAAAAGCGCTCTCCGCCGCCCTCTGCCAGGGCATGTACCAAAAAGCCACGATCAGCGTCTCGCTGGTCACCAAGGGCCCCGGCAAAGTCTATATCTACGGCGCCGTGCGCCGGCCCGGCGTGGTGGGAATGCCGCCCGTGGGCGGACTCACCATCATCCAAGTCCTGTCTTTCGTCGACGGCGTGACCAGTTGGGCCGCCCCGGAAGAGGCGTTTATCCAGCGTCACGGCAAGCCCGGACGCCCACCCCAGCGCATCCCCGTCAATCTGGCGGAACTGTTTGCCACCGCGGCTCCCCTTTCCGAAAAGGACATTGTGCTTCAATCCGATGACATTGTCTGCGTGCCCGGCTCAAACGGGAATCTCTTCTTCTCGTCGGACTCCTGCGAAGTGATTGTCTCCGGAGAAGTCATGAATCCGAGTATCATCCAATTCGCGCCGGGAGAGCAGCGGACCCTGATGCGGGCCATCTTCAAGGCGGGCGGGTTCAACAAGTTCGCCAAGTCCAAGGAAGTCCGCTTGATCCGCTATGAAAAAAACAAAGAGCGGATCGATAAAATTTACAATGTCTCCAAGATCATCGAAGAAGGCTATCTCAACGAAGACGTTGAGCTTAAGCCTGGCGACATGGTGATCGTGCCTCAGAAGATGATCAATTTCTAAGGAAGATTGCACGCCCTTTTGTGTGCCACTGTGATCTTTTGTGGCCCTGCAAGTTAGTTCGTGAATAATTCAGGTTAGCGCAGACCTCGGCATTGTGCTGGCGCCGCCGGCAAGTCCGGTGGCACGAAGGTTAATCATGCATGTCCGGCAGGCACTCTACTCCCTCTGGTTCTAATCTGGGAGCGGGGGCGTTGTCAGTGCATAATTGACCGGGCGGAGCTTGTCATACCAGATCCAAATCAAATATCATCCACGCGGACCATGCATGCAAAACTTCCCGACAACCAAACCTGAAACCCAAGCGCTGGAAGTCTCGCGCCCGACGCCGGGAACAGGATCCTCCTCTGACCATCTTTCCGAGCAGGCCGATCCGCGCCGGATCCTTGGCGTCATCATCAACCACTGGTGGCTGGTACTTCTGGGCATTCTGCTGGCTACCGCCTTCGGCGCCATCTGGTCCATTGTCGCCACCCCCATGTATCGGGCCTCCTGCCGCTATGAAATCATGACCGACGACCGCCTCCGCCTCGGCAACCAAAACACCCCGGCTTACATCAGTGCCGAGCAAGTCACCCGGATGCGGGGACGGCAAATTGTCATTCTCACGGGCGGCAGTATCCGCAAACAAGTCCATAGCAAGCTGGCCCCCAAATACCAAAACGCCCTCTCCAACCTGATGGTCGATGTCAATGTCAAATCCCTGCGCGAAAGCGAAACCATGCTGGACATCAGCGTGGATGCGGTTTCCGCCGAATACGCCTTGGAATTCCTCCGGGAACTGCTGGCCCAATACCAGGAAGTTCAACGCAACCGCGCCCTGGAAACCAATGAAAGCGCCCAGCGCAGTCTCTGGGTGGAGAAAAAACGGCTGGCCGACGAACTGGAAGAAGCCCAGAACATCCTCATGAAGTTCCAGCAGGAACACAGCATCCGCGTCTCCGAGGCCAAACAACAATTCGACGACATGTTCCTGGCCGGCCTGGTCCAACGCCAAAACACCCTGCGCATGGAACGGACCATGCTGGAAACCCAGTTCCCCTTTATTCAAAACGCCAACAGCGCCACCATTCAGGACGTCATTGACCTTACCAAGGATTCCCACGACTCGGCCATGGATGGCGCCGGCAATTTCAATCCCAACAGCCAGGATACCTCCATCGCCAACCTGATGAAAAGCATCCCGACCGCCGACCGCGCCAAAAACTTGGGAAAAATGCCGGCCGCCCCCGCCTCTTGGCAGGAACAGGAGGAGCTGGTATCACGCTTGGGAGCGGAATACCAGGATCTTCTGATGACGTACAAGCCCGACCACCCCAAAATGATTGAACTCCAACGCCAGGTGGCCGCCGCCAAGCGGGAACTGGTGTTCGGAGCCGAAACCGCCCTCAAGCGCCTTAAATCCCGCTACGAAGCCCTGAAAATCCAGGAAGACGCCCTCGGCAAAGCCGCCAGCCAATGGCGCAGCGAAGCCTCCCTCTCCTCCGCCGACCGCGCCATTTATGAAAACCAGCGATCCAAGGTGGACCACCTGAAGCAGCTCCACGATCAGGTCTATGCCAAGATCCTCGACAATACCGCGAATAACTCCGACTCGACCATCAACCACATGATCGACCAGCCCGCCGCCTTTCCCAATGCGGTACGGCCAAACCGCCTGCTCATCATGACCGCCAGCATCTTCTTCGGACTGGCCTTCGGCATCGGCTTAGCGTTGTTGCTCGATTATCTCGATACCAGCATGCTGGATATTATGGCCATTGAAGAGCGCCTCGGGCTGCCGTATTTAAACAGCATCCCCAGTTGGACCCGCATCCTGCCGGATGTGGATCTTTCCACCGCCCGCGTCATCGTGGACCGCAACAAGGCGTCCCTGGCCACGGAAGTCTACCGAAGCCTGCGTACAGGATTGGAATCCGTCATCGGCGCCAAACCCGGCTATGCCTTGGCCATCACCTCTACAGAAGCCAATGAAGGCAAGTCCATGACCGTCGTCAACCTGTCTGCCGCGTTCTCGTGGACAGGTAAAAAAATCCTCATGATCGACGGGGACTTGCGCCGCGGCCGGCTTCATGAAAATATCGGGCTCGAAAAGCGCGCAGGACTGACCGAATTCCTCATGGGCAAAATTGCGGACTGGCATGAAATCATCCTTCCCACCAGCTACCCCAACCTTTCCCTGATCCCCGTCGGCACCTGCAACAATACCGCTCCCGAACTTTTGGACAGCACGCGCATCAAGCAGTTGATCTCAGAATGGGGCCGCGAATACGACCTCATCATCTTCGACACCGCGCCCATCGGCCGGGTAGTCGATGCCGGGCTCATCGGCCGCGCCTGCGACGGCATGTTGCTGGTCGCCCGACACGGGATTTGCTCGTTTGCCGGCGTCCGTCATGCCATCAACCGCCTGAAAGGCGTTAATCTCATTGGCTTTATCGTCAACGGCATCGACACCGGCGGCAAACAGGGCTATGGCAGCTATTACGGCTACTTCCGCCGCTTCTACAATTACGGGCGGTACGGCTATAGCAACTACAACTACTACAACCAGTACTACAACAAGTATGACCAATACGGCTACGGCACCGTCCCGGACGAACACAAGCGCCCCGCAGGGACCGCGGAAGGCTCCTCCTCAGAAACCGTCCCCCCTCCCCCGTCAGAACCGCGCACGTAAGTAAGCGGACTCCCCTCCATCAGAGCCGCGCAAGTCATTAAGCGGGCCCCCCTCCGTCAGAACCGCGCACGT
>CAITSE010000284.1 GCA_903894975.1 uncultured Lentisphaerota bacterium
CATGCCCGTGCAATTTCAAGATTATTACCAGACCCTCGGGGTTTCCCGTACCGCCAGTCAGGATGAAATTCGCAAGAATTTCCGCAAGCTCGCGGTGAAATACCACCCGGATAAGAATCCCGGGAACAAGGAGGCCGAGGAACGCTTCAAGAAGATCAACGAGGCCAACGAAGTTCTCAGCGACCCCGAAAAGCGTAAGCGCTATGACACCCTTGGTGCCAATTGGAAGGGTGGCCAGGAATTCCGGCCGCCATCCGGTTGGGAGCAGGCCTTCGGTGGCATGGGCGGTCGGCCCGGCGCCGGCGGAGCGCGCGAATTCCACTTCGGCGGCGGCGGTCCCGAGGGCAGGGGCGGATTCAGCGATTTCTTCGACATGCTCTTCGGCCAGACCGGCGCCGGCGGAGTTCACGGCCGTGCCGGGGGCCGCGGCGGACGGCGCGCTGGCGGGGGTGTGCCCGTTGATTTCGGCGACTTCATGTCCGCCGGCGGGGAACCGGAAGATGCACCCGCCGGACAGGAGGCGGAAATCGCGGTCAGCCTGGAGGACGCCCTGCGCGGCGCCACCAAGAGTTTCCGGATCGAAATGGCCGAGCCGGATGGGTCTTCCCGCACCCGCACCTGCCAGGTCAAGATCCCGGTCGGCACCACCGACGGCAGCCGCATCCGCCTCGCCGGTCTTGGCCGCGATGCTTACGGCCGTCCCACCGATCTTCTGCTCAAGCTGAACATCGCACCGGACTCGCACTTCAAGATCGAAGGCTACGACCTGCGCACCGTTCTGTCCGTGACTCCGTGGGAAGCCGCGCTCGGCGCCAGTGTGCCGCTTCGCACGCCCGAGGGCGGCGAAGGCCACCTGCGTGTCCCCCCGGGTACCGGAAGTGGCAAGACCTTGCGGTTACGCGGGAAAGGGCTTCCCCGCGGGAAGGGTCTGGAACCCGGTGATCTCCTGGTCGAAATCCAGATCGCGGTTCCCAATCCGCTCTCTGACGAAGAGAAAAAACTCTTCGAACAACTTGCCGCCGTCTCGCGGTTCAATCCGCGGCCGGGGTAGGGGATCTGACGGATTGGAAGAATCTGACGGATCGGACCGATCAGTCGGATCAGTCAGATTCCCCGTCATCTCACACCCGCGACAGCAGTTCCGGGAGGGTACGGATTTCAGCACAGTCCGGGCCGGCGGCCGGGCGTGGCAGACCGCGGGGGTTGAACCAGGCCGGCCGCAGGCCGGCGCCGGCGGCGCCGAGTACATCCTCGCGCCAGGTATCGCCCAGATGCAAACAAGTATGGGGCGTATGGGTCAGTCCAAGCAGATCCAGGGCCCGCTGAAAAATGCCCGGGGCCGGTTTTTCCATGGCGCACTCGGCGGAAATGACCACGGCGTCCACCTGATCCAGAAGGCCCAGGCCTTCCAGGATCCGGCGCAGGCGGATGTCCCAGTTGCTGACCAGGCCGATCTTGATCCCGTGCCGGCGCAACCCGGCGAACGTTTCCTCCCAGCCGGGGGTGAGACCCCAGGATCCGGCGCCGCTGAACCGTTCGTAAAGATTCAGGACCAGACCGGTCACCGCGGTGTCGCCGACAGGTCGTTGCAGCATGTGCGAGAAGACCTTGCGCCAGTAGGCAAGGGCATCCTCGTGGTTCGTGCCATAGACCAAACCGTCATGGTGGGTGCGCGTCCGTTCCCAAGCCTCCAGGAACCGGGAGCCGGCTTCCGCCGGGGTCAGCGTCAGACCAAACGCGGTCGCCACTTCGGCCACGACTTCGCCGACGGGCGGGGACGGCTCGATCAGGGTATAGCCCACGTCGAAGGTCACCGCCTCCGTGGTTCCGGACTGTCCTGAAACCGCCATCGTTTTTGCGTCCCGCCGCAGTATGGTATTATTCTCTTTTTTCTGTCGAGGCGCTTGCAGAACTCCGTCCTGCCAGCAAAGCAGGGTTCAGGGGTCAGAAGGCAGAGTTTGATGGATGTACAACACTTTCACAATCTGACAGTTGCTTTCACTGCCCTGAATCCTGAACCCTGCTTTTGCCGTGCGGCACTTCTGCAAGAGCCTCTGTCAACAGTGTAACCCCCGAACCCGCGGAATCCACACGGGACAGGCAGGCAACGATCATGGAATGGCTTACGATCCTGAAGGCTGTGGTGCTGGGTGTCATCCAGGGCGTCACCGAATACCTGCCGATCTCCAGTACCGCACACCTGGTCTTGTGCAATGACTTGATCAATGCCCGCGAACCGTACTGGAAGGTGTTCGACGTCTTCGTCCAGTTCGGCTCGATCATGGCCGTGCTCTGGGCCTATTGGGGACGGGTTTGGAAACGCACCTCCGGCCTGGTGACCGGGGACCGCACGGCCTGGCGCTTCTGGATCAACCTCGGCATCGCGTTCATGCCCGCCGCCGTGATTGGCCTGGCCGTGCACGGCCTGATCAAGAAATACCTGCACGACTACAGTCAACCGTCCGCCTTATGGACCATCGCGGGGATGCTTATCCTCGGCGCCTTCGCCATCTTCGAGGTCGAGCGCTGGTACAAGCGCCGTCAGGATCGCGCGCCGGACACGTTCACTCGCGAGGTTGAGGACATGAGTCCACTGCAGGCCCTGGCCGTGGGCGTGGCGCAGGTCTTGGCGCTGCTGCCCGGCACCTCGCGCTCCGGCGCCACCATTGTCGGCGGCCTGCTGGCCGGCCTTTCGCGCCCCGCCGCCACAGAATTTACTTTTTTCCTGGCCATGCCGACTCTGGGCGCCGCCTGTCTTTATGATCTGTACAAAGGCCGCGCGGACATCAGCTCCGCCAATCTCCTGCCGTTCGCCGCCGGGTTCGTGGTCTCGTTCCTCGTTTCCCTGGTCGCGGTGAAATGGCTGCTGCGCTTCGTCTCCACGCACAACCTCAATCCCTTCGCCTGGTATCGGATCGGCCTGGGCCTGATCGTCATCGCCTGGATCCTGCTCGCGCAGTAAAAGTCAGGGGTGGAGTTCGCTCACCCCCGACACCCCATGGGCATGTGCGTCAATGCGAGGAAAAAGCGAACGTCGAACATTCAACATCGAACGTTGAACGTCGA
>CAITSE010000285.1 GCA_903894975.1 uncultured Lentisphaerota bacterium
GGTTCTTAAGTTTACGCGCATGCCTCCAGGGGGTGTCGGGGGATGGGAGGATGCCATCCCCTGACCTTCTTCCCGCTTCGGGGATGAAAGCTATATTGAGAGCTTTTGCGGGAGTTGCGGTCAAAATCGAGGTTTTTTCTTTATGTCCCAGAAAGCGGATGGCATGAGTTATGCGCCGCAGGGTAAGCCCTGTCCGGTGGTGAAGCCCGGCGAGTTTGTCTTTGCTGCCGCCCATCTTGACCACGGCCACATCTATGGCCAGTGCAACGGCCTGATCGAAGCCGGCGCGGAACTGCGCTACGTGTACGATCCGGACCCGGTCAAGGTCGCGCAATTCCTGAAGAGCCATCCCGCCGCCGTGCCGCTCCGCAGCCTGGACGAACTTCTGGACAAGAAAGATGTCCACCTGGTCGCCGCCGCCGCCGTGCCCAATGAGCGCGGCGCCATCGGCTGCCGGGTCATGCAGGCCGGCAAGGATTATTTCACCGACAAGACGCCGTTCACCAGCCTGACCCAGCTCGACGAAGCCAGGCGCGTGGTGAAGCAGACCGGCCGCAAATACTTCGTCTATTTCAGCGAACGGCTGCATGTTGAGTGCGCCGTGTTTGCCGGACAGCTCATTCGGGACGGCGTCATCGGCACGGTCGCCCAGGTCATCGGTCTCGGCCCGCACCGGCGCGGTCCGGTGAACTCGCGGCCCGCCTGGTTCTACCGCAAGGAACAATACGGCGGCATCCTCGCCGACATTGGCAGCCACCAGTGCGAGCAGTTCCTCACCTACACTGGTTCCACCGATGGCACGGTTACCGACGCCCGCGTCGCCAACTACGCCAACCCGGAAAACCCGGAATTCGAAGACTTCGGCGAGGCCAAGATCGAAGGCAACCGCGGCGCCTCCTTCTTCTACCGGGTCGACTGGCTGAACCCTGACGGCCTGCGCACTTGGGGTGACGGCCGCACCGTCATCCTCGGCACCACGGGCTACATCGAGCTGCGCAAGTATATCGATGTCGGCCGCGACGCCCAGGGCGACAACCTGTACCTGGTCACGAACGAGGGCGAGAAGCACCTGCAACTCGCCGGCAAGGTCGGCTTCCCGTTCTTCGGCGAGTTCATCCTGGACTGCCTGAACCGCACGGAAAAAGCCATGACCCAGGCCCACGCGTTCAAGGCCGCCGAACTCTGCCTCAAGTGCCAGGAACTCGCCGACCGCCGGCGGGGTGGACTAGCCTGAATGATGGTGCCCGCGAAATATGCGAAAGTGCGCGAAATTGGATCAAGGGCTCTCGATATTTTCATTCCCGCAGGGCGAGTCGTTACAGCGGCCGGGCAGGGAAGATGTCCATGAAAATCATCGTCGCACTGGATTCGTTCAAGGGCACGCTGACCGCGGAACACGCCTGCGCCCTGGCCGCCGCCGCGCTGCGGCGTTCGCACCCGGACGCCGAGGTTCTGGAATGCCCGGTGGCCGACGGTGGCGAAGGCACGGCCGCCGCGCTGGTCGCCGCCGGCCGCGGCGAATGGCGCGAGGTGGTTGACGTCGCCGGACCGCTGCCGGGTCAGAAGCTCGCCGCCGCCTTCGGCTGGCTGCCGGAGTCGGGCACGGCCATCGTCGAAATGGCCGCCGCCAGCGGCCTGCCCCTGATCTCCCTGGAGCAGCGCAATCCCATGCTCGCCACCACCCGCGGCACCGGCGAACTGCTCGCCGCCGCGCTCCGCCTGAATCCGCGGAAACTCCTGCTCACCCTCGGCGGCAGCGCCACCGTCGACGGCGGCACCGGCGCCGCCCGCGCCCTGGGCTGGCGCTTCCTCGACGCCAACGGCCGCGACCTCCCCGACGGCGGCGCCGCACTCCAACTCATCCGCCGCATCCTCCCCCCCGCCGCGTCCGTTTCATCCCCGGTTCCCGTTCCGCTTCCCCATCTTTCCCCTCTTCAATCCAAAATCCGCAATCCAAAATCCAAAATTCTCCCGCCCCCGCCGTCCCCATCCCCGTCTTCCTCTCCGTCCCCAATCCAAAATCCGCAATCCAAAATCCAAAATTCTTCCTCTCCCGTTTTTCAATTCCAGGCCCTCTGCGACGTCCGCAACCCGCTCTGCGGCCCCACCGGCGCCGCCGCGGTCTTCGGCCCGCAGAAAGGGGCCACGCCGGCCATGGTGCGCGAACTCGACGCCGGCCTGCGCAATCTCGCGGACTGCATTCGGCGCGATCTCGGGATCGACGTGCTGGACCTGCCCGGCGGCGGCGCTGCCGGCGGGTTCGGCGCCGGGGCCGTGGCCTTTTTCGGGGCGCGGCTGGTGCCCGGGTTCGCGGCTGTCGCCGAAGCCTGCGGCCTGCCGGCCAAGCTCGCCGGCGCGGACTGGGTGGTCACCGGCGAGGGCTGTTTCGATTCGCAGTCGTTGAACGGCAAGGTCGTCGGCGGCGTCTGCGGCCTGGCGCAGGCGGCCGGGGTCAAGGTTGCCGTGCTTGCGGGCCGGTTGCGTCTGACCACGGAAGAGTGCTGCTGCGCTGGCGTGGCCCGGGCCGTTGCCTGCGCCCCGGACGGCCTGCCCGACGCCGAAGCTTTCGCCCGCGCCGGCGAACTCCTTACCGCCGCCGCCGCCGGCCTGATCTAATACCAATTTATGGTCTGGCGACTTGGTGGAGGGTGCGGTAGGCGGTGGCGGTCAGGCCGGTTTCGGTGTGGAAGCGGCGGGAGAAATAGAGCGGGTCGCGGAAGCCGAGGTGGTAGGCGATTTCCGCGACGTTCCATGCGGTTTCCACGAGCAGGCGGCAGGCCTCGCGCAGGCGGAGGCGCATGAGGTAGCGCGCCGGCGGACAGTCGACATGCCGGTTCCAATGACGCCGGAATGAGGTGAAAGACAAGCCGTGGCGTCGGGCAAGACTGTGGAAGTCCGGAGCTTCCCGGAAGCGTTGCCGGAGATCTTCGCGGATGCGGTGGATCAGGATTTCATGGGGGTCCCGCGGCGGCGCGGATTCGCCGAGGAGGCTTTCGAGCACCAGCGCCTGGCAGGCCTGGTCGATGCGGTCGGCCGTGCCCGGCGACATGGGCTCCGCCTGAAGCAGTTCGGACAATTCCCGGAGCCGGGCCAGGACCGGGGCGGAATCCCGGATCTGCCAGAATGGTTTCCGCGCAAAATCGAGTCCGGCCTGGTGGAAAAGCTTCAGGCTTTCCGGTGGATAGATCAGGTACAACTCCTCCCATTCCGTCCAGCCCTGGGCCGGGCCATATTCGACCGGAACATCCGGCACCTGGGTGATGACGCAGGGCGCAGCGATTTTCCAGCTCTGTCCGCCCACCCGGTACTCGCCGCCACCGCTGAGGATGAAGGAAAAGTTGACCGAGGGAAACGTGCGCCGGATCCAGTCCGTCTTGTGTGGAACGTATCCGATGCTGCTCACCGGCGGATGCAGCCGGAACCGGCGCGGCTGCGGCAACAGGTGTTTGGACTTAAATTCCATATTTTTAGCCGCATCCGGAAGAGGAAGGAGCCTTGAATGGAATACCATAGCACAAACCGGGCGGAAAAACCGTCCGGAAGCGCTGGAAGTATGATCCGATTATGGGCAAAAAATCTATGACAATGAAACTCCCGTCCATTGAGCGGCCGGTCGGGCGGGCGTATAGTGAACCTGTTTTGCGGTCGGATCCGTCTTGGTCGGGCCGGCGGCGGATTTTTTGAAACGTGCAACATGCGGCGACGGAGTGCGGAACCCATGAAAAAAGCGCTGCTGGTGTGGGGCGGGTGGAACGGGCATGAACCCAAGCCGTGCGTGGAACGGTTCGTCCCGTTTCTCCAAGCCCAGGGCTTTGAGGTGGAGCTGGCGGACACGCTGGATGTGTGGCTGGACGCGGAGAAAATGGCGAAGCTGGACCTGGTCGTTCCCTGCTGGACCATGGGCAAAATTTCAAAGGAACAGGCCGACGGCCTGCTGAAAGCCGTGCGCCACGGCACCGGCCTTGCCGGCTGGCACGGCGGCATGGGCGACGCCTTCCGCGAGCACACCGAATACCAGTTCATGGTCGGCGGCCAGTGGGTGTCGCACCCCGGCGGCATGGTGGACTACACCGTGAACATCGCCCGGCATGATGATCCGATTGTCAAGGGGCTCAAGGACTTTCAGATCAAGTCCGAGCAGTATTACATGCACACGGATCCTGGCAACGAGGTGTTGGCGACCACGGTGTTCAGTGGCGCGCACGATGGGATCGACTGGATCCGCGGCTGTGTCATGCCGGTGGTCTGGAAGCGGCGCTATGGGCTGGGCCGGGTGTTCTACTCGTCGCTCGGGCATGTGGCGAAAGATTTCGACGTGCCGGAGGTCCGCATCCTGATGGAGCGTGGCCTGTTGTGGGCGGCGAGGTGACGGGGTGAGGCGAGGGAAATTTTGGATTTTAGATTTGTGATTTTGAATTTGTGCTGGAACTGGAAATGCGGGACACCCGCGGAAGACGAGGACTCTTTACCATGGCGAAGTTCAAGAAACCGGCGGACATCCGGGTTGGCGTCATCGGGTACGGCGGCGCGTTCAATATGGGCCGCGCGCACCTCAACGAGATGAAGCAGGCGGGGATGACTCCCGTGGCGGTCGTGGAGATTGACAAGGCCCGGCTCAAGATCGCGGAGCAGGAATTCCCCGGGATCGAGACCTACACCAGCGTGGACGCCATGCTGAAGAAGTCGAAGGTCAACCTGATCGCCATCATCACCCCGCACAACACCCACGCCGAATTGGCGCTCAAGTGTCTTAACGCCGGGCGGCATGTGGTCTGCGAGAAGCCGCTGGCCATCACCACGGCCGAATGCGACGCCATGATCGCGGCGGCGAAGAAGAATGGCGTGGTCATCTCCACCTACCACAACCGGCACTGGGATTCCTGGATCCTGAAGGCGATGGAATTGGTCAAGGCCGGTGTCATCGGCGAAGTCTTCCGTGTTGAGGCGCACATGGGCGGCTGGGGCAATCCCGGCGACTGGTGGCGCACGAGCAAGAGCATTTCCGGCGGCATTCTCTACGATTGGGGCGTGCATCTGCTGGAGTACGGCCTGCAACTCCTGGGCGGCAGCAAGGTTGCCGAGGTCACCGGTTATGCCAAGACCGGGTTCTGGGCGCCCAAGACCAAGTGGGGCAAGGATTGCAACGAGGACGAAGGTTTCGCCGTGGTTCGCTTTACCGACGGCAAATGGCTGTCCTTGCTTATTTCCAAGGTCGATTCGGCCGCGCGCCGGGGTCTGGTCGACGTCACCGGCACCCTGGGTTCCATGAACCTGGGCTGGGACGCCGTGGAAGTGGTCACCCATGACGGTGAAAAAACCGTGACCACGCGCCACCCGCTCCCGAAAGCGGAAGGCTGGAAGCTGTACCAGAACATCGCCGACCATCTGGTCAAGGGCGAAAAACTAGTCATCACCGGCGAATGGTCGCGCCGCCCGATCCATATCTTGGACCTGGCCTGCCAAAGCGCCAAACTCGGCCAGGCTGTGAAGGCGAAATACGCCTGACCGGAATCGGGGGAGGGCGTTCTCCCCTCGCCCGGCCAAGCCGGAACCATGTTGGTAGTGCTATGCGATCGTTACGGCCGGCTTGCCCGGGCGACTGTTTGTTCCCGGTTCGCGGGTAAATCGTTACCAGAAAACAAGGCGGTGTGAATAATTCAGTCGGGATTGCTTGCGAAACGGTGGCGCGGCACCCGGGCGTGTTCGTTCAGGGCGGGTTCCGGGTGACGTTGAGGCGGACGAACAGTTTTTCGGTGCTGCCGCCAGTCACGGTGGCGGTGACCTCGATCTCGTCGTTCTGCGGCGGCGCACGGTTGATGATCACCGTGGGCGCGAGGGTCACCGTCACTCCGTTGCCGGTGGCGCCCGCCGCGTACCACTGCGCCAGGTCGGGGGACCACTCGTACCCGGCCGTGACGTCTGTCGCGGCGGTGTGGCTGCGGGTGTGGCGGAAGGTGAATTTGAGCGGCGTGCCCGCGACTTGGGTCAGTCCCTGGCCACCGCCGGACGGCTGGCCCGGATCCGTGCCGAGGTAGTTCTCCAGGCCGTTGCGGATGCCGTCGCCGTCCGGGTCGTCGTCAAAGGCGGTTTGGCTGCCCACGCCGGGATAGCTGGCAATCCAGGCGGCATAGGTCAGGTCAGGGACGATGGTGAGGCTGAAGGGCTGGGTGGAGGCCAACGTATTGCTGCCGGTCACCTGGACGGTGAAGCTGGCGGCGCCGGTGGCGGTGGCCGTGCCGCTGAGGATGCCGCTGCCACTTAAGGCCAGGCCGGCGGGGAGGCTGCCGTCGGCAATGGCCCAAGTGTAGGGAGTGGCGCCCCCAGTCGCGGTCAAGATGGTGTGGTAGGCGAGCCCTTGTGTGCCCGTCGGTAGCGGGCTGGTGGTGGTGATGGTTGGGCAGGTGCCCGTGATGAGGACGGGCAGGTTCAGGGTGTAAGTGTCGGTGCCCGACGTGGCCGTGAGTTGCACGGTTCCGGTCGTGACGCCGGCCGCGGACGACTGAAGGACCAGGGTGGCGCCGGATTGCACCGTGGCGGAGAGGGTGCCGGGCGTGGTTCCGGCCACGGCATAGCTCAGGCCTTCGATCCGGCTGATGCTGGAGAAACTGGCCAGATGCCCGGGATCCGCGGCGCCCAGGTACCCGATGATGGGCAGGTCGCTAAACGCCGAGGTGATCATACTGGCGTTGTAGGTGGGAATTGCCGCGACCTGATCCACCACATCCATGCCTGAACCCAGCACATCGCCGAAAACGGTGAACCCGCCGTTCTGGTAATCCAGGTTGCCGGAATTGTCGGCCAGGTTGAAAAACCATTCATTGGTGGCGCTGTTGGGATCGTCGGCCAGCTTGGCCATGGCCAAGGTGCCGCGGACATTGGAGATGCCGGGTTCATTCTGGACCGGCGCGTATCGGTCGGCATAAAACAGGTAACTCGCATCCAGCCAGTCGCCCGGGCCGCTCTTCACCAGATAGCCGCCGCCTTGAATCATGAAGCCGGGAATGGAGCGGTGGATGAAGGTGTTGCCGTAACTGCCGCCCGTGTAGGCATGGTTGTCCACATAGGCGAGGAAGTTGGCGACGGTGGACGGGGTGTCGGCGGTGTAGAGTTGAACGTCAAAAGTGCCCAGGCCGTTGTCGCAGGTGAAGCGGGCAATGGCGAAGCTGTCGGCAAGGTTGACCGTTTCCGGGATTCCCACCGCCACGGTTACCGGCGTGCGCGGGGCATGCAGCGGAATGACCGCCGCTGGCAGGGTGTGAATCATCCCCGGGAAGGCGGTTGCCAAGAGGCAAAGCGCCGGCAGGCGCCAAGCCTTGCCGATTCGTGTTCGCCAGTGGGCCAGAGTCGATCCCGGGTTCAGGCGTGGCAGCACTGAGGGTTTCATGGGTTCTCTTTTTTTGAAACGGTTACAGGCAGAAGGAATGTCTTATGCTTGGTGACAATTGCCAATCCCGCCGGTCTTCCGTCCGTCCCGGTGTTATTAGCGGTTCAAAAAAAACGGCGCCGCGCACCGGAAGGTTCGGCCTTGTTCATCTCATCAACGGCTGTTACGCCCAGAGTTCCAGGAGGGGGCGCCAGTGGCGGGGGGCGAGGGCTTCCCGGTGCAGGGTCAGGGCGTTCCGGCGGAGATAGTGTTTGCGCGCGTCCTCGCTGGCGAAGACTTTCTTCACGTACAACCGCATATGGGGAAGCGGGTTGCGTAATCCGCCGCGTTTGGCGGCCGCGGTGGTTTCCTCCGTGGCCAGGCGTTGGAGCGCGGTTTGGAACACGGCCAGGTCGTGCGCCTGACCAAGCCAGACTTGGAGGCGGACCAGCCCTTCAATCCACGGGGCCAGGCAGCTCGGGACAGGTTGTGGGGCGCGGCCGGCGACCGGTTGTGAGTTGCGGGTTGTGGGTTGTGGGGGAGGAGGGGAGGTCTGGGAGTGGAAAAGCGGGTCGAGGGCTTCCAGGCGGTAGCGCAGTTTTTTCACCGCGATCCGCCAGCGATGCAGGGTGGCGTCCTGCGGATCGGTCTTGGCGGCGGCCGCGGCTTTCTGGAAGGTGGCGAGATCGGCGCGGATGGCCTTTCCCACCTGTTTTTCCAGTTTCCGCGCGGAGTGATGCCGGAGTCCGTCGCACCGGAGTTCCCGTTCCAGTTGTGTGAGTTTGACGGCGAGTGCGGCGGCTTCGGGCAGTCGCGCCGCCAACGTCCGGGTTTCACGGGCGCGCCACCGGAGCAACCGCCGCCGGAGCCGGTCGCGCAGGGGTGTCAGACGCGGATCGTTGCCGCCGCCGTCTGAATCAGGCTGGAGCAGGGGAAGTTGAACATCAATGTCCCGGACCGGACCGAAGGTCTCGGCCAGTCGGTTGAGGCGTCGGGAAAACTTGCGGAGCCGGTGATGTCCGTCCGGCAGTAGTTGCGCCAGGTCCAGGGCATCCCGCGTCCGGCGGGACGCGATTCGGACGTGATGGATGCGCCCGGTCTCCACGCCGTGCCGGGCCAGGTCGCGCAGTTCCCGGGCCAGTACGTGCAGCCGTCCGCACAGCAGCTCCGGAAGCCAACGGACGACCTGTTTTGCCTGAGGAATGGCGGCGGCGCCCATACCTGTTTTCTCCGTGCCGACTGCGTCCTTTGCCAGATACCGGAGAAGAATGTACCCCGCCAACTCCGCCGGGGCAATGGAAGAGTCGGAGGCGCAGTTCGCGCGCCCTCGAACCCCCGGCGAGGGTCTTCGACCCGTTTCCGTTTCGAGGCGTGGCGAAATGTGTTGGCGTCCGTAGCTGTGTCATCTCGCTAACGTTCTCTGCGCCAGCGAATTTCGCCCCGCCTCCGGCGTCCATGGGAGAGGGGGCGTCCCGCCCCCTTTTTGGGAAAGTGGGCCTCTTGCCCACTTGAACGGGAGGGCGGGTGTCCACACCCGGCAACACGGGCCGGCGGGCATCTTGCCCGCCGATTCTGAGCGGGGTCCGTTGGTTGAAGGCTTGGGAATCTCGTCATTTTCTGGCCATGATTTTGCCGTGAACCCGTACAACAGTAGCCCGGGCAAGCCGGCGGCAATGATGGCATAGCACAAAAAACTTGGTTCCGGCTTGGCCGGGCTAGGGCAGGGCGAAAGATTTTTCGCCCCTACGCGATGTGCGGAAACGTGGTGCAACCACGTTCCTACATTTTGTCGACAGGGGACGCGTCCTCCGGTAATTCCTCGAATTCCAGGGTGGTGAGGAACCAGGTGGACCAGAACCAGTGTCCGATCACCAGGGGAAGCCACACGCACAAGACGAAAACCAGAAACCCGCCGAGGCTTTTGCCCAGCAGTACCAGGAGATCGAACAGGTTGCCGTGCGAGCCCACTGCGGGTTGTGTGATTTGGATAACGTTCGGGAAAAAGGGCGCGAGCACATGGGACACCACGCTCAGCGTGATCCCCAGAACGGCCAGCGTCCCGTAGCTCGTGAAGACGAGCCAGAACAGCGACTTGGCGGCAATCTTGCCGGTTTTGATACGTTTCATGAAACCTCTGAGTGTCTCCTCCGTTCTTTGCTGGCGGTGGCGTGCGGCAGATTACTATGTCTTGGCAGGCCACTTTCCACGCAAACACTAGGCTTGCGCCGCCCCGGGTTTTCGGAGCGAAGTCGGTGAATTGGTGGATGCAAACAGACCTTGGCGTTCCTCCTGCGACAATTTTTGTCCCTCGGATTCAATGGGCTCCGTTCGCAAAACCTGGGTAAATCCGCTGGCCTTGAAAGAAATCTTGCCTTTGGGCCACGAAAGGTCGATTTCCCATTGATAATACGGGCGTTCTCCTGGAGATAGAAGGTCACGGTGAATTTCACCGATTGAGAACGGAACGATGGCGGCGCCTGAAGCCGCATAACTGATGAAGATTTCAAGATCGCTGACATCGTGAAACGTTAGGAACGCGGGGGCTATACGGAAGGAAAAACTTCCATATTTTGGCTTAACCCATTCCACAATATGATCCAAGTCAAGCACCAATTGGCCACCACGGTCTTCCCCTTCATGAACGGATAGTCCATGAACATGATTGTCGTGCCAGGCTGTGGAATTAAAAGACGCGTCATGATTCATGGATTATATCTTATGATTAAGCATGTTGCAATTCTGATATTGATCTTCCCAGCCTTAAATCCAAAGCTGAGGCGATAATAGGTAGCCTACCCGGCGGTGCGGGGAAAAGCAAACGGTCGTGGGCAAGAGATCACACGCCCGAGTTCGCCGGGCTGGAAGCCCGCCGGCCTGTGTTGCCGGGTGTGGACACCCGCCCCCCGGGGTTAGCGGGCAAGATGCCCACTCCCACATAGGGGGGCAGGATGCCCCCTCTCCCAGGAGAGCCGCCGGCGGGGCGAAATTCGCTGGCGCAGAACGCGTTGACGTGATGACAAAACCCGATTCGCCAGCGCATTTCGCCACGCCCGAAAACGGAAACGGGTCGAAGACCTTCGCCAGGCATGTGCGTCCAAAAACGAACGTCGAACATTCAACATTCAACGTTGAACGTCCAATATCGAACATGGATCAAGTTTTCGTCACCTGCATTTCCATTCAACGTTGAATGTTCAATGTTGAATGTTCGACGTTCAAAGAGATCAGATTCCGGCCAGGGTGCCGGTGTAGGCGTGGAGGCAGTCGTCGACGGCGACCTTGGCGACGAGTTTGTCGCCGTGGTGCAGGACGAGCTTGCGCTTCAGGGTGACCTCGCCGACGCAGGCGAAGGGGGCGCCGGCGAGCAGGGCCTCGAAGCGCTCGCGGTTCTCCGCGGCAATGGTCGCGATAAAGCGGCTGTTGCTCTCGGAGAAGAGGCGTTCGACCGGACCGAAGTCGCCGTCGACCGGCACCTTTTTGAGGTCGATGTCCAGGCCGAGATTGCCGCCTATGGCGACTTTGGCGAAGCCGGCGGCCAGGCCGCCGAAGGCCGGGGTGTGCAAGGAATGCACGAGTTCGGCGTCCGTGGCCTGGCCGACGCGTTCGTAGATGGCCAGGGCCAGCTTCGGGTCGACCTGCGGAACGCGGTTGCCGACGGCGCCGAGCATGCTGTAGAATTCGCTGCCGCCGAGTTCGTTGCGCGTCTGTCCGATGACGTAGACCAAGTCGCCGTAGCGCTTGGCGTCGGGAGTGACGGCCTTGCGGATGTCCGGCATTTTGGCGATGGTCGAGAACAGCACGGTGGGCGGAATCGAGATTTTGCGTCCGCCCTTTGTCGAGTCGTTCTTCATCGAGTCCTTGCCGGAGACGCAGGGGACGTTGTAGGCGGTGCAGAGATCGTAGAGCGCCTGGTTGGCGCGGACGAGCTGGGCGCATTTGTACTCACCGTCGGGTGTCTTCGGGCCCTGGACCGGGTCGGGCCAGCAGAAGTTGTCGAGTCCGGCGATGTGGCCGAGCCGGCCGCCCACGGCGATGGTGCGGCGGACGGCGGTGTCGATGGCCGAGGTCATCATGGCGTAGGTGTCGATGTCGGAATAGCGCGGGGTGATGCCGTAGGCCAGGATGACGCCCTCGGTGGAGAGCGGTTCGATCATGGTGACGGTGGCGTCGGCGGTGACGTTGCGGTTGGCGCCGATGAAGGGTTTCACGACGCTGAGCCCCTTGACCTCGTGGTCGTACTGACGCGCCTTGAACTCGTTGGAGCAGAGATTGAGGCGGCCGAGGAGGTCGGTGACGGCCTTGGCGCAGTCGAAGTCCTTGCCCAGTTCGGGTTCGGGGAAGTGCGGCGGGGTCCAGGTCGCCTTGAGCGTGAGCTGGGGCAGGCCGTCATGGAGGAAGGCGAGCTTGATGTGGGCGACGGTCTTGCCCTGGAAGGTGAGGTGCAGGTAGCCGTTGTCGGTGAAATTGCCGAGCACGGTGGCTTCGACGTTGCGGCGTTTGGCCAGGGCCAGGAAGGCGTCGATCTTTTCCGGCTGCACGGCCAGGGACATGCGTTCCTGCGCCTCGGAGATGAAGATTTCCCAGGGCTGCAGGCCGGCGTACTTGAGCGGGGCTTTGGCCAACTCGACCTCGACACCACCGCAGTGGTCGGCCATTTCGCCGAGGGAGGAGGAGAGGCCGCCGGCGCCGTTGTCGGTGATGAAGCGGTAGAGGCCGAGGTCGCGCGCTTCCAGGAGGAAGTCGGCCATGACTTTCTGGGTGATCGGGTCGCCGATCTGCACGGCCTGGACCGGGGAGCCGGCGTGGAGTTCCTCGGAGGAGAAGGTGGCGCCGTGGATGCCGTCTTTGCCGATGCGGCCACCGCACATGACGACGAGGTCGCCGGGCTTGATGCTCTTCTTTTCGGAAGGCTGGCCGTTGACCGTGACAGGCAGGGTGCCGACGGTGCCGCAGTAGACGAGCGGCTTGCCGAGGTAGCGCGGGTCGAAGTATTCCCAGCCGACGGCGTAGGGGATGCCGCTCTGGTTGCCGCCGTCGATGACGCCCTTGTGTACCTGGTCGCGGAGGCGGCGCGGGTGGAACAGGCCGGGCGGCACGTCCTCGGGCTTGGTGAACGGCGAGCCGAAGCAGTAGCCCCAGACGTTCAGCAGCAGGTTGGCGCCGATGCCGGTGCCGAGCGGGTCGCGGTTGACGCCGACAATGCCGGTGATGGCGCCGCCGTACGGGTCGAGCGCGGTCGGGGAGTTGTGGGTTTCGGCCTTGTAGACGACGTGGACCTTGTCGTTGAACTTGATGACGCCGGCGTTGTCATGGAAGACGCTGACCAGCCAGTCGACGCGCTGGCCGATCTCTTCGGTGCCGCGGCGGATGAAGGTCTTGAAGAGATTGTCGATGGACTCGGTCTTGCCGGTGGTGGTGTCGGTGTATGCGATCTTAGCGGCGAAGATTTTGTGCTTGCAGTGTTCGGACCAGGTCTGGGCCAGGACTTCGAGTTCGACGTCGGTCGGCGCGGCGGGCAGCCCCCGGGCCTTGCGCTCTTCGGCGGCTTCGCGGAAGTAGCCCTGGATGACCTTCATTTCTTGGAGGGTCAGGGCGAGCACGCCGTCGCGGCTGATGCGTTCGAGTTCGGCGTCGGCGACTTCGAGGTTGATGGTCTTGACCTGGGGCGGGGTGTGGTCGGTGATGACCGGGCGGTTGACGGGTATGCCATGGGCGGCGATTTCCACCCGGCTGAGGATGGTGGCGGTCTCGATCAGTTCGTTGGCGAGCAGGCCGAAGGCCAGGCGCTGACAGTCGCCGCGGGTGAGCTGCGGGCCCTGGATCAGGTATTCGACGGCGGCATAGATTTCCTCATCCTCGCGCACGGGCCGGCCGAGGATGTCGCCGATGGCGCTACGGGCGCTGCGGGCGACATTGTCGGTGACGCCGGGGCGGAAGCCGATGATGACCACCCAGTCCACGTCCGCCGGTGGCAGGGTGACGCCGACCTTGCCGGTCTGGATGACGGGGTTGCTGAAGGCGGCGAGGATTTCCTCCGCCTGCGCCGGGGCGGCGTCGAGGAAGAGCGAATACACGTAGCGCGTGGCCACCGTGGCGACGGGCAGGCCCAGGAATTCGCGGGCTTGGTGCAGGGTGTGCTTGCCGCGCGGATCGGTTTCGCCGGGGCGGACGGAAAGTTCCAGACGATAGGGGGAAAGCATGGTGTCAACCGGGGTTGCGGCCGGAGCGCGCCGCGGATGGAAAAACGGGCCCACCGCCGGGCCGGAAGAAACAAAACGTTCAATATACCCGCGCGCAAAAAAAAGAGAATCCGGCTGGCGGAATGCGTGGGCGAACAGGGCGAGGGATGCAGGGAATGCTTTTGGCGCCCGCGTATTCCGCCAGTTTTTTGAGGGGGAGCCCAGCGGTTTTTTAAAGGGGGCGTGAGGTCACGGGGCGGCTAATTGTGCTCGCGGGGATTCACCAAGGGGGGCGGAGCGCGCCCCCGGCGCGGCACGGTTATATTGTGCGCCCTATGGATTCAACGTCGCCTGCGAAAAAGAAAAAGAAACGTCGTCCGGTGCCGGGTTGGGCCGTGGGGCTGGGCGCGGAGATGTTCCGCCTGCTGCGGCGGACGTGGCGGATCACGGTGACGGATCGTGCCGGGTTTTTCCCCAGCGCCGATCCGTGGCCGTTCATCGGTGTGCTCTGGCACAATCGCATCCCGCTGCTGATGGATTTTTTCCCGCCGGCCCTGGAGCGGCGTTCCGCGGCGTTGGCCAGCGCTTCGGGCGACGGCGACGTGGCGGCGCGCATCCTGCGCCAGTTCGGCTACCAGGTGGTGCGCGGTTCCAGCAGCCGCGGCGGGCGTGAGGCACTCTACGGCCTGCGGGAGAAGTTGCTGGAGGGCTGTTCCCTGGCGCTGACCGTGGACGGACCGCGCGGACCGCGCTACCATGTGCATCCCGGCGCCGTGCTCCTGGCCGAAATGACCGGCATCCCAATCGTCCCCATCGGCTTCAACGCGCCGCGCCGCTGGGAATTGGGCGGCTGGGACCGGACGCATATTCCGAAACCGTTCAGCCGGGTGGAGTTCGTCCTCGGCGCGCCGATTCAGATCGCCCCCGACCTGACGCCTGAACAGCGGCAGGCCGAGTGTGACCGCGTCCGCCATGCGTTGCTGGGCATCACCGACGATGCGCGCTTGGGAATGATGCTGGCATGATCGAACCGTTTCCATCCTCATCCTGTTGGCATCTCCGTCCAGACTTGCCGGAGGCCATGGCGAACCTGTTGGTGACCGGGGCTTGGCGCGACCGCGGACGAATCGTAAAACGAAACCGGAAGCGCACGGTGGCGCGGCTGCCATTGGACGGCACCGGCAGCTTGACCGGACTCTATGTCAAGCATGACCATCCCCGGTCTTGGCGTGACCGCATCAAATCCTTGTGGCGCTGCAAGGCGGAACAGGAATTCCTGGCCGGGCAGGCCTTGGCGGCGGCGGGGGTCACCTGTGTGCCGATGCTGGCCTGGGGCCGGCAGGGAACGGCGAGCTGGCTGGTTACCGGGGAATTGCCGGGCTGCCGCGATTTTCTTAGCGTCTGGAAAGAAGGGTGCGCGGCCGCCGCACCGGAGCCGCTGGAGCGTTTTCTGCGGGGTGTGGCCGTGTTCCAAGCGCGCCTGGCGCAGGCAGGGGTGGATCATCCTGACCTGCACGCCGGAAATGTGCTGATCCGTGAGGTCGAAGCCGGTTGCGAATTGGTTCTGGTGGATGTTTATGGCGTCCGCCTGAGCCGGCGGCATGCTGTGGCCGCCACCGAGCCGGCGCCAGAATTGTTTTTCTGGATCGCGGGCATTCTGCAGGAACTGCCGCCGGCGCGGGTCCGGCGTTTTTGGCTGGAATGCGGTGGCCGTCCAGAGCGGTTTTTGGCATTTTGGGCGGAGTTATGGGACGGATTCCGCCG
Organism: uncultured Lentisphaerota bacterium; assembly: GCA_903894975.1. Taxonomy (GTDB): domain Bacteria; phylum Verrucomicrobiota; class Lentisphaeria; order Oligosphaerales; family CAITYL01; genus CAITSE01. Next base: position 15,307 of record CAITSE010000285.1, read on the forward strand.
GTACGAAGCCCGGCACTGGCTGGGGCGCCGGGAGCGGTTGACGCAGGAGAGCTCGTTGGTGCAACGGGTGGCGACGGAGCGCGGTTCCTGGCATCTGTTCCGACCCTTCCCACTCGGCACGGCGGAGCGGGTGGTCGCCGGGCATGACCGGCGCCTGACCGAAAACTGTGACGTGCTTAAGCGTGACGCCAAGCGCTGCCTGACCCGTGTGACGATTGGCGACACGGCGTATGTGGTCAAGGAATACCGGCATCCGGGACCGTGGGGATGGTGGTCTGCGGATGCGCGGGCCTGGCTCAACAGCCAACGTCTCTCCGCCCGCGGCCGGCGGTTGGCGGCGGCCGGTTGTCGCGCCTGGCTCCGCGCCCACGACGGTCGGGGCTTTCTCGTCTTTGACGATGCCGGTCCCAGGACGTTGGCCACGGTGTTGCGGGGACAGGCGGGCGTGGCGCCGGTCGGCGTCTGCCGCTGGTTGGAAGTGGCGGGGCGGTTGGTGGCCCGGTTGCACCGGGCTGGGATTTTTCACGCCGACCTCAAGCCGACCAACTTCATGGCCCCCGCGGCGGAAGATGCGGCGCCGTGGCTGGGGCTGGTCGACCTGGATGATGTTCGCTTCGGGCGGGTGCTTCCCGAGGAGCGGCGTCGGCGGAACCTGGCGCAACTTCTAGATGGGGTGGGGCGGGTTTTTTCCGGGGTCGTTCCGGTCCGGGCGCGCCTGCACCTGCTGGCGGCATACCGCCGGGAAACGCTCATGCCGCGGCCGCAGTTCCGCCGGCTCGTGGCCGGCCTTGACCGGCCTGGGTGACCAAGGGCAGGGGCATCCTCCCGCGCTCATCCCTAGATCCGTCCGATCCGTCCGATCAGACGGATCAGATGGATCTTGCCGAAACATAAAACCCCGGCCTCGCGCGGGGCGGACCGGGGTTTTGGGGAGCGGTTTACGAGGGGCTCAGGGGGAGTTGAACAATCCCTTGTAGTCGCCGGCCATGGAGCCGAGGTTTTCCGGCGTGATCAGGAGATAGCGGAGTTCGAAGGTTTTGTTCACGTCCGACTTGGGCCGGAGTTCGAAGTTCGCCTTCGGGTTGGTGGTGACGGCGGCGATGACGACGCCCTGTTCGATGGCCTTGCGGAATTCGGCGATGGAGCCGCCGGCCAGCACGACCTTGGGCAGGGGTTTCATGTTCCAGAACTTCAGTTTTCCCGGTTCCATGGGCAACCCCTGGAAGGTGATGAGCAGATCCACCTTGCCGATATAGGGTTGGACTAGCTTGTCAAAACGTTCGGGGGTAAACCACGCTTCCATGGGCGCGGCGTACATGTCGGCGTTCTGGTCGGTGGGCTTGGCGCCGGGCGGAAGCTCCGGCTGAATCTTTTCCACGATGATCTCGACCTTGCCATTTAGCCCTTTTTTGAGGCCTTCCATCATGGCGTCATTGGTAAGATCTTCTCCGTAGACGGCGGGGAAGGTCAGGACAAGAGCTTTTCCGCCGGCGTGTTTTTCTGCCAGGTGCATGCCCAGCTTCTCGGTCGCGGCGCGGGCGAACCGCATCTGGTCGTCCATGATCTGCTTGGTGCTGGGCCCGGCTCCGGCGAACATCTGGATCAAGACGCAGAGAAGAGCGACCCCGGCTCCGACCACGGTGAGGGGCTTGCCCCACTCAAAGCCTTCCTTTTGCTTGATCAGTCCGAAAATCATGACGCCAACTGAAACGGCCATGAATGCGTACAACAAGAACTTCACGCAACACCTCCGGAGGGTTTAATACGGCGGTAGAGACAAACATCCGCAGCGGCCGCCGTCGCCATTTCCACGGATGAGAACCGGAACACCGTTCACACAATTACATAACGCCACAAACGGGAAATGGCAAGGCGGAAACGTAATTTTTTGACCGCTCCCGCCTCCCTGGATTTGCGGATTGGCAAAGCTGCGGAGGCTCACTACAGTATGAGCTTGCGCTTTTTCGGCACACTTTAGCAAGGAGACCATTGAGATGAAAATCCTGCACGACCAAGATGCGGACCTGAGCATTCTGAACGGCAAGACCGTCGCGGTGATTGGCTACGGCAACCAGGGCTCGGCCCAGGCGCTCTGTATGCGCGATTCCGGCGTCAAAGTGATCATCGGTTCCATCGAAGACGCTTCCGCCAAGAAGGCCCGCGAAGACGGTTTCGAAGTCCTGCCCATCGCCGAGGCGACCAAACGCTCCGACATTGTGCATATCCTGCTGCCGGACGAATTCCACGGCCCGGTCTACAAGAACGACATCGCCCCGAACCTCAAGCCCGGCTCCGCCCTGAGTTGCTCCCACGGCTTCAACATCATTTTTAAGCAGATCGAACCGCCCGCGAATGTGGACGTGATCATGGTCGCGCCCAAGAGCCCGGCCACCGAGGAGCGCAAGGCGTTCCTGCAGGGGTTTGGCGTCCCGGGCCTGATCGCGGTCAAACAGAACGCGTCCGGCAAGGCGAAAGAGATCGTGCTGGGCATGGCCAAGGCCATGGGTTTCACCCGCGCCGGCTGCCTGGAATGCACCTTTGA
>CAITSE010000286.1 GCA_903894975.1 uncultured Lentisphaerota bacterium
CAACCATGTCTGCCACGCTGCCGCTCAAGACCGAGATTCCGCTGGAGGAGAACTGGGACGTGATCGTGGTGGGCGGCGGTCCGGCCGGGTGCACGGCGGCGGCCGCGGCGGCGCGCGAAGGCGCGAAAACGCTTCTGGTCGAAGCCACTGGATGCCTGGGTGGCATGGGCACCGCTGGCCTGGTTCCGGCCTGGTGCCCGTTCAGCGACCAGCAGAAAATCATCTACCGCGGCCTGGCGGAAAAAGTCTTCACCCGCTCCAAGCAGGGCACCTTCGGCGTGGCGCCCGAGGCTCTGGAATGGGTGCCTATCGACCCGGAAAACCTCAAGCAGGTCTACGATGATCTCATGACCGAATACGGCGTGACCGTGCGCTTCCATACCCTGATCGCGGGCGTGCAGAAAGCCGCGCCGGATCGTGTGGATTCCCTGTTGGCCGCCAGCAAGGCGGGCCTGACCGCGCTGCGGGCCCGCATGTATGTGGACGCCTCCGGCGACGGCGACCTCGCCGCCTGGGCCGGCGCCGAAGTCCTGAAGGGCGACGAAGACGGCGACCTGCAGCCGACCACGCACTGCTTCATCCTCGGCAATGTCAACATGGCGGAATACCGGAAGCTCTGGCTCCATGGCGCCAACCCGGCCAGCCCCATCCACGAGATTGTCCGTTCCGGCAAATACCCGCTCATCCCCGACACCCACCTGTGCAACAATCCGGTGGGACCCGATGCCATCGGGTTCAATGCCGGGCATATCTGGCACGTCGACAACACCGATCCCTGCTCCGTTTCGCAGGCGCTGCCGCAGGGGCGGAAAATGGCTTCGGCCTTCCGCACTGCGCTGGCCGATTCTTGCCCTGCCGCATTCGGCCAGGCGTACCTGGCCCAGACCGGGGCTCTTCTCGGCGTGCGGGAAACCCGGCGTATTCTGGGTGACTACACCCTGGTCGCGGAGGATTACCTGGCCGCCCGCAGCTTCCCCGACGAGATCGGGCGCAGCTCCTATTACATCGATGTACACCACAAGGAAAAAAACAAGAAGGATCCCACAAAGGAAGTCAGCCATAAATACCCCCGCCTCGGGCCCGGCCAAAGCTTCGGCATTCCCTACCGCTGCCTCACGCCCAAGGGGTTGAAAAACGTCCTGGTGACCGGCCGCGCCATCTCGGCGGACCGCGCGGTCAACGGTTCGGTTCGGGTGATGCCCGTCTGCCTGGTCACCGGCGAGGCCGCCGGGCTGGCCGCGGCCCTGGCCGTCAAAACTCCCGCCGCCGACACTCGCCAGGTGAACCCGGACCAACTTCGGGAACGGCTGCGCGCCGAAGGCGCCTACCTGCTCTGAGCCGCGGGATTTTGGATCCTTATGACTTGCAGAAAAACCTAACAGCCTACAGCCTAAATCCCTATCAATCTGGGCGTCCCATGGGACGCCTGTGAAAGCAGCCCATGAACAGAAAAGCCGAAACCATCTTCCTGTCCGCCCTGTACCTGTTTTTCGGCACGGCGGTTTTTCATGCCGTGCCGCGTTTCGCTCTGGTTTTCGCCGACCTGTATGGCGGGAGCGCCGCCGGACTGCCGGTGCTGACGCGGATGTTGTTCGCCCCTCCGCCCATTCTCTGGCTCGCGGCCGGCGTGGCCGCGCCGGGGTTCATTCTTTTCCTCAACCAGAAATACAACACCTTCTGGATCAATCTGGGGTTCTTGCTGGGACTGGCACTGACCGGATTCGCCGTCGTCGCCGCCCTGTTTCTCCCGCTCATTGTCACCATCAGAGCCATGTAAATGCGATTCCTTCCGGGCGTTTTCGCCTGCGCGCTTTTTGGCTTCGCGACCTGCGGTGCCGCTCCGGCGCCATCCGCAGCCGCGCCCGCCGGAACCCCGCCGGACTTCCCCGCGCATCTCCGCGAGTTGACGAAGAACATGCCGGAGGGTTTTTCCTGCCGGGTGGAAATGCCGTTCGTGGTCGTCGGCAACCAGGATGCGAAAACCCTGGAAAGCTATTCCCGCCAGACCCTCCGTTGGGCCGTGGACAACCTGAAGAAAGAATATTTCCCGCACGATCCGCAAACGATCATCGACATCTGGCTGTTCAAGGATGACGCGAGCTACCGGAAATACACCAAATTACTCTTTGGCGATGAACCGGATACCCCGTCGTAATTTTCCGGCCTGTCCGTCCTGGTTAAACGAGGGACTGGCCTCGTTGTATGAGCAGTGCGGCGAGCGCGACGGCCGGGGTGACCATGCGGAAAATGCCCCTGGGAAAGCGCCTCGCGCTTCTCGCGGTGAATGGCGCCGGTGTCTTCGTCACCGGCTGGCTCAGCCTCAGCCTGTGGAGGATGCCCCAACGGGGCTATATCCCAAAGCCCAGGGTTGCGCGACAGCGCTACCCTGGGGCATCCATCGCATCACGGTTCAACCCCAACGGGGTTGTGTCACCATCACGCAACCCCTGATGCAACCCCGGTGGGGTAGTACGGACTTCATGATCATGATCCCAGGGTAGCGCCGTTCCTGGCGCAACCCTGGGCTTTGGGATATAGCCCCGTTGGGGCATCCTTCAGCCTGGCCGGATCGTGAATCGTTCAGACTAATGAATCCTAGGATGATTTGCCTGCATGACGCATTCATTAGCGAACAGTTAGCGTTCGTTAGCGGTTAACATACTCTACGCCAATGGGAACCAGCAGGCGGCCTGATGTTCCGGGGTGGCGGGGGCGCCGGCCAGGTCGGGGCGGTCGCGGCGGCAGCGCTCCTGCGCGTGGGGACAGCGCGGATGGAAGGCGCAGCCGGAGGGCGGGTTCAGGGGCGAGGGAAGTTCACCGTGGAGGAAGGGGGGAGGGGGGGAGGGTTCAGGGTTCAGGGGGGCTACGGACTTGAAGGTCAGCCCCGGCATTGCCCCTG
>CAITSE010000287.1 GCA_903894975.1 uncultured Lentisphaerota bacterium
GGCTAAGTTGCCATGCCCCCTTGGGGCGGTCAGAACTGTCCGAGGGCGATCGCCCCAAAGGGGCAGCTTCAACTTAGCCTGGGGCAACGCCCCAGGTAACCGAACCAAAATCATTCAAGGCTAAAAGCCTTGTTCAACCATCATTCACGATCATCTCAGTTCTAAGGCCAAACCCACGATGGTTTCCGGCATTTACGACAGAAAAGGAAATACGCCATGAGTAACAATATACCTGATCATGAACTTGAAGCGTTTTTGGCGGCAACTCCACCCGCAACGGCGGAAAGCATGAAGGCGGTTCAAGATGAAGCAGACACGCTCTCGCGGGATCCTGAATACCTTTCGGAGCTGCTGAAAACCCGCTTTGTCCTAGACATCGTCGCGGCCATGCGCAACCGTGGAATGTCGCAAAGTCAATTGGCAAAAGCCATTGGCAAAAGCCGCCAGTACGTGAGCACAATTTTCGATGAAGAAAACGCCACAAATTTCACCATCGAAACCATGACCATGCTCGCCTCTTGCCTTGGTCTTGAGTTGGACATCTCCCTTTGTGAACACAACCGCAAACTCACCCATGCCAACCAAAGCCGTTTCTCCTCCAAAGCCGGTAAACGCAAAAAACGCCCCACGTTGTGACCGCCGAGTCAGGGTTTACACGGAGGAGCTTTTGGGATGAACACCCTTTTTCTGGCCTGGGAAAAGGTGCGGTGCTGATTGAATTCTCCGGGCGCTTCCCCGAAGATCACCACCCCATGACCTCGGAAGACTTCCAGCCGCTTTCGGAGTCATAGCCGACACGGTACGAACTTGTCCCTCCTCCCGCCCGTGGTACATTGGGGCTTGCCTGGGCCTCCAAAACCCAGGCAATCATGCTCTATTTCCAAGCCGCGCAAGACGATGTTGGTTTTTGATGCGGCGTTGCCTTCGGGAGTGAAAGAGGTCTCCGATGAACTATGAACTGACCGATCCGGCAGACGGCGAAGTCCGGGAAGCCGCGGCAGCCTATGCCACGCCGGGGGCGCGGCTGAGATTGGAATCCCTGACGCTCGCGGGGTTTAAGTCCATCGGGACGCCGGGAGCGGAAGTGCGTTTCGGCGAGGTCACCGTGCTGCTGGGGGCAAATGGCGCGGGTAAAAGCAATTTCATTTCTTTTTTTCAGCTCCTTAACTTCCTGACCACCGCGGCGCTGCAAAAATTTGTCGTCCCGCGCGGCGGCGCCGACAGTTTGCTGCATTTCGGCCCCAAAACAACGGGATGTTGCCAGTGGAGCCTGCGCTATTCGCAACCTTCATCCGGCCGAATTTCGACGTACAAGGGATCCCTCTTTCCCGCCAGCGGCGGACGAATGTCACTTGCCGGCGAAACCGTGGAACTGCATGACGCAGAAAAATACGACCACCCACAATTCATCATGCTGGCGCCGGGGCTTGAAAGCCAAATGAACGAGCATACGGACAAGACGGTCCAAGTTGTCCGCGGCGCGTTGTCCCGCTGTCGGGTTTATCAATTTCACGACACCAGCCTTGAAGCCAAAATCCGTACTGGCGGTTATCTCAATGACAACCGTTATTTGCGTGCCGACGGGGGCAACCTGGCGGCGTTCCTATTTGCCATCAAGAACCATCCGGAGCAGTCCCGATATTACCAGCGGATTGTCCGGCATATCCAAAATGTGGTGCCGCAATTCGATGATTTCATCTTGGAACCGATGGCCAACAATCCGAAGAACATCCTGCTGGACTGGAAGGCGAAAGGGCAGGATTACCGGTTTGGCCCTCACCAGCTCTCCGACGGAACCCTTCGCTTCATGGCACTGACGGCCCTGTTCATGCAACCGCCGAAGACCATGTCCTCCATGCTGATCGTCGATGAGCCGGAGTTGGGCCTGCATCCCGCGGCTTTGTCAGCGCTGGCCGGCATGGTGCGAAGCGCGTCACGGAATTGCCAGGTCTTGCTTTCCACTCAGTCATCCCAACTGGTCAATGAATTCGAGCTGGAAGACATCGTGGTGGTGGACCAGGACACCGGCAACAGCCACTTCCAACGCTTGGCGCGGGAACCGTTGGCGGAATGGCTCGCCAATTACAGTTTGGCTGAGTTGTGGGACAAGAACGTGCTGGGAGGACGGCCATGACTCTCATGCACCTGCATGTGGTCGCCGAAGGGCAGACGGAACTGACATTTGCCCTGCACCGCCTTGGTCCACGCCTGCGCACATTCAGCGTGGAGACTTTTTCCCGTTGTGTACTGACCGGAAAAGACCACCGCAGCGGCAAATCCTTCCGCGGCGGCATGACGACCTATGCCAAGGCGAAGAACGACATCGTGCGGTGGCTAAAGGAACGTCCCGAAAACACCTGCCGCTTCACGACCATGTTTGACCTGTATGCCCTGCCCACGGATTTTCCCGGATTCCCGGAGGCGCAGAAGAAAACCGATCCCTACGAAAAAGTGCGGGTCATCGAAGCGGCATTGCAGGCGGACGTCGGAGACTGGCGCTTTCTGCCCTATATCCAGCTTCATGAATTCGAAGCCCTGATCCTTGCCGACCCCAGGCAGTTGGACTGGGAGTATCTGGAACATGAAAATAGCATCCGGCAACTCATCGCGATGGTTGAGGCTGAGGGTGGCAACCCCGAGAAGATTAACGACGGGGCGGAAACCGCACCGTCAAAGCGGATTGGCAGGCTCATTCCGGAATATGACAAAGTCACGGCTGGAAATGCCGTGATTGAGAAAATCGGACTGGACATACTTTGCCGGAAATGCCAGCATTTCGGTGACTGGCTGACTCGTCTGGAGCAGCTTTCAACCCCATAACGGGCAGCCTCTTGGATATCAATTTCTGCCACCAGCCGCGTGCGCCAGATCGCGAAAAAGGGCGGGAAAGGCGGCGACGGTCAGGCCGGCGCCGTTGAAACAGCAGCAGCCGGCGAGCATGACGCCGCCCTCGGTGGCGAATTCCGCGCCGGGTCGGACCGGCAGCCCGGCCCGGGCACAGGCGACAAAAAAACGCTCCTGCCCGGCCGCCCCGGCAACGGCCTCGGGCAGCCGCAGCCACAGGCGCACGCCGCCCCGGGGCTCGGCCCAGCGAAAACCGGCGGGAGCGAGAACGGCGCGGGCGGCTTCGAGCATCGCCCGGAAACGACGGCGCTCGGCCCGCTCCAGTTCCCGAAGATGCTCCGCAAACCCGTCCTCGCCCAGAAACAGGTGCAGCACACGCTGGAAAAAGCCGGAGGTCGACAGGTCCGCCTCCTGCTTCACCTGGCGCAACACCCCCGCCGTCGCCGGCGGCGCCAGGCAGAACCCGAGGCGCAACCCCGGCAACAATAACTGGGAAAGGCTTTTAAGGTACAACACGTCCGCGGACGCCGCGCCCGGCTGCTGCCGGAAACAGGCCGGCCGGCCGGAACCGAAATCCAAATCGGCCACGGTGTCGTCCTCCACCAGAGTCACACCGTGCCGCGCGCAGAGCGCCAGCAACCGCCGCAGGGCGGGGCGCGGATAACAGGCGCCGGTCGGATTCTGGTACGCGGGCATGGCGTAAAAAAGCCGGAACGGCCGGGTCCGGAACAGTCGTTCGCAGGTGCGCAGGTCCGGCCCGTCAGGTCCCACATCCACCGCTTCGACCTGGGCCCCGGCCCGCTGCAGAAGACGCAGGAATCCCGGATAGGTCGGACGCTCCACCAGCACCCAATCACCGCGCCGTACCAGCGCCTGGGTGATCACGCTCAACCCCTGTTGCGCTCCGGAGAAAATCACCAGCCGCTCCGGCGTCACCCCGGCAAACCCGCGGGCAACCAGATAGCCACGAAGCGTCTCCAGCAGCGGCGGGTAGCCGGCGGGATCGTCGTACCCGAAGGCCGCGGCCCCCTCAGCAGTCAGAATCTGGTCCATGATCCGCCGGAGCCGGTCCATCGGGAAGGGCTGGCCGGCCCCGGACGGGGCCTGGCTCCGGCCCCCGGCGCCCGCCCCGGCCGGAAGCGCCGCCCGCGCCAGTTGCGGACAGACCAGCGTGCCGCGTCCGGGCCGGCTTTCCACCCGCCCCTCGGCGGCCAGGTGCCGGTAGGCCGTGACCACGGTGACGGGATTCACCCCCAGCCGCGCGGCCAGCGCCCGGGCCGGCGGCAGCCGCTCCCCGGGACGGAGCCGACCGTCGCCCAGCGCCTCCCGCAACGCCCCGGCGATCTGCCCGTTCAAGGACGCCGCGCCCGGCGTTTTATCCAATTGTATCGGTACAAAATGAGCTTTTTTACGCTTGTTTGGCATTTTTGTGGAAACCGTTCGGTTGCTTGTTACAGTACATTCATCCAAACCTGAAAGAATGCAACCCCGGAGACCCGCCACCATGACCACTCAGGACCGCCAGACGCTCAATATCCAGCTCGCCCAGATGCTCAAGGGCGGCGTCATTATGGACGTGACCAACGTCGAACAGGCGAAGATCGCCGAGGACGCCGGCGCCGTGGCCGTGATGGCCCTGGAACGCGTCCCCTCCGACATCCGCAAGCAGGGCGGCGTCGCCCGCATGTCCGACCCGTCCATGATCGCGGCCATCAAGGCGGCCGTGTCCATCCCGGTCATGGCCAAGGCGCGCATCGGCCACATCGTCGAGGCGCAGATCCTCGAAGCGCTTAAGATCGACTATATCGATGAGAGCGAAGTCCTGACCCCGGCCGACGAGGAATGCCACATCGACAAAACCCAGTTCAGCATCCCCTTTGTCTGCGGCGCGCGTAACCTGGGCGAGGCCCTGCGGCGCATCGCCGAGGGCGCGGCCATGATCCGCACCAAGGGCGAGGCCGGCACCGGCAACGTGGTCGAGGCCGTGCGCCATATCCGCACCGTGAACCGCGAAACCCGCCAGCTCCAGTCCATGCCGATGGAAGAAGTCATGAGTTTCTGCAAGACCAACGGCCTGCCTTACGAACTGGCGCTGAAAGTGCGCGCACTGGGACGCCTCCCGGTGGTGAACTTCGCCGCGGGCGGCATCGCCACGCCGGCTGATGCCGCGCTGCAGATGCTCCTGGGCTGCGACGGCGTGTTCGTCGGCTCCGGCATCTTCAAGTCCGCCGAGCCCGCCCGCCGCGCCAAGGCCATCGTCCAGTCCGTGACCCACTGGAACGAACCGGCCAAGCTCCTGGAAATCTCCATGGGCCTGGGCGAGGCCATGCCCGGCCTCGAAATCAGCGACATCCCCGAAAACGAGCGCATGGCCGCCCGCGGCTGGTAAGGAAAGACTTGAACAGCCCCCCACTGAAGTGGGAACTCCCAACATAGGACCGGACCGTCCGAGTTCGGAGTTCCGCCTTCAGGCGGTGCCGGTTCCCCCTTTGTGTTCTTCGCGAGCTTCTGTTCAAAAAGGTTTTTTTATGATCGGCGTGCTGGACCTGCAGGGCGGCGTGGTGGAACACCTGGGGCATCTCCATGCCCTGGGAGTTCCCGCGCGCCGGGTCCGGCATCCGCAGGAACTGGACGGGCTCGCGGGCCTGATCCTGCCCGGCGGAGAAAGCACCTGTCTGGGCAAGCTCCTGCACCAGACCGGGCTGGACACGGCCATCCCCGCCGCCCATGCCCGCGGCCTGCGCCTCTGGGGCACCTGTGCCGGCGCCATCCTCCTGGCCAAGGCCGTCGAGGGCGAGAAGCCGCATCTGGCCCTGCTCGACATCACCGTGCACCGCAACGCCTACGGCAGCCAGCTCGACAGCTTCACCGCCACCGCCGAGGTCCCCCCGGAAATCAGTCCCGCCCCCGTGCCCCTGGTCTTCATCCGCGCCCCGGTCATCACCCGCACCGGCCCCGGCGTCCGCGTCCTCCTCGCCGTCGGCGACCGCATCGCGGCCGCGGCGGACGACACCGGCGGCATGCTGGCCACGGTCTTCCATCCCGAGCTCAGCCCCTCCCTGGCCTTCCACGGTTGGTTCGCCCGGCTCTGCGGCCTGACCGTGCCATCGCCGGAAGCGCTTCGTGGCGACGACGCCGCCTGGTCCCGCGAAAGCTGGACCAAGCTCGCCGCCCGCCCCGGACGATAATCGGGAAAAATCTGCGGCCTCCTACTGCGGCCCTCGGCCGCCCTGGAGTACCGGTGGCTTTGACACCGCCCTGTCAGGAGCCGGCTTTGACGGCGTGTCACACGGGGGGAAGTTCATTTTTCTTTGTGTTCTATGTGTTCTTTGTGGCAACATCCACGGCCTCTTCGAAATTCCGGATCACGCGCCAGCGTTCGACCTGGACCTCCAGCAGGGCGGTCTGCGCATCCGCCAGGAATTCGCGCAGGGCCGGATGCTGTTGCATGAGGAGTGCCACGGCCTTGATGCGCGCGGCGCCGGCCAGTTCGGAAACCTTCCCGGCGGCCATGGCCGTGACCGCGCGGACAAAATCGTCGGCGCGGTTGCGGCGGTTGTCGAAGAGCAGCGCGACCCGGCATCCGGCCAGGAGGTTGGCGAACTTGCGGGTGCCGCGGCGGCTGGCGAACCAGAGCCGGGTGCCGTCCGCGGCGGCGACCACCGCCACCAGGCTCGCATACGGCTCACCGTCCCCCTGTGTCGCCAACACCGCCAGCCGCGGCCGGCGCAGCAGGACGCGCAGGCATTGCCGAGCCGCGGCCTCCCCGGTTTTGGCCGGGCTGATGCCGGAACCAGCCATTTTTCGCGACGTCGGCATCTTTGCCTTTTTCTTTATCGTGGCCATAACCCAATCCTTCCCAAAAGATTCTTCCGGACTTGCCGAGCTGGGGCTCGGCGTTCCTAGGGTTTCGCGTCCTTTGCGGCCTTCTGTTCAACTGTGGCGCGGCTCAATCCAGCGTCTTCCGGTAGCGTTTCAGCCCCACCGCCAGCATGACCGCCAGGAACAGGGTGATCGGCCAGAGGTGCGGCAGGCATTCCGCCGGGCCGTTGCCCTTGAGCAGGATGCCGCGCACCAGCCGCAGAAAATGCGTCAACGGCAGCACTTCGCCGACGCCCTGGGCCCAGCCCGGCATGCCGCGGAACGGGAACATGAACCCGGACAGCAGGATCGACGGCAGGAAGAAGAAAAAGGCCATCTGCACCGCCTGCAACTGGTTCCGGGCCAGCGTGGAAAAGGTCAGCCCCACCGCCAGGTTCGCCGCGATGAAAACCAGGGAGACGGCATACAGCAGCATCAAGCTCCCCAGCAGCGGCACGTCGAACAGGTAACGCGCCGCCACCAGGATCAGGCTGATCTGGACGTACCCGACCAGGATGTAGGGCACGATCTTGCCGAGCATGACCTCCGCCGGACGCAGCGGCGTGGCCAGCAGGTTTTCCATGGTGCCCCGTTCCCGTTCCCGGGTGATGGCCAGCGCGGTGATGATGACCAGGGTCATGGTCAGCACCACGCCCATGAGCCCGGGCACAATGTTGTACTGGGTGACGGCTTCGGGGTTGTAGCAGCGGTGGATGCGCAGCTCGAAGGGCGGCTCGTCGCGGCGCAGGCGGCTGAGCGGCCCGGTCAGGTCGCGGGCCACGGCAATTTCCGCAAGCTGCTGCAGCGCGGCGATGGCATTGCCGGTGGCGGCGGGATCGGTGGCGTCGGCCTCCAAAAGCACCTCCGGCCGCTCGCCCCGCAGCAGGCGTGAACTGAAGTCGGAGGGAATGCTCAGGACAAACTGGACCTGGCCGAGATCCAGCAACCGCCGGACCTGCGCCGGAGTGCCGCCGCCGCCGCGGATGTCGAAGTACCCGCTGTTCTGCAAGCCCGAGACTAGGTTCCGGGAGAACGGCCCGGGGTCAGCGTTCACCACCGCCGCGGGCAAATGCTTCGGATCGGAGTTGATGGCGAACCCGAACAGGATGAGCTGGAGCAGCGGGATGCCCACCATCATGCCGAAGGTGAGCCGGTCCCGACGCATCTGCACAAACTCTTTCAGCACCATGGCCCAGAAGCGCGACAGCGAGAAGGGGGAGGTCATGACGCCCTCTCCTTCCCGCCGAAATTATCCCGGCTCCGCTCCATAAGATGAATGAAGACATCCTCCAAGCCGGTCTCCGCCGGAGCCACGTGCAACCCGGCCAGATTCAGCCCGGTCAGGGACGCCTCCAGCCGCGCGGCGTCGGTACCGCTGACATGCAGGACATTGCCGAACGGCACGACCTGGTTCGCGCCGGGCAATTGCCGGAGCCGGCTGACAAGGGCCGCGGCGCCCGTGCCTTCCACCCGCCAGGTTCGCAGGCCGGAGGTGCGGACCAGTTCCGCCGGGGTGCCGGACGCCAGCAGGTCGCCATAAGCCAGATAGGCGAGCCGGTGGCAGCGTTCGGCCTCGTCCATGTAATGGGTCGTGAGCAGCACCGTGATGCCGCCGGCGGCGAGCCGGTGCACTTCCTCCCAGAAATCGCGGCGCGCCTTGGGGTCCACACCCGCCGTGGGCTCGTCCAGGAGCAGCAGTTCCGGATTGTGCAACAGGCTGGCGGCCAGGGCCAGACGCTGTTTCCAGCCGCCGGAGAGCTCGCCGGCGAGCTGTTTCCGCCGGTCCGTCAGCCCGAGCTGTTCCAGACAGCGCCGGACCACGGCGGGCCGGTCGGCCACGCCATACACCCGGGCGATGAAGTCCAGGTTCTCCTCGATCGACAGGTCTTCGTAATGACTGAACTTCTGCGTCATGTACCCGACGCGGCTCTTGATCCGGCCGGCCTCGCGCAGCAGGTCGTACCCCAGGCAGCGCCCGGACCCGGCGTCCGGCGTGAGCAGGCCGCAGAGCATGCGCAGGAAGGTGGTCTTGCCGCTGCCGTTGGGGCCGAGGAACCCGTAGATCTCGCCGCGGCGAACCTGCAACCCCACGCGATTGACCACGGTATGGCTGCCATACCGCTTGGTGATCCCTTCCACATCAATGGCCAGGCCGGCGTCAGTCATGCCCGGGCCCCCGAATGAAGACATTTTTTGAACAGAAGGCGCAAAGACGCAAAGGCCGAACGGTATGGCGATTTTGTTCGATCTTCGTGGCTTTGTGGCTTGGCTGTTGGATGGTCAGAACCGCGCGCGTAAGCAAGCGGATTGTTTGAGGAATGGTGACGTATGAAAGTCCGCTTACTGACGTGCGCGGTTCTGACGGAAAAAAGGCCGCGAAGAGCACGAAGTCGTGAATTGAGGTTGCTCTTCTCATGAATAAACCAGCACTAGAACTCCACTTCCACCGGAAGCCCCGGCTTCCACATTGGCGCCGCCGCGGCGGCGGCGCCATCGGCGAACCGGGCTTCGACCAGGAAGACGAGTTTGGCGCGATTGTCGCGGCTGTAGAGCACGGGCGGCGTGAATTCGGCGCGGTCGGAGACAAAGGCAACCGTCGCCGGCCGCGGCGCCAGGCCGTCGGCCGTTACCCGGACGGCCTGCCCCGGTTTCAGCGTCGCCGCCAGCGGCTCGGGGACAAACACCCGAACCTTCACGTTCGCCGGCGGCAGCAGGGCCACGACCGGCGCGCCCGCCGGCACCCATTCGCCGACCCGGAACAGGGTGTCATGCACCCCGCCTGCCGCCGGCGCCGCCTGCCGTTTCTGCGCCCGCCGCCAGTCCGCCTGCGCCACGGCGGCCGTCGCCGCTTCGACTTCAGCCTCGGCGGCGCGGACCGCATCCTCGCGACCGCCTAGACCGGAGGTCACCAGTTGCGCCTCCAACGCCGTGATCTGCGCCCGGTCATGGTCGCGCAGAGTCCGGATCTGATCGCGGTCGGAGAGGGTCGCCGCGCCTTGCCCAGCCAGCTTCTCCACGCGCTCCTGTTCCGCCAGGCTGAACCGGGCCGCGGCCCGGGCCTGCTCCAGGCGCGCCTCCAGTTCCGCACGTTCCGATGGCCGTACACCCTTGCGCAAATCCGCCAGCCGGGCCGCGGCCTGGCGCAGCCGTTCCGACGCCTCGCGCCAGACCAGCTCCTCCGGTTCGGGAGAGAGCCGGAACAACGCCGCGCCCGCCGCCACCGTGTCGCCACGGCGCACGTTCAGTTCCGCCAGCGTCCCCGCCACCGGCGCGGCCACATACACCCACTCACCCTCGACATAGCCCGGCAGCCGGTTCACCGCGGTCTCCCGCCCGCACCCGACCGCCAAAACCAGCACCCCTAACGCCGCCAGCCACCCGGCCAAACGTTCCAGTTTTCGAAATGGATCGTTCATCGCCTCGCATCTCCCGGCAACCGGACCGCCCCGCGGCCGCACCGGCTACACCCGTAGTGTAATGCCTCCCCGGAAAAGTGTAATCGGGTAGACTCCGGACGAAAAGTCAGGGGATGGCGTCCTCCCATCCCCCGACACCCC
>CAITSE010000288.1 GCA_903894975.1 uncultured Lentisphaerota bacterium
AACGAATGCAGCTTCCCATCCTTGCGGTAGGTGAACAGCCAGGCCGGATGCTTTACCCCCTCCGCGCAAGCCTTGCACCCTGGCTGCGAACAACTTTTGCGCACCTCGCGCAGCGACCCCTTGGCCACCGGCCAGCTCCGTCGGACCTGTTTGAGAAACTCTTGCTTCGGTGTGTATGTCTTCATAAAAATGAAATATATTGTATCCAATATAAAATACAAGATAAAACGCAAAAAAAATCTGCGGCAAAAATCCCTCCCGTAACTGAGGCATTACATTATATTGTCCTCATACCCCTGCGGAGCGGTCGCACATGGTCTGGGGCGTGACATAAGCGCTAACGAGCTTGCCGGACCATCGCCAGAATCGGAAGGCCTGACTTGCCGTCAAAGCCGGCAAGTATTTCACCCGCCGAACTTGCTCAGGAGCAGGGTTTCGGTCTGGAGGGTGTAGCTGCCGTCGGCGGCGAAGGTCTCCTCGATGCCCGGCACCAGTTTCGGCAGATCCTCGACGGCGGTGAGCGGCAGGTCCGGGCAGTTCGGGAAGATCACGGTCTTGCCGGCAAAGCGCGCCTCGGCCACGCCATTGATCCCCTCCCACAAACTGTTCATGCCGCCGACGGCGGCCAGCGCGGTGGTCGGATTCAATTTCCCGGACTCGGCCAGGTTCAACGTGTGGCGGAGATGGGCGGTGCGGCTGCCGCTGGAGCCGATGAACCGGGCGCCGTGACGGGCCACGGCCGCCGTGTCCAGCAACGCCTCTTTGCCAGCCGGGATGCCGGCGAAGATGTTCATCAGGCCGTCCCGACCCAGCAGCGGCGCCGCCCCGGCGATGACGGCGGGCACGGGCACCAGCATGACAATGTCGTCAAACCCGTCCGGGGCAAACGAACGGACAGCCTGCATGAAGGCGACGTCCGAGGAAAAGTCCTTCGGGTTCAACGCCTTGAACTCGAGGCCGCGGCGGCGGGCGGCGGGACCAAGCAGTTCCATCACCTTGCGGATCCGCGTGGAGTCCAGGTCGGTGACCAGCACGCGGGCCGGGCCGTCGGGATTGTCCACGGCAAGCTGGGTATGCATCTGCCCCATGGCCCCGGCGCCGCCGGGGAGCCAGCAGGCGCCGCCTTTTTTCAAGGCCGAACGCACGTTGCGTCCGTAGGCGGCGGCAATGTCCGCGCCCGCGGCGCCCTGATAGAACCAGCCCTTGTAATGAATGCTGCCGACATCAAAGAACCAGGGCTCGCAGGGTTGGTCGCCGAGCAAGCTGACCACGCCGTTGACCGCCGCCAGCTTGCCGAGCGTCTCACCCAGGGCGCGGGTGCGGATACCGCAGAGGGCGATGTCGTCGTAGGCTTGGCCGCAGGGGGTTTCCCGCAGTTCCGCAAACTCCGCACCGGGAAAGATCTGTTCCAAGTTCCGGCGGGTGGCGGCGTTGACGTTCAGGCACTCGACCCTGGCCGGCGCCGCCGGGGCGAGACCGGCGCCGAAACCGTAGACGGTCGCCTCGCCCGGTTCCATGGCCACCAGCATCCGGCCTCCGGCGACCGGAGCGGCGCGGGGCTCGATCATGTAACTGGCGATGACGCAGGTCCAGGGCTCGATCAGGGCCGCCACGGCCGCGGGCACCTGCTCCGCCAGCGGCAGCAGATAGCAACCCTCGTCGCCCGCCAGCACGCGCTGGTCGAGGATGCTGTACTGGGCCATGCCGCCGTTGATGGCATACCCGTAGGCCAGCCCGACGCCCTTGACATAAATGTCGGCCTGGATGATGAACCGGCGGCCGGGTTGGAACGCGTCCGCCACACGGCGGCCGGCCTTGACCACGGTCATGACCGCCTCATGCCCGGGAATGACGGGATCCTGGGCCAGGTTTTTGGAAATAACGCGAGGATGCTCCTCGCCGGCGCGGATCAGCTTGACGTCGGAAAAACAGAGGCCGATGGCGTCGATGCGGACCAGGAGCTGATCGTCGCCCGGCTCCGGCACGGGCCAGCTTTCCGGCCGGCGGCCCTGCCCGAGGCACTCAAACCCTTTGCCACGCAACGGCCAGCAAAGCATGTTGGGGGGAACATTCATGCAAAGATCCACTTTCTGTTCGCTTTTCCCGGGCCGGGGTGACAGCGGCGCGGCTCACCCGCCCTTTTCCTTGAGAATCCGGTTCAGTTGCCGCTCCCGCAGCCAGGCGGGGAATTCGGTCCCGGGCTGGCGCCGGCCCGCGCTGACAAACCAGGCCAGCCGCGGCGGCTCGCCCTCGGTCGTGTAATACACTTCCAAATCCGGGCCGCCACCCTTGAGGCTGCCGGTGACGCGGACAAAGGCGTCGGGCTCCTGGATGACACGTTCCCAGCGCGGGTTTTCGAGCAGTTCTGCGTAGGCGCGATCCAAGGTCGTGCGCCCGTCGGGCATAGTGGCCTGGACGCGCCGGACCAAGCGCACGTCGGAGCATCCGGTCAGCAGCAGAAAGAGGGCGGCCAGGCATGGCGCAACCCAACGTAACGCCGGGGTAGAGATCAATTTCATTGGGCACCTTCCTTGGTGGGCGCGGCCCCCGGTTTAGCGCCCAGGCCGAACTCCCGCGCCAGCGCGGTCAGTTCCTCCTTGGCTTCGGGAATCGCATACGCCTGATTCAGCCGTTCATGGCCATCGGAAATCTTTTTCTCCAGCGCGGCCTTTTCATCGAGCAGCACCCTCATGTCGGCAGGCGGCATGGCCTGGAGCTTGCGCCGTTCAAAATACGTGTCCGGTTCCAGAATCTTCTTGAGTTTGGCCAGTTGCTGCTTGGCCTGTTCCAGGATGTCCGTGCCTTCCTGTTCCAGCTTGAGACGGCGTTCCTGATCCTGGAGGATTTTTCCCAACCCGGCATCAAGCTGCGCCAGCACCCGGTCGTCCGGCATGCCCTTGAGCCAACCCCGGATATATCCCTTCACGGCGATGATCTCCTTCGTATTGCCCATGGCGCGGAAGATCGTGGCAAGCATCCGGTTGCGCACGGCCGGCGTCTGCGTCGTTTTCCACTGCACTTCCAACAGGCGAACGGTCAGCCGCGTCCGGGCCTCCGGGGAGAGCCGGGCCTGCAATCCTTTCGCCGCCGTGAGCACGGCGTCCATGGCCGCCTCCCCTTCAGCCGCGGACGGGCAGGTGATGCCGAACGGCATGAGCCGCCGTTCTAGTTCCGGGCGCACGTCCGTCCAGGAACCGTTGCCCAGAACCGTCTCCACCGCCATCCAGCGGTCCGCCCCCGCGGGATCGGCCTCGCGCAGGGCCGCAGCCACGGCCGCCGCCGGCGCCGGCGAACCGCCGGCGCGGGCGAGATCGAGCACTCGCAGAGTCAATTCATCCTCCCCGCCCGTGATGGCGGACGCCAGGTGTGTCAGGCCGGCCAGAAGAAGCATGGCGACCGCGATCGTAACTTGGCGCAGACATCTCCGTTCCCGTATCATGGCGAGTCCTCCGTCCGGCGTGCCGGTGTGTTTTTCAAGACAAACTCCAGCGCCTCGCAAACCAGCGCGGCGGGAATCTGGCGTAACCCCAGACAGTCGGCGGCGGTGAGCTGGCAAGTCCGCTGGAAACAGGGCGCGCACCCGAGTTTTTCCATGAGTACGACCCAGTTGCCGCCAAGCGGCCCGGTGCCCACGGGATCGGTACAGCCGTAAATGCCCACGCCGGGCACACCCAGGGCGGAGGCCAGGTGAAGGATGCCGCTGTCATTGGCGGCGGCGAGACGGCAGGACGCCAGAACCTGCATCAGTTCCCGGACGCTGGTACGCCCGGCCAGGTTCAGACAGGCGGGGTTGCCCTCGGCCACCTCGGCGCAGGTGCGCGCCTCTTTTTTCGTCCCCAGCGCCACGGCAATGCCGCCCTGCTCCGTCCACCAGCGGGCCACGGCCCGGAATCCGGCCGGCGACCACTGCTTGGCCACGCCGAAAGCCGCGCCGGGGGCCAACGCCAGCAACGGCTTCGCCTCCGCCTCTTCCGGCGGCGGCAGCCCGAACTTGGCCAGAACTGCGGGCGAAACCGGAACCTGCAGCGGCGGGCACTCGGCATCCCAGGCGACCTCGCCGAACAGAGAAACCAGTTCCAGCGATTCGGAAAGCTGATGGCAAAGCCCGGGATGCATCGTGTGCCAGAGCGGCGGCAGGGTGTGCGTCAGCATCATCCGGCGCCAGCGCCCGCTGCGCCCCACCCGCAAGGGAATGCCCAGGTTCCAAAGATCAAAGGCGGCGCCGAAAGAATTGGGCAGAACCAAGGCAACACCAGGGTTCAGTGCGCGAATGGCATCGGCCGAGGCCCCGGCCGTCCGCCCCCCGCGGAACGGCACCACCTTATCCACCCAGGACACCGACCGCCAAAGCGGGGCCAAGCGATGCTTGCACAGCACGAACAGCCCCTTGGTGGGCGGCAGAAGCCTCCGGAGTTTGTACAACGCCGGCAACGCGATCAGACAATCGCCCATCCAGTTTGGCGAACGCACCACCACGCCGGAGCGCCAGTCCAATTCCTGCTGCGGCAGGGGCGCCACCGGCGGCGTCCGCACCCGCTGGACGAGCGGCTGGAGGAACGTGAACTGCGGCCCGGTGTTGGGCGCACCCTTGACCACGGACTCGCCGTGGTTCACCTCAATATTTTCAATTGCATCACTGCTGGCCATGCGAACCTGCCGGTACCTGCTTCGTTGCCGCCGAAACGGTGCGATATCCCAACCCACCCGGCGTCATGGGGTAACCTAATCCCTGTTCCGCCGGTTGACCATGACCATGCGGGAGGAAAGGGCTTTCCCCGCCGCCACCAACCCCGCGCCCGCCGCCACACCTCCGCAAATGATCTCATATTGTAAAATAAGCAGTTTGGCGGGATCGATGCCATTGGGGGGGCCAGGCACAAAGAAACGATCCTCCCATTCGCGTGCATTCGCGTTCATTAGCGGTTGAAAAGCAACTCCTTGGCGGACGGTTTTTGGTTATCCACGAATGAACGCGAATGAACGCAAATAGGACGGAGGGATTTCTCTCACGGAGGGCACGGGGAAATCTCTGAATCCGTTTTTGTCCGTTTGCCAAACCACGCCATTCCTCTCCGTGCCCCCGTGCCTCCGTGAGAGAAATTCAAAATCCAAAATCGCAAATCCGAAATTCCTTGCCGCCCGGATGCCGGCATGGTATAATCCCCCCATTCTCCCCATTCGCGCCCTCACCCCGTATCTATCCCCCCCCGTCCGATCCAACCCGTGAAATCAAAAATCCCATCCGTTTCCGGCATGCCCGCCGCCACGCCGCGCTCGTTGCATGACCTTGGATTTGCCGAACTGGTGGAGATGCTGGCCAAGGACGGCGTGATCGCCCATCACGCCAAGGCCCTCTGGCGCGCTTTGTATCACGAGGGCGCCCTGGATCTGGCGGATCACAGGTTCTCGCCACCGCTGCAACGCTGGGCCGATCAGGCGGTGGGCGCGGGGAAGGCGTTCTTCCTCGATGCCCCGGAAGTGGCCGATGAAATCCGCAGCGCCGACGGCCTCACCCGCAAGTTCCTGCTGCGTCTGCGTGACGGCCAAACCATCGAGACGGTGCTGATGGGCTACGACGGGCGGCAAACCGTGTGCGTGAGCACCCAGGTCGGCTGCGCGATGGGCTGCGTGTTTTGCGCCACCGGCCAGATGGGTTTTGTCCGCCACCTGCGGCCCGATGAAATCGTGGCCCAGGTCCTGCACTGCCGCCGCGTCCTCCACCACGACCACCCCGACAAGCGCCTGCGCAACCTCGTCATGATGGGCATGGGCGAACCGCTCCACAACCTCGACGCCGTGCTCCACGCGCTCAACATCATCTCCGACGTCCGCGGCATCGGCATCGGCCCGTCGAAAATCGCCATCAGCACGGTGGGGGTGGCGCCCGGCATCCTGCGCCTGGCCCATGAGCAACAACCCTACCGGCTGGCGGTGAGCCTGCATGGCTCGACGGAAAAGGAACGCGCCGCACTGGTGCCGGTCAGCCAGCGCTGGCCTCTAACCGTGTTGCTCGACGCCTGCCGGCAATACGGCGCGCTCACCGGCAAGCGGATCTTTTTCGAGTGGATCCTGATCGCCGGGAAAAACGATTCGCCGGCCACCGCCGCGCGCCTGGCCAGGTTGTTAGCCGGCATCGACACCCACATCAACCTGATCCCGCTCAACCCGACCGGCGGATTCACCGGCACGGCCAGCAAGGCCGGCCATGCCTTCCAAAAGATCCTGCTGGATGCCGGGTTTCCCTGCACGTTCCGTCAACGCCGCGGCGTCGACGTGGCCGCCGGCTGCGGCATGTTGAAAGCCGACCGGCGGACGCGGGGGTGAAACTAGGGACAGAGAAACGATCCTCCCATTCGTGTTCATTCGCGTTCATTCGCGGTTGAAAAAGCAACTCCTTGGCGGACGGTTTTTGGTTATCCGCGAATGAACGCGAACAGGACGGAGGGATTTCTCTCACGGAGGCACGGGGGCACGGGGA
>CAITSE010000289.1 GCA_903894975.1 uncultured Lentisphaerota bacterium
CCCGCCGGCGACGACGGCGAATTGCTGATCCGCCGCACCATCACCGCCTCCGGCACCCGCAGCTTTATCAACGGCGCCCCCGTCACCCTCCAGGTTCTGGCGCGCCTCGGCGACCTGCTGGTGGATATTCACGGCCCGCATGACCACCAGTCGCTTCTGCAGGCGCGAACCCAGCTCGCGCTCCTGGACGAGGCGGCCGGCGGCGCGGACGAGGCGGAGGCCTGCCGCGCGGCCTGGGAACTACTCGCCGCGGCGCGCCGCGAAAAGGACCGGCTCGCCGGCGAACACCTGTCGTCGCAGGAAGAGGAATTCTGCCGGTTCCAGCTTCAGGAGATCGACAAGGCCGCCATCAATCTCGAAGAAGACGCCACGCTCTCCCAGCGCCACGCCGTGGCCGCCCACTGTCGCGCGTTGTTGGAGGCTGCCAACGCCGCGCGCCAGGGGCTGACCGAGGGCGAAACCGCTGCGGTCGAACCGCTCCGCGCCATTCTCCGTCTCCTCCAGGACATCGAGGCCGTGGACGCCGCCAAAGGCGCCGCGTTCCGGGAACGGCTCGAAACCGTCGTCAGTCAGCTTGAAGAACTCAGTTCGGATCTGGAAGACTATGCCGGCGGCCTGGAACTGGACGAGGGAGAACTCGCCCGGCTCGAAGAACGGCTGGCCCTGCTCCAGAAACTCCGGCGCCGGCATGGCCCGGAGCTGGAGAATGTGCTCAAGACCGCCGAGACCCTGCGCGCCCGGCTGAATTCCGCCGAACAGCGTCAGGCCCGCCTGGACGAACAGGCCGCGCTCTGCCGGAAGCTGGAGGTCGCGCACCTGGAAAGCTGCCGCGCCCTGCACACCAAACGCACCACGGCCGCCACGAAGCTGGGCAAGGCCATCACCGGCAAGCTGCAACGGCTCGGGTTCGCCCAGGCCCGCTTCTCCGTACGCCTCAAGGACGCCGAGCCCGGCCCCGGCGGCACTGACGCCGCGGAATTTCTTTTCGCCCCGAACCCCGGCGAGCCGGAACAGCCCCTGCGTCAGATCGCCAGTTCCGGCGAGATGGCCCGGGTCATGCTCGCGGTCAAGACCGTGCTCAGCCAGGCCGACCGCGTGCCGATCCTGGTCTTTGACGAGGTCGACGCCAACATCGGCGGCCGCGTCGCCGTCATGGTCGCCGAAGAAATGGCGGCCATCGCCCGGCATCACCAGGTCCTGTGCATTTCCCATCTGCCGCAGATTGCCGCCGCCGGCGCTTGGCATTATCGTGTGACCAAGCAGGTCAAAGACGGTCGCACCCATGCCGCCATGGAACGTCTGGATGCCGCCGGCCGCGAAGAGGAACTGACCCGGATGCTGGGCGCCGACGCCGACTCCGCCACGGCTCGGGAGCACGTCCGCGAAATGCTCGCCCGGCAAGCGGAAGTCAGCCCGGCAAAGTAAGTCGGGGGCCGCCAGCTTGATTTGGCGGCCGAACCCCGGCGTGTGACAAGCCCCGCAAACGATTTTTTGAACAGAAGCTCGCGAAGAACGCGAAGAAATTGCGCTGCAACCCCTTTGTGACCTTCGCGACCTTCTGTTCAATGAATTCGTGGTTCCTGTGAATCAGCCGGGTTGGCCTTCGGCCGGCTTGGCGCGGACGATTTCTTCCCAGTCGTAGATGCCGGCTACGGTCTGGCCGGGGGGGACGACCAGGAATTCGTCGGGGTGCCACTGTCCGTCCACCAGGTTTTGGATCAGGCGAACCGAGCCGGGCAGTTCCACATATTCCTTACCCTCGGCCGCGGCTTTGGCCCGGAACTCTTCCGCCAAGCCGGGTTTGCGGGTTTCCGGGACGTCGATGAAAATGGCGCGGCTGCCGGCCTCGCCTTCTGGCTTTGGGTGGAGCGAGTCCCAGATGTAGCGGGCATTCTCCTCGCCGTACTCCTTGACGTAGGCGGCGTACTCGTCGCCGGGCGGGGTGGAGCCGTCGCCCGGCAGGGTCCGCAGGAAATAATCGCCGCGTTCCATGTACCCCCGCGAACTGAACGGGGTGCTGGGCGCGTGCTCGAAATGTTTGCGGAATTCCCCTTTGGAGCCGAGCAGGATGGTGGCGCAGTCATGGGCCCGCGGCAGTATCAGCGGCACCTGCCGGGCGGTCAGGCCGACGGCGGAATTGCCGCAAACGCCGTACAGCAGCAGGATCGCCTCGTGCCGGGCGGCGGTGGTCTCCGCGTCGATCCGTTCCTGGAGCACCTTGCGCAGTTCTTCGCTGCGGACATGTAGACCGATGTCCAGGAACTCGACATCCACCACATTGGGGGAGCGGACGAGGCAGTGGCAGGCTTCGCGAAGGAAGACATTGCAGGCGATGAGGCGCAGGCGCATGGTCTGTGGGTCTGTGGGTCTGTGGGTCTGTGGGTCTGTGGGTCTGTGGGTCTGTGGCGGATCAGTCAGATCGGTCAGATCTGACGGATCAAATCCCGCCGCCCCCACAAGCGCCCTTGCAACGGGCGATTCCGGTGGCAGAGAATGGGAGGATGGACAATCTGTCGAAAAGACATATAGTATTCCTCCGTTTTTGAGTTCCGCCAGCCGGGCGCCGCCCGGGTTGATTTACGTAGACGCAAACCTGAACCCGACGGAGGATTGAGCCATGGCACAGTCAAGCCCGCAACGCCGTTACAAGGTCCCGCGCACGCCCACCAAGTCCGCCGGCAAACGCCGTCAGCGGGTGAAGGTGCAGAAGCGCCGTCTGGCCGCACTGGGCGTGGCCGACACCGAGATCGCCAAGCTCAACGACCAGAAGATCCGCCAGATGCTCCGGCATCCGGCCAAGCTGGCGAAGAAGGCCTGAGCCTTTCCCGCCCTGTCGCCCCTCCCAATCCGGACGGGCACCGAAAACCCGGTTTTGACGCACCCGCGTCAGGCCGGGTTTTTTGCGGTGTGGAACGGCGCCAACGCCGGAGTGTCCGTCACAAAAGGGCACAAAGAAACACAAGCATGGATTTGGATGAAGTTCCGGCCGGATTTGCCCGCGAAAAAAACGGAATCGGCGTCCTCTCGGAAGCCCCGGCGGGGCGGCAGTGAGTAGCCGGGGGCGTAAGCCCCCGGTCATGAAGTAGATAAAGATTTTCAGCCTCCGGAGGGGGCGGCATAATTGGCACCCGCGCCTAGTTTGACCCCACTACCGCCCCGCCGGGGCTCCAGATGGCAGGGTGACCGGCAAAACGTTGATATAACTTCGTGTTCTTCGTGAGCTTCTGTTCAAAAAGGGTTCAATGCAGCCGCGCGTGGCGGGTCCGGCATTCCTGCGGGGACATGCCGAACTGCCGTCGGAACAGGCGGAAAAAGTACGCCGCACTGGAAAAGCCCGCCCGCGGCCCCACGGCCTTCACTGGCAGGTCCGAACTGCTCAACAGCCGTTCCGCCTGCTTCAACCGCCGGGCGTTGACAAAGGCCGACGGGGTCAGGCCCAGATACTGGCGGAAGCTGCGGGTGACGTGCTCCTGGGTCTTGCCGCACAATTCCACCACCCGGGCGATGGAAACCGGCTGGTCGGGATTGAGGTCAAAGTAGTCCAGGCACCGTTCCAGCCACGCGGGAAGCTCCGGGTGTTCCCGGGTCTCCGCGGGTTGGATCATGTACCGCGCCAGCAGGTCGTAGAAAAAGGCGCAGAACAGCAGGGTCTCGTATTCCGTACCCTGGTGAAAAAACAGGTGTTTCAGGCGCCGGTCGAACTCTTCCTGTTCGCCGGCCGGCACCTGGCCGGTGATGATTCCGGGCCCGTCCAGAATCCGTGCCAGTCGGTCGCCTGGCCGGGGCACGGGGCCGCGCATGGCCGGCCAATAGGTGGAGGAGATGACGATGTTGACGTGCTCCGTGTCGCGCCCCTCCATGCCGTGGCAGTCCTGTTCCCGGACCAGGGTGAGGGCGCCCCTTTCCTGGCGTAGCCGCTCGCCGTTGATCAGGTGGATCATCGGCCCTTTGCTTACATAGACCAGCTCCCATACGCCTTCGTGCCGGTGCTCCGGGTACGAGTCCAGGCCGGGCATGGCTTTGATGCTGACCCAGGCCCGCGGCCCGTCGGGACGCAGTTGCGGCCGGAGAACTTCCGGGTAATTTGGCTGAGATGGGGACATGATTTGGCCTGGATAATTCGTGTGGGAGTTGAGAAGAGCCGATCAGGAGATCGGCGTTCCCGGGGACGGCTCCGCCGCCGGCCGGAATCAAAGGCGTAGATCAAATATCAATATAGTTCATATCAATACAGTTGTTTTCCTTATATGACTGAAATATAATATCATCATAGAACATTTTAACTAGGGATTTTGACTATGTCCATCAAGATGTGGAACGGAATCACTCTCAGCGGCATGAGTCCCGCCGTCGTGCAGGCGGTGGCGTTCACCGAGGCGTACCAGCGGCACCAGACGGCGCACTTCGCGATGCGCGAGGCGATGTGCCTGAAAACCCAGTTCCCGGCCATTCTCGGCGATCTCCGTCCTGATGACCGGATCGCCGGGCGTCGGCCGGACGACATCATGGTCTATCTCGGCACGATTTGGTGGGCCGCGTATCCCGGCTGGCGTACGGGCCGGAAAGAGGAGGGGAAGCAGGGCGGCTATATCGTCAATTTTTCCTCGCCGGAGAAGTTCGGCAAAACCGCGGCGGAAAAGGATGTCCTGAATCAGGTGGCGGATTTCTGGGAGAACGAATGTAGCGTCACCAAGGTGAAGGCACGGTGGAATCAGGACGAGGAAATCCGGACCCTTTCCGGCGGGCACGCGCAGATTGCCGGTACCAGCGTCGGGTTCGGCGTGGCGCCGGACCTGGACCGGCTGCTGCAACGGGGGATTCCGGGGTTGATCGCGGACGTCGAGGCGCGCCGCCGCGAGGTTGCCGCGGGCGGGGCCGGCGATCCGGAGTTTCTGGAAGGGCTCCGCATTGCTCTCGATGTCTTTGTGGATGTCTGCCGCCACTATGAACGGCAGGCGCGCGGTCTGGCCGCCGCGACCGCGGACGCGGCTGAGCATGCCCGTTTCGAACAACTTGCGCAGATTTTGTCCGGCCTGCCCGAACACGCGCCCCGGACTTTCCGCGAGGCGGTCCAGTTGTACTGGCTTTACACCCTGGTCGCCTGCATGAAGCACATGGACGGCTGGCGGATCGACGGGGCACTCGGCGATTTCTACGCCCGTGATTTGGACCAAGGCGTCATCACCGAAGACGAGGCGATGGAGCTTCTGCTCGCCCTCTGGCGCCGTTTTGCCGAGACCGGGGAGACGGCGGTCTGCCGCCTGATGATCGGCGGCAAGGGCCGCCGGAACGAGGCCAACGCCGACCGTTTCGCCCTGGCGGCGATGGAGGCGACGCGCCGGCACCGGCAGGTCACGCCCCAGCTCACGCTCCGCTTTTATGAAGGCCAGAACCCGGAACTGCTGCATCGCGCCTTCGACGTCATTGGCGAGACCGGCGTTTACCCCATGCTCTACAACGACGACGTGGTGATTCCGGGCGTGGCCCAAAGCCTGGGCGTTTCCGAGACTACGGCGCAGCGCTACCATCCCTTCGGCTGCGGCGAATACATGCTGGCCGGGTGCAGCCCGAGCATCCTGGACAGCGGCTGGAGCGTTCCCAAAACCTTGGAGGCGGCGCTGCACGACGGCATGACCTGCGACGGGCAGCCCATCGGCCCGCGGACGGGTGCGGTGACGTCGTTCGCCACCTATGAGGATCTGTATGCCGCATTCCAGCACCAAGTCCGTTTCGCGGCGGACATGGCCGCCCGGACCTACAAGGCCGTCTGCGACACCCATGCGAAGAACAATGCGTTCCTCTTTGCCAGCCTGCTGACGGATGACTGCGTGGCCCGCGGCCGGGCGCTGCTGGACGGCGGTGTGCGCTACAACGGCGCCTGCGAAATGGGGCACGGCTTCACCAATGCCGCCGATTCCCTGACCGCCATCCGGAAACTGGTCTTTGAAGACAAGGAGATCACCCTGCCGGAACTGGTGGCTGCGCTCGATTCCGATTTTGCCGGCCGCGAGGATCTTCGGAAAAAACTCTTGGCTGCGCCCAAGTTCGGCAATGATCAAGACGAGGCTGACCGGATCCTGGTGGAGATGTGGCGCTTCATGAACACCGCGGCGAAGGAGGCGGGCGCCCGTGTCGGCTTGGATTTCTTCATCATCAGCAGCGTTAATCCCGGCGGCTATGGCATGGGGCGCCAGTGCGGGGCCTCCGCCGACGGC
The DNA here is from genome assembly GCA_903894975.1 of uncultured Lentisphaerota bacterium. Classification (GTDB taxonomy): domain Bacteria; phylum Verrucomicrobiota; class Lentisphaeria; order Oligosphaerales; family CAITYL01; genus CAITSE01. The sequence goes on from CAITSE010000289.1 coordinate 6,216, forward strand.
CGCCGCGCCGGCGAAGCGTTCGCCATCGGCAATTCCCCCACCGCTGGTTTCGATAAAAACGGCATCACCGCCCTCTTCAATTCTGTGGCCAAAGTCGATCCCGCCAACGGCGGCGCCACGACGAACTTCAAGGTCTCGCGCGAATTCTTCAACGGCTCTCGTTCGAAGCTCGAAGCCTTGTTCAAGGTCTATTTTGCCAAGGGCGGCATGCATGCGACGATTACTGTCGTCAACCGCGATGACCTGGAGGCTGCGCTCCGGGAGCCGGAGAAGTACGGGCATGTCCTGGTCCGCCTGGGCGGCTGGTCGGCGCGGTTCATCGACCTGGAACCGTTCATCCAGCAGGAAATCCTGAAACGGACGCTGTATTGAAGCTGATTAAGGAATAAATTGAACGTCGAACATTCAACATCGAACGTTGGACGTTCAATGTTCGATGTTCAACGTTCGTTTTTCTAGAACGTTATGGTTCTTAAGGTGACGCGTATGCCCGACTGAGGGGAAGGTTCCATGTCGCGGTTTTTGACAACGTCGCGGGAACGTGGTGCAACCACGTTGCTACAAGTGGATCAAGTGAATTTTTCACCACGGGGAGTTCTGATGAAATTCGTTCGCTTCCTGACCGCCAGTCTGCTCCTGGCCGCCGCCGGCTGCGCCACGCCCGCCACAAAGGCCGCCTCCGACAGCCCCTATGTTCCCGGCGGCTACGTCAAGGTGTTTGGCGATGAATTCAACGACACCCGGCTGGATCTCGGCAAGTGGTGGACCCGCTACATCTACAACAAGGGCATGCTCGACACCCTCAACGACGAACGCCAGCTCTTCCGGGAGAACGGCAATCACGTTTTGACCGGAACCTGCCTGAATCTGACCGCCATCCGGAAAGACCATCCCGGCCAGCCACGCTTCCAGTACGAGTCGGGCATGATCCGTTCCAAGGTGACGTTCAAGTACGGGTACTACGAGATCCGCGCCAAGATGCCCGGCGCCTTGGGCGTGTGGCCCGCTTTCTGGCTGAACAGTGACGCCGGGCCGGATGGCAAAACCTCCTGGCCGCCCGAGATCGACATCCTGGAATTCGTCAACAACGGCAAGGACGACCGGCCCGACATGCTCCACATCGGCGCGGTGTCACGGCCGAAAAAAGGGGAGGCCAATCCCTGGAACGGGACTCAGGTCTTTGCCGACCCCACCTTCAAGGGAAAGGGTTCGGGCGGATATTATTACGCGCCGTTCAAGTTCCCGGAGGCATTTCATCTCTATGCCTTGCTTTGGGATACGGACGACACGGTGACCTGGTTTGTGGATGGGAAAAAGCTTTTGACCGTCAAGTATAACTGGGTGCTGGGCAACGGGAAGCCGGCGCCCTACGCCCACGTCCTGCTGAACCTCAGCGTCGGCGGCCAGTGGGCCGGACGCCATGGCATTGAGGAAAAACTTTTCCCCCAGGCCTTTGAGGTGGATTACGTCCGGGTTTATCAGAAAAAAGGGCAGATCCTGACCGGGGAAGGGCGCATCGGGCAGGACTTGCTTTACCGGGATGAAAAGTCGGCCGCGCCGGTTGCCGCCACCGCCACCACGGCCGCCGCCGCGCCCTTACCCATGCCGAACGCCAAATGAACTCCGGCATCATTCTCGACCTTTTCCGCTGCTCGTTGCACGACGGGCCGGGCATCCGCACCACGGTCTTCCTGAAAGGCTGTCCGTTGCGCTGTCGGTGGTGCCACAACCCGGAGTCGCAGGCGTTCGCGCCCGAGCTGTATTTTCTTCAAGAGCGCTGCACTGGTTGCGGCGCCTGCGTGGCCGTCTGCCCGCAGCATTGCCACTCGGTGAACGATGGCCGGCATGAGATCGATCGGGCGCACTGCACGGCCTGCGGCCGTTGCGTTGCCGCCTGCCCCGCGGGGGCGCTGGAGATCAAGGGGCGGCGGATGACCGTGGCGGAGGTGATGGCGGTGGTGGAGAAAGACCGCGCTTTTTACGACGGCTCCGGCGGCGGGTTGACGCTTTCCGGCGGTGAACCGCTGGCCCAGTTTGCGTTCACCCGGGCGCTGCTGGCGGCGGCGAAGGAGCGCGGCATCCATACCTGTCTTGAAACCAGCGGGTTGGTCGATGCCGATCGCCTCCGGGAAGTGGCTCCCGTAACCGATCTTTTCCTCTATGACTGCAAGGCGACAGGGGAAGAGCTGCACCGGCAGTTGACCGGCGTCTCGAACCGGACCATCACCGCCAACCTGGAATTATTACAACAGCTTGGCGCGCAGGTTATTTTGCGCTGTCCTCTGGTGCCTGGCGTGAACGACGGCGAGGCGCACCTGGCGGAGATCGCGCGGCTCGGGCGGAGTTGCGCCGCCATCCGCCAGATTGAACTTATGCCCTTCCACGCCATGGGCCGGGCTAAGGCGGCGCGGGTCGGCCGCGCCGCGCTGGATGACCCCGCCTGGAAGGAGGCCGACGCCGCCGATAAGACGCGCTGGCTCGCATGTATCCGCCGGCATGGGTATGACGGGGTCTCAATTTCCTGACCTTGACCGCCCGTTCCCCGCCTGGCCCGATTTATTCCCACCGGTCTATTCCCGGGTATTCCCGAACCAGGTTGTGCGCAGGAGGTCGTAGGCTCCGTTTTCCTGCATGCGGAGCAATTCGGTGTCGACCGCGTTGCGCAGGGGGCTGCCGGGGGGGAAGACGATGCCGTAGTTGTGCCGGCCGAAGACCGGGCCCATCACGGTGATGGGCAATTCCGGGTGACGCTGGTCGTAGTTTTCCAGGACCGGCGCGTCGTACACGATGGCATCGATCCGGTGCTGGCACAGCGCCGTTACGGCGGTGTCCAGGTCGGGATAGGCCTGGCTCGCAATGTGCATTTTTTGCAGGAACTGCTCCGACATGGTTCCCGGCAGGGTGGCGACGACCTGGTTCGTCAGGTCGGCGGGACCGTAGATTTTCCCGCGCAGCGTGATTGCCGTCATCTCGCTGGACACCGTGGCCGTCACATAGGATACCACGGTTACGCCGCACGCCATCCAGAACACGGCTAGCAATCGTCCCCAGATGCCGGGGACCGGCGCATGGGTGGTTTTTCCCTGCAACAGGACCGAGACCACATGGTAGAGGGACTCGGCGAACGCTTCGGGATGTGTCTGCGGGAATTCGCGGTTGAATCTCCGCTCCAGAAGCATCACTATCAGGCTGATGATTATGATCACCAGCAGTGCCTGGGCATAAAAGAGCACGTGGCCGGCATCCCGCAGGGTGTGCCACAACCGGAGGATTCCGGTTTGGCGACGCTCCGTCAACATCACGCGCAGCCCACTCTCAAAGTAGGGTTGGCTGAAGTCCACGACGGAGCAGCGATCGCTGGTGATGCTCAGGTCGGTCATGGCTACGTCCACGGCGCCGGTTTTGGCGGCCGCCAGCAATGCGGATGACGTGGTATAAGTCCGCCAGGTGAAGGGCTGGTTCAGCTGGGTGGCAATGGCTTCCCACAGTTCCACGCTGAACCCGTTCAATTTCCCGTTTTGGTTTTGCACAAAGGGCGGATCTGCGAATGTGCCTACAACCAGGGGGCGCGGTTCGGCGCCGTTTGCCGTCACGGCCGCCAGGCTCAGCATCAACCAGGTCAGGCGCCACGTTGCCACGCGCCGGTACAGTCTTGGAATCATGGAGGATAACCTGGTAGTTTTGATCGTAAGGCCTTGGGGTCGGGAGGGGGGGGGCGTTGGGAAGCGGCACGGGGCAGGGGAAACTATACTGATCCGGCGGGACATTTGCCAAGGCGGGATGCAGGTTGGCTGTATGTCTTCAAATCTGATTATGTTCAACCCCTGCCGGC
>CAITSE010000290.1 GCA_903894975.1 uncultured Lentisphaerota bacterium
TCGGCGTCGGCCGGCAGTTCCAGCCACAGCGTGACCCGTTCTTCCGGGGCGAGCATGGCGAGGTCCGCGGGGGCGGGGTCGGGAATGCGCAGGGTCAGGCCGGCGACGCCGGCCAGCAGTTCCGCCGGCGGCAGCGCGGCGGCGATGGTCGCCGCATCGGCGGTCGCGGCCAACGGGGCCGGGCCGCCGTAGGGGGCGTGGGCGATGCTGACCCACCGGCGGCCGGGGCCGGGAACGCGGAACACGGATAGCAGGCCGGGGCCGGTTGGACCGTCCTCATGCCATAATCCGTCACTGTGCATGCCATAGGCGGCACGCAGGGCGCGGCTCCAGGCGGTGCTGTGATAGAGGCCGGGAAAGGGCAGGGCATGGCAGCGGTCATCCCAGCGTCGGGCGGCGGCCGCATCGTTCAGGTCCAGGCGAGACCAAGAGGCGCTGCTCATGACGCCACCCTTAAAAACCATCCGGCGTTCAAGACGATCTCACGCGGAGGCGCGGAGGCGCGGAGAAAATATTTTTTTATCGTATTCATAGTCAAGCCGCTTGCGATAACTCCGGGTTGCCGATGGATGGTCCCTGGGACGGACATCAGAGCCCGGAACGTTAGTGACGGGTCAAAAGTGTCGCCCTTCCCCTAATCCGGCGTCGCCGGAACCAAATTATTTTCACCACAGAGGGCACAGAGAGCACAGAGAAACGAAACTGGAAAATGTAAGGAAGGCGACGTTATGCTCATGTTTTCCTCTGTGTTTCTCTGTGACCTCTGTGGTGAAATCTTGCGCATCTTGCGACAAATTTCACTCGCAAGGTAAGACGTGGATTCCTTTTGGACTGGTCACTTTCGCTCTCTGCGGTCGCTTCGTTCGCGGCTCTGATCGGGCACCTTTGCCGATAAAAGATTTTCTTCGCACTCCATTTACTGACCGGTTACCGCTGTCTCCTCCGCGCGCTCCGCGCCTCCGCGTGAAGATTTTGTTAGGGTGAAGTCGGTTTGGCGGCATTGAGACGGTCCACGCACTCGCCGCAGGTCAGGATACCGCGTGGTTTCCAGGCGGTGACGATGTGGTCCAGGGCGCGTTGCGCATAGAGGCCGCGCCGGCGGGTCATCAGGCGTGCCCACGGCTTGAGGTCACGGGGCAGGTCATCGGTCCAGATCTCATACGGATGCAGGTAGTAATGAACGCTGCCGGATCGGCCCCACCAGGCGAGGGCGAACCGGCTCCACCAGTGGCCGAAGACACGGGTGGCGATGGCCGAGCCGGCGGTCAGGCGGAGCCCCGGCATGGAGGTGATCGGCAATTCCCACAGCGGTCCGGCGCCAGGCGTTTGCACCCGGTCGGCGGCCTGGTAGGGGTGCTGGGGACTGGCGCCCATGTCCGCATACTTGCCGCGAAACGGCAGGGACGGGCACACGCTGGAGTCATAGGCAAAACCCTGGTCGTTAAGGACGCCGGCCAGCCAGGGGGCGACCACCAGGTTCGGGGCGCGGAAGCCGCGGACCGGTTTGCCGCTCAGATCCTCCAGTAGGATTCGGGCCTGGGACAGGTTGGCGGCAAACTGTTGCGGGGTGTAGGACCCCATGTCCACATGATGCAATCCGTGGCAGGCGATCTCATGACCGCCTGCCGCCACCTCGCGAACCAGGTCCGGGTACCAGCGGGCGATCTCGCCCAAAATAAAGAAGGTCGCCCGCACCTGATGGCGGGCGAAGAAGTCGAGCAACCAATGGACGGCGGGAA
>CAITSE010000291.1 GCA_903894975.1 uncultured Lentisphaerota bacterium
CAGACTGGAACCATACACCAGAATTTCCGCCACTTTGCCTTTAAAGGTCCAGTCCCGATAATTCAAATCCCGCGAGCACACCATGAAGCCGAGGCCGATATGGGTCGGATGCTCGCCCGCGACGAACTCCCTTTTTATGACCGCCACATCGCCGGGAGCATAACCGATGGCGCTCACCCCGAGGGCGATGCCGCCCTCATAATCAGCCTTGGTGGTCGTGGGAATGGAGACCAGCCGATTCCCGGCACCATGGCTCATCTGCTCGTTGACCCGGGCGCCGAAAACGGCGAAGACCGTCATGGCCGCGCAGTTCGTGTCGGGGAGCTTGCAGAGCATACTGCTGCGCTTGCCGTCGAACTCAAGTGCCGGAAGATCGTTCCAGCATTTCGCCACCAGGTGTGGCATGCGGTTGGCGGTGTCGGCCTGCAAATCCCAATTGTTGCCGCTCTGGTCCTTCCACTCGGAGATCTCGCCTTGGTCATTGACGCCGACGCCCTGATCGGCGCGGTACCACGCCAGGAGGTTTTCGCGGGGCAGTTCGGCATAAGGGATTGGCGTGGTGGTCGGATCGGTCTGGTCGAGGTAGGCCTGCAACACAGTTTTGCCACTGGGGGTGAGCGCTTTCGGATCGGCGATCCCGGCGGTGGACATGTCGCCGAATTTACCGAACCAGTACATCTCGAAGGCATTGGGCAGGCCATCGCCGTCGACATCGCCATACTCACTCCAGAGGAACGGCTTGGCGTCGCCGAAATCGGCCTTCCAGTGGCGCTCAAACTCGGTGGAGTAGCAGACCATCGAATTGTCCTCGCGCAGCGGCCGCTCCGTGACCGGCTCCGGGCTCTCCAGTTTCAAGACAACCTTGCCGTCGCGCCACAGTTCCGCCGCCACCGGGCCAGGCGTTACCGGAAACTGGCGACGGCAGAAACCTGCCGGCGCGTCATACTCGGCGTTCCGGCCGGGCAGCCGCACTTTGGCCGGACGGGTGAGGATCGTGACCACCTCGATCGCCCCGTCGAGATACGGCCCCTGCTTGAACGGGAACACTTTGGCCTCTGGCGGATATTTGCGGGAGACGAGATAGACCTTGTCATGGTCGGGAATGGGTTCGCGGCCGGTTTTCCACCACTGGATGAAGTAACCGGTCAGGTCGTACAGGGTGTAGCGGGTGTTGTAGGCCGGAGCGATATTGGAATTCTCGCCGTAGTCGTTCCAGGTGACGATTTGCAGGAGTCGGGAGTCGAATTTGCGGACCGCCGCCCAGTTGTCGCACATCCAGTCCAAGCCTTTCCCGCCGTAGAGTTCGTAGGGGATATTCTCTTTCTGGAACATGCCGAGAGGCGTGCTCCATTCGGCGCCGGCGGCAAGGACCGCCTTGGCGATGTCCGGTTGCTGTTCTCCCAAGCCGGTAAAGGCGCCCATCGCCTGAACATGCTTGGCGATGATACCAGCCGCCGCCGGCAAGCCATCCTCCGGGATCAGCTTTTTATCCACGCCATGGAAGA
>CAITSE010000292.1 GCA_903894975.1 uncultured Lentisphaerota bacterium
CGTTGCCCTGGGCTGGTATGTATCGCCCCGCTGGGGCTGAGGCCGGGAACGATGACCCATACAAACAACGAGGTTCTTCCGGGCCACATCATTTCGTGGGATAATTGGATCACGAATAAATCAGGTTAAACCGGCATCCCCCCCCCCAATTTCAGGCGGGCGGCGGCCGCCCGCCTGAAAGGATGCGGACTTTTTCGAGGGTGGCCAGGGCTTCGTTGCCGAGGTGGGCTTCGAGCCAGGGCAGGAAGGCGGCGAGGTGTTCCGGGGTGTCGACGATTTCCACGACCACGGGCAGGTCGCTGGAGAGTTCGAGGATCTTGGCCGCGTGCATGCGGCTGCCGGCGCCGAAACCGAGGACGCCGGAAAGAACGGTGGCGCCGGCCAGTCCCTGCCGGTGCGCCTCGCGGACGATGAGTTCGTAACGTGGCCGGCCGTCCACCTTGTCGAGTTCGCCAAGGTAAATCCGCAGGAGTTCGCCGTCTTTGGGGGAAGTCATGATGGCGTTCCGGGTTGCGAGTTGCGGGTTGCGGGTTGCGGGTTTGACAGAAGACGCAAAGACGCGGAGAAGCGGATTTCCCTTTGTGCCTTTGCGCCTTCTGTTAAAAAGTCTTCCAGTTTCAAGCCGCCAGTTTCGCGAAGCGTTCCGCGAGCCGGACGCTGAGCACGCCCAGCCAGAGGAAGAGGATGCCGCAGCTGTTCTGCAGGAGGATGTTGGCCAGGCCGCGGGACCATTCGGCGTCGCGGAAGAGGGCGTAGGTTTCGTAGCCGAACGAGGAGAAGGTGGTGAAGCCGCCCATGAAGCCGACGAGCAGGATGATGCGCGCTTCCGCGCCGATCCAGGCGCGGTTTTCGGCCAGGCTCCAAACCAGGCCGAACAGGTAGCAGCCGAGGATGTTGACCGTCACGGTGCCCCAGGGGAAGCCGGTGTCCGCCAGGCGGCGGCCGACCACGGTGGACAACCCGTAGCGCGCCAAGGTCCCCGTGGCGCCGGCCAACGCGATCCCGAACAACAGTGGAAGACGGAAAGCATCCATGACGTCAGAATATAACGCCGCGGGAATCGATCCGGGAAGAAGAGTCGGAGAGGTGTCATGCGGGGATTTGCATTCCGCCCGTCCGGCCGCATGGTTTGGGCATGACTTTCCCGAACGCAAACAAGCCGGAGCCGGGCGCGGCGGTGGCGAAGGTGGTGGTGAATCTGTCGCTGGACCGCGAGTTCGACTATCGCATTCCGGAGCGTTTGCGCGGCCGGGTCCGGATCGGCTCGCGCGTGTTCGTGCCGTTCGGTCACGGGGAGCGCATCGGCTATGTGGTCAACGTGGTGGCGACCAGCACGGTGCCGCTGCTCAAGGACGTGATCCGGATCGAGAACGAGGGCGAACAGATCCCGGAGAACCTGGTGGCCCTGGCCCGCTGGATCGCCGATTATTACTGCTGCGCCCGGGAAGTGGCGGTGCGCGCCCTCATCCCCGCCGTGGTGCGCAAGGGCACGCTGTTGCGGAAGGTGCGCCGGACCGCCGTGCTCAAGCCGGACCTGAACCTGGGCGAGATTCTGCCTGCGCTGGAGAAAAAGGCGAAGAAGCGCGCCGCCATCGTCCGCGAACTGGTGCGCCTGGGTGGCCGCTGCGAAGTTCAGAAACTCCTGCACCTGGTCAAGGCCGGCGCCGCGACGCTGGAGGGGCTCGCGGAAAAAGGGCTGGTCACGCTTGAGCAGGAAAATGTGGATCGCGACCCGTTCGCCAACGACACCGTGCTGCCCACCGTGCCGCTCACGCTGACTGCGGACCAGGCGCGGGCGCTGGAACAGGTCATGACCAGCATGACCGCGCCCAAGGCGCAGACCATCCTGCTGCATGGCGTCACCGGCAGTGGCAAGACCGAGGTTTATCTCCAGGCCATGGCCCACTGTCTGGAGCAGGGCCGGGACGCCATCGTGCTGGTGCCGGAAATCGCGCTGACGCCCCAGACCATGGAACGCTTCCGCGGCCGCTTCGGCGAAACCGTCAGCGTGCTGCACAGCGGCCTGAGCGACGGCGAACGCTATGACGAATGGCGGCGCATCCGCGACGGCCGGGCCCGCATCGTGGTCGGCGCGCGGTCGGCCCTGTTCGCCCCGGTCGGCCGGCTCGGGCTGATTGTGGTGGACGAAGAGCACGAGACGACCTACAAGCAGGACGAGGCGCCGCGGTACAATGCCCGGGACGTCGCCGTGGTTCGCGGCAGTTTCGAGAACGCCACGGTCGTGCTCGGGTCCGCGACGCCGAGCCTGGAGTCCGCCTGGAACTGCCGCGCCGGAAAGTATGTCATGAGCGTGCTCCCCAGCCGCGTGGACAACCAGGTCATGCCGGTCATGGAAGTCATCGACATGCGCTCGGAGGCCATGCAGCGCGGCGGCCCGCAGATTTTCTCCCGGCGCCTGGAAACCGAGATCAAGGAAACGCTGGAGCGCGGCGAGCAGGTCATCCTTTTCCTCAACCGTCGCGGCTACGCCAGCCAGATGCTCTGCACCAAGTGCGGCTACGTCGCCGAATGCCCCGACTGCAGCACCACCTACACCTATCACAAGCACCGGGCCGAATTGATCTGCCATCTGTGCGGCCGGGTCCTGCCGGCGCCGAAAAAATGCCCCGGCTGCGGGGACGAGAAGATCCGGTTTTCCGGACTCGGCACCGAGAAGATCGAGGCCATCTGCGGCCGGCTCTTCCCCCATGCGTCCCTCGGCCGCATGGATTCCGACACCATGACCACCAAGGACGCCTACCGGCGCACCTTGAACTCGTTCCGTGCCGGCAGGATCCAGATCCTGATCGGCACACAGATGATTGCCAAGGGGCTGCACTTCCCCAACGTCACGCTGGTCGGGATCATTTTTGCCGACATGGGGCTGCACATGCCGGACTTCCGCGCCGGCGAACGCACTTTTCAGCTCCTGGTCCAGGTGGCGGGCCGGGCCGGGCGCGGCGAGGCCACGGGCCGGGTCGTGGTGCAGACCTACACGCCGTTTCATATGGTGCTCCAGCATGCGCTGCGCCATGATTGGCCCGGGTTTCTGGAGGATGAACTGGCCACGCGCCAGGCCTTGCTGCTGCCGCCGGTGACGCACATGGCCGTGCTTCATTTTCGCGGCGAAAATGAAACGAAAGTGGCGGATACGGCTTTGGCTTTTTTGGAAGCGCTGCGGCCGGTATTGCCGGCGGGGACGGATGCCATCGGGCCGACGCCTTGTACCATCGCCAAGGTCCGCGGCCGCTTCCGTTACCAGATCTCCCTGCGCAACGTGAACATGCTTCGGCTCGGCCCGATCCTGCGTCCCCTGCTGGCGCGGCAGGACCGGAATGAAGTGGAAGCCTACGTCGATGCGGATCCCTACTCGTTGATGTAATAATGTCCGGATATCTCCCGTTTCATGACGGACGGGAAGGCTGTGGCGGTTCTGGCTGTAGACGGTTAGGTTACAGCATCCGGATGTGAATCAATTCTGAGGAATGACGGCCATGCGGATGTGGATCGGAAACGTGTTCCGGGCATGGGGTGGACGGGCGGCCCTCGGGGTGCTGTGGCTGGCGGTCCTGCCCGGCCTCTCCCTGGCGGCCCCGGTCAGGGATACGGCTGTCGTGGCCATCGCGGAGGACGGAGACGTCAAAATTGACCTCGCCCCCAGCCTGTATGTGCTTCGGGACCCCGGCGGCGCCATGACGTTGACGGAGGCCTGCGCCGCCTTTGCCGCCGGCCGCTTTGTCCAGAATCCGGATCCGATCCCCGCCTTCGGATACACCACGGATGCCGTCTGGCTGCGGATCGTCTTCTTTTCCCGGCTGGCCGAACCCCACAAACGCTTACTCGAACTGCGCAGTTCGCGGCTTGAGCGTGTGGACTGGCACGTGATCCGGGAAGGACACCCGGCCGAACACCGGAAGATGGGGATTTTGCAGCCACTCTCCCCGGATATCAACACGCGCTATCCCGTCCTGCCCCTCCTGTTGGAGTCGGGCGAACGCGTTGAACTGTATGTGCGGGTGCAGTCCGCCATGACCATCAATCTGCCGTTTTCCGCCTGGACGGCGGAGGCGTACGCGGGCATGCTGTCCCGGCGCGAAACCAACAACGGGCTCTATTTCGGCTACATGCTGGCCCTTGTCCTCACCGGGGTGGTCTTTGCGATCTTCGCGAAGGACAACGGCTATCTGATCTACAGTCTTGCGGTGGGCAGTCTGGCCCTTCTCTGTTTCTGCCGGGACGGGCATTACGCAGTGGCGGGACTGCCCTTTCCGGCCTTCTGGACCCGGCACGGCGTCATGGTGTTGAACCAGGTGGGGATTACCGGTGCCCTGCTGTTCATGCGCAGTTTTTTCACCTTGAAAACCGACTACCCGCGCGTCGACCGGGCGATTCTGCTGCTGGCGGTCGCCGGCCTTGTCTCCGTCCTCGGCTTTGCCTTCTGTCCGCTGCGGCCCCTGATCGGCGTGGTCCAGCTCGAAACCCTGGGGTTTGGTTTCGGCCTGCTGATTCCCACGGCGGTTCTGTACTTCAAAAAAGTCAAAATCGCCCGGTTTTACCTGCTGGCGTGGCTTCTCTTCTGGGTCGTCACCTTCTGGGACATCCTGCAGATGCAGGGCATGGTTCCCGTGCTTTTCACCCCGGGCGAAAGCATGCGGATCGCCTTGGCCGTCTCCTACACCATCTTTCTGGTCGCCATGGCGGACCGGATCCTGGAAAACCGGTTGAAAATGGAGCAGGCCCGGGCGCTGGCCTTCAAGGTGCAGCGGCAGGCCAACGCCGAGCTGGAGCAAAAGGTGGCGGAGCGCACCCGTGAATTGGCACAGGCCAAACAGGCGGCGGAACAGGCCAACGCGGCCAAGACCTGTTTCTTCTCCAACATCAGCCATGACCTGCGGGCGCCGCTCAACGCCCTGGTCGGCCTCTCGCAGTCGCTCTGGCTGGAGTGCGGCGACCGGAGGATGCCGGAGGATTTTGTGGTTTTCCTCCGGCAGATCCACGACGGAGGACTTTATCTTAACCAGTTGATGGACAACATCCTCGATCTGGCGGCCGTCGAAACCGGCAAGGAACGGACGCGCATCGTGGCGTTCTCCATACGGGAATGGTTCTGCCGGAACCGGGACCTCGTGACCCCCGTCGCCCGGCGGGGCGAACTCACCGGCCACTGGACCTACCATGGCGGTGTCGAGCAGGTCTTCCGCAGCGACCCGGTGAAGATGTCGCAGATCCTGCTGAACCTGACCCTCAACGCCGTGAAGTTCACCGCGGCGGGAAAGAACATCAGCGTCACCCTCAACGCCGTTCCGGGCCAGGTCGAATTCGTGGTTGCGGACGAGGGGCCGGGCATCCCCGCCGACGAGCGCAGCCGGCTGTTCGAACGCTTCGAGACCATGCCCCATGACGCCTGGCTCCCCAGCAAGGGAGTCGGCCTCGGTCTGCACATCGTCAAGCTCTACACGGAAATGCTCGGCGGCGCCATCCGGGTGGAGGACCGTCCCTCTGGCGGCACCGTCTTCATCGTCACCATTCCCGAGGCCCCTGCAAGTTGAACAGAAGACGCAGAGGCGCAAAGGGATGCTTTCAAACTTGTTCCCAGTTTCCAGTTTCAAATTTCCCGTCTCCCACCCCGAGCCGCACCATGAACATCCGGACTGTCATTGTCGACGACAGCGACATGGATCGCTTCAATTTGCGCATCCTCCTGAAACGTTGCCCGGAAATCTCCGTGATCGCCGAATGCGCCACGGCAAGCCTGGCCGTGGAAACGATCAACCGGGAGAAGCCGGACCTGGTTTTCCTGGACATCCAAATGCCGGGGGGGTCGGGCTTTGACGTGCTGGAAAAACTCCTTCATGCCCCGCACATCATTTTTGTGACGGCGTTCGACCATTACGCCGTCAGGGCATTCGAGGTAAACGCCGTGGATTACTTGCTTAAACCCATTCTTCTGGAACGCCTTAAGATGGCTCTTGCCCGCGTTCCCGCAGCTCTCGGGCAGGAAGAGGAGATGCGCCCCGCCGGCCGGCCTTTGGCACAGGACGAGCAATTGTTCGTGAAAAGCGGCGGCCGGCAGTTCTTCATTCCCGTCTCGCGGATCTCCGCCATCTGCGCCGCCGGCGACTATTCCCAGGTCCTGCTCCCCGGCCAGCCGCCGCTGGAAGTGCGCCGCCGCATGACGGAGTGGGCCAAATTCCTGCCGGAAGATCTGTTCCTTCAGGTTGACCGCTCCCTGATCGTGAACCGGACCCAGATCCGCGGCATCGAGCGCCTCAGCCGCACCAGCGCCCGGCTTTCCCTCGCCAACCTGGAGAAACCGCTCCCCATCGGCCGCGCCGGCCTGGAAAGTTTGCAGAAGGCCCTGCCTTCGTTGTGACATGAACCCGGCGTGATGTGGCCTATCCCCGTGGTCGATTCGTCGCGAAAACGGGTTGATTCACCGATCGCCGCTTTGTGGGCTGCGTTTTGTCTTTATAATAAATGGCAAAGCGGTAAAACAAGCTTAACCCACAATCCCAGACCTCAAGCACAGACAAACAGGGGAAGTATCATGCGCTTTCTTTCCTCCACCATGTTGGGCGCGATCGCCGCCTCGGTTGTGGTCACCACGTCAAGCAGTTTTTCCCAGGACATCATCGGCAGCGCCAAGGTGATCGGTTCGGGAACCGGTTTTAGCCAGATCACCTAATAATGTCGGCGGCGCCACTCCCAACGTCAATGATTTTGTGCTTTACGGCAGAACTTCGGGCGCGGTTTCGTACACCAGTGGCGGCGGGACGCAGTACATCACCCGCGGCATCTCGCAGGATGGCGCGACCATCAACAACAACGCCTATGACGCCACCACCTACAGTTGGACCGGCGGGACGCCAATCGCCACCGGTTCGACCAATATTGAGTCGTGCCAGCCCACCGCCCTGAACAACGGCTGGGGGGCGGCGACCAACACCTACGCCGCCATCTCCATGACCAGCCCGGCGGACACCTATCACGCCGCGTTTTTCGTGCACAACTACTACACCAGCGCCGACTTGGAAGTGAGGAAAAACGGGACCTTGATTGGGGCTTATGACAACATCATGTCCTCCTCGTACACCGCCGGCGGCGGCGAGGCGCGCAACACCGACTTCTACTACGATTTTTCGCTTCAGAATCTCACTGCGGGCGATGTGATTCAGTTTAAATTTACGGACCTGCAAAACCTGGGATCAGACTGGTCCAATATCGCGTTCATGTCGGCCTCGGTCGATTTCACCCCGCCGACCAGCATTTCGAACAACCTCGTCACCCTGACCGCGAGCCCCGTTCCCGAGCCGGCCTCTGTCGCCCTGATCATGCTGGGCGGCCTGGGGTTGCTGGCCCGTCGTCGGCGCGCCACGACGACGGCGGCCGTCGCCGTTTCGTCCCGCCGCCGGCGCTCCAGCCGGCGGTGATGACCGCCTGATTGCGACTGCGGTGCATCCGCAAGCCCGGGGCCGGCGCCCCGGGCTTTTTGTTTTGTGAAATTGCCCCCGCGGGTGAAGAAGGGGCACACAGACGAACACGGACTCACACGGACCGGCACGGACGGCTCTGCCCGAAGGCTTTGAAAACCGTCCGTGATGGTCTGTGTGAGTCCGTGCCGGCCTTCAGCCTGCGGATTCCGCTTTTGCCCGGGAACAAAAGCGGCGATTCGCCGATCGGGAGATCGGCGTTCCCGGGGTGGAAAGGAGGTTCACACTCCCAGCCGGGCGCGGCGGCGGAATTCGCCGAGGGTCTGGTTGCTTGTCGGGGTGTAGCCCTTGAGCGGGAGGATGCGCTCGTGGACGGCGTCGACCAGCCAGGCCGCTTGCGGGAAGAACATGGTCTCGAGTTCGGCGGCGGGGCTGATCCAGTTGCGGGCGCCGATCACGACCGGCGGCGCGTCGAGATCATCGAAGCAGAGCTGGGTGAGGTTGGCGGCGACGTTGTGCAGGACGTTGCCGCGTTCGACGGCTTCGCTGGCGAGCAGGACCTTGCCGGTCTTTTTCACGCTGGCGATGAGCTTGTCGTAGTTGAGCGGGTTGACGGTGCGCAGATCGATGATCTCGGCGTCCACGCCGTACTTGGCCAGTTCTTTGGCCGCTTCGACCGCCTTGTACAGGGTCGGGCCGAAGGTGATGATGGTCAGGTCCTTGCCTTCCTTCTTGACGTCCGGCTCGGAGAGGTCGATCTCGTAGTAGCCTTCGGGCACGCCGCCCTGGTGGAAGAGTTCGCCGGTGTCGTAGGCGGTCTGGCTTTCCAGGAAGACCACGGGGTCGGTGCCGGCCAGGGCGCTGTTCATCATGCCCTTGGCGTCGTACGGCGTCACCGGGTACACGACCTTGAGCCCGGGAATGTGGTTGAGCAGGGCCGACCATTCCTGGGAGTGCTGCGCGCCGTACTTGGCGCCGACGCTGATGCGCAGGACGACCGGCATCTTGAGGACGCCGCCGGACATGGACTGCCACTTGGAGAGCTGGTTGAATGTCTCGTCGCCGGCGCGGCCGAGGAAATCGCAGTACATCAGTTCGGCGATGGCACGGCCGCCGGCCAGAGCGTAGCCGACCGCGGCGCCGACAATGGCGGCCTCGGAGATGGGCGAGTTGAAGAGGCGGTGGTAGGGCAGGGCCTCGGTCATGCCGCGGTAGACGGCGAAGGCGCCGCCCCAGTCACGGTTTTCCTCGCCGAACGCGACCAGCGTCGGATCGATGTAGAAGCGGTGCATGACCGCCTCGAAAATGCCGTCGCGGACGTTGTACTGCTTCATCTTCGGCACGGCCTTGCCGGCGGCGTCCAGAGCGAAGCGGTGCTTGTCCTTGATCTGCTTGACGCGTGGGTTCTCGGCGTAGGGGTGGTTGACTTCCGGCTGGCGGTCGTCGAATTTCTCCACCTTCTGGTTGGAGAACATGACGGTTCCGAGGAATTCGGAGGTGAGGGGGTCGCGCGGGGATTTTTCCATGTCCACGGCAAGCTTGAACATCTCGAAGACTAGGCCGTCGACGCCGGCTTTCACGTCGCCCAGTTCCTTGGCGGAGGCGGCCTTGGCGTCGGTCAGCCGTTTGGCGTAGGCGGGGATGGCGTCGGCGGCGAGGAAGCGTTCGATTTCCTCTTTGCTGCGGTAGCTGGAGGCGTCGGACGGGGAATGGCCGGAGATGCGGTAGGTGACGGTGTCGAGCAGGACCGGGCCGCGGCCTTCGGCGAGGATGGCTTTCTTGCGGCGGACGGCGTCGATGACGGCGAGCGGATCATAGCCGTTGATGCGTTCGGCGTGCATCTGTTCGGGGTTGACGCCGGCGCCGATGCGGGCCAGGAATTTGTAGCCCATGGTTTCGCCGCAGGTCTGTCCGCCCATGCCGTAGTGGTTGTTGAAGCAGTTGAAGAGGATCGGCAGGCCGCCGCCGAGGCTTTTGTCCCAAAGCTCACGGTACTGGTCCATGCTGGCGAACTGGATGCCTTCCCAGACCGGGCCGCAGCCGAACGAGGCGTCGCCGATGTTGCAGACGACGATGCCGCTTTTGCGGTTGACGCGCTTGAACAGGGCCGCGCCGGGGGCGACGCTGCCGCTGCCGCCGACGATGGCGTTGTTCGGATAGATGCCGAACGGGGTGAAGAAGGCGTGCATGCTGCCGCCGGCGCCCTTGTTGAAGCCGGTGACCTTGGCGAAGATCTCGGCGAACGCGCCGTAGACCAGGAACTTGCGCGCCAATTCTTTGACGCTGCCGCCATGCCCGGCCTCGACGACCCGGAGGGTGGCGCCGCCGAAGAAGTCTTTCATGAGCTTCATCAGCGCCGCGTCATCCAGTTCGCGGATGGCGGAAAGGCCCTTGGCCAGGATTTCGCTGTGGCTGCGGTGGGAGCCGAAGATGTGGTCCTCGACCTTGAGGGCGAAGGCCTGGCCGACGGCGGCGGATTCCTGGCCCATGGAGAGGTGCGCCGGGCCGGCGTGGTTGTAGGTGATGTCCTGGTACTTGCCCTTGATCTTGATCTCGTTCAGGGTGTGCTCGAACTCGCGCAGGACGCACATGTCATGGTAGACCGTGACCAGGTCCGCGACGGTGAAGGTCTTCGCCTTTAGTTCCTGCTCGACGGTGCGGTCGTAGGCGTTGACCAGGATGTCCTTGAACTTGATCCGGTCCTTGGCGAAAATGACGTTCGGATGGATTTCCTGCTGCTTGGGCATGGTGCGGGCTTTCGCGGGTGGTGGAGTTGTGGGTTATGGGGCGGGCTTTCAGCCCTTGCGCGTGTTTGTGTCGGGGTTCCTAGGGCGTCGCTTCGCTATGCCCTAGGCTGTTATGGGGCGCCCCGTTGGGGCTTGGATGTTTGTGTTGGGAACCCAGGGATAAGCTCTCGGTTGGGCTGTGTGTGCAGTTCATGTTGGGGCTGGAATGATTTGCGTTGGGAACCCAGGTCGTCGCTTTGCTCTGTCCTGGTCTGTTTGGGCGCCCTGGGCGGGTTGGGATGATGGTTGATACGCTCCGTTGAGGCTAAGTTTATTGAATTATTGTTGTTCCGCTTTGTGGTTCGAACTTCCTGGATTGGAGGGCCAAAGGCCCGGAGCTATAACAGCCTGGGGCAACGCCCCAGGTTAGTGGAGAAATTAACGGCAGAGGGCTGAAGGCCCGACCCATCGGCGGCCTCAGTCCCACATGTACCGTTCGTCATGCTCAACCTTGTACTTGGCAAGAAACGCGCGGTATTCTTCCTGGAACGTCCGGGTACGATGGTGCTCTTCCTGGCGATCGATGTAGTTCAAAAGCGCATCCAAATCGGCTGGCCCCACGGAGAAAACGCCGTATCCTCGCTGCCATGAGAAGCCCGCCAACTCCGGCAATTGCTCTTTGAGCCAACGGGACGACGACGTTTTGACTTCCTCGACAAGCTTGGCAATCGTCTCTGTCCGTGGCAGGCGGATGGCCAAATGCACATGATCTGCGACACCGCCAGCCCGCAGGCAATCGCATCCGGACGACCGAACCACGGTTGCCAAATACGCATGCAGCGACGCGAGCATGGCCGGAGGCAGCACCGGAGCATGGTCTTTTGTGCTGAACACGAGATGGATGATGACGTTGGCGAGGGATTGGGGCATGGTGTGAGCCGGGTTGCGGATTGTGCAGGAACTGATGGGTACCGATGGAACGCCCCTTCAGGGCTTGGACCGCTTTGTTTGCATACCTAGGGCGTCGCTGCGCTTTGCCCTAGGCTGTTATGGGGCGCCCCGTTGGGGCTTGGAACCGGGGCGTCAATTTTGTTTGCGTCAGACATTATTTCAGTGGTGTGCATCCATCTGCGATGCTCACATCGTACGTTAAGAAGCGTGCAGCACGGCCTCCTTCAGCGCCTCGCTCACGGTTGGGTGCGGAAAAATGATCTCGCGGACGTCCTCGACGCGCTGTTCGAGCTCGACCATGGCCGCCGCGGCGGCAATGAACTCGCCGCAGCCGCCGCCGATCATGTGGACGCCCAGCACCTCGCCGTGCTCCGCGCCCACCAGTGCCTTGACGCTGCCGGACTGGCCTTCGTACTCAACCAGGAAGCGTCCGGCCACGCCCATGGGCAGCATGGCTTTCTTGTAGGCCACGCCGGCGCTCTTCAGTTCCTCTTCCGTGCGGCCGACGCTGGCAACCTCGGGATGGGTGTAGATCACGGACGGCACGGCGTGGTAGCGCATGCGGTCCGGACGCCCGAACATGTTGTTCACCGCCACAACCCCCTCGCGGGTGGCGGCATGCGCGAGCTGGCAGCGGCCGGTGACATCGCCGCAGGCCCAGACGCCGGGGACGTTGGTCTTGCCGAACTCGTCGGCCTTGACGCCGCGCCGGTCGAAGTCCACGCCGGCCTCTTCCAGCCCAAGCCCCTTGAGCACCGGCACGCGCCCGGTGGCGTTCAGGATCAGGGTCGCGGTGCGGGTCTGTTCCTTGCCGTCCTTGTCGAGGAAGGTGAGGGTGTTGGCTTCGATCTTGACGACCTTGCAGGAGAGATTGAATTCGACGCCGGCCTTTTTCAGGGCGAGCTGCAGGCGGTTGGCGATCTCGTCGTCGATCACCGGCGCGATGCGCGGCAGCATTTCAACGACGGTGACCTTGGTCCCGAGCTCGGCGAAGAAGCAGGCGAATTCCAAGCCGATGACGCCGCCGCCGATAACGACCAGCGCCGCGGGAATGTCCTGGACTTCCAGGATGCCGGTGGAATCGACCACGGCGGGATTGTCCTTGAGCCCTGGGATCGGCGGCACGGCCGGAACCGAGCCGGTGGCGATCAGAATGTTCGCGGCCTCGAGGATCTTGTCGCTGACGGCGACCTTGCCGCGTCCGGCCAGCCGGCCCTCGCCCTGGATGACCTCGACCTTGGCCTTCTGCAGCATGGCGCCGACGCCCTTGGTCAGGGTCGCCACGATCTTGGCTTTGCGCGCCTGGACTTTTTTCAGGTCCAGCTTCGCTTCGCCGGCGCCGTCCACACCGTACAGGCCGGCGGCATGGCAGTCGTTCAGGGCGCGGGCGCTGCGCAACAGGGTCTTGGTCGGAATGCAGCCGACGTTCAGACAGGTGCCGCCGAGGGTCTTTTTCTCGACCAAGGCGACGCTCTTGCCGAACCGCGTTGCTGCATAAGCCGCCGCCTCATACCCGCCGGGGCCGGCGCCGATGACAATGAGATCGTACATATTCGATTCCTCTTTGCGTCTTTGTGCCTTCTGTTCAAACAGTTCAGCCGGCCAGGCAAACCGCGTCCAGGTTGGCGATGATTTCGCAGAGCGTCTTCAGGAACTTCGCGCCGGGGGCGCCGTCGATGACGCGGTGATCGAGCGTGAGGGAGAAGCCGATGTGATCAGCGAACTCGATCGCGCCGCCGGCGCGGCGCACCGGCTTGAGTTCCAGGCCGCAGACGCCGAGGATCGCCACCTGCGGGGCATTGATCACCGGCGTGAACGAGGTGATGCCGAACACGCCGAGGTTCGACACGGTGAAGGTGCCGCCGGCCAGGTCGTCCGGGTTGATCTTGCCGTCCTGCGCGGCCTTGGCCAGCAGCCGGGTCTGCGCCGCGAGCTGGGTGAGGGTCAGGGTCTGGGCGTTGCGGATGACCGGGACCATGAGCCCTTTGGCCGTGTCGCAGGCAAAACCGAGGTGGACGGCGCCGCGCCGGTAGACCTTGCCGTCGATGAACTCGGCGTTCACCTCCGGATGCCGCTGCAGCGCCTTGACGGCGGCGAAATTGACCAGGTCGTTGATGGAAATCTCGCAGGGCGGCAGCCCGAGCTTTTCCGCGTTCTCTTTCCAGCGCTTGCGCAGGCCGAGCATGACGGTGGCGTCGGCCGCGGCGTTGAGCGTGTATTGCGCCAGGGTCTGGAGGGATTCGACCAGGCGCGCGGCGATGAGTTTGCGGATCTGGGGTTGCGGCCGCCCTTCCTCGGCGGGCATCGGAACGGCGGAGCCGGTTGCGGGTTGCGGGTTGCGAGTAGTGGGTTCAGCGAAAGGAGGAGCCATGTCCGCGGCGCGGACCAGGCCGCCGACGCCGCTGCCGGCCGTCGGTGCCACCAGACCAGTCGCCTGCAGGGCCGCCGCCACCGGGGAAAGCCGTGCGGACTCCGCAAACGCGGCTTTCACATCGGCTTCGAGAACCCGGCCGCCGGCGCCGCGGCCGGGAATGGCCGGCAGGGCGAAGGGATGTTCGGCAAGGAACTTCCGGGCCCGCGGACTCAGCGGGGCGCCGGCCGTGGCGGGCGGAACCGCCGCGGCCGGGGTTGCGGGTTGCGGGTTGCGGGTTGTGGGTTGGGCCGCGCGATCCGACCGATCAGTCAGATCCGTCCGATCGGTCAGATCCGTCCGATCGGTCAGATTTGTCTGCGCAACCGCGGGGGCCGCGGTGTCCGGGCGGAACGCAGCCACATCCTCGCCGGGCGTGCCGATGACGCAGATCGTCACCTGCACGGGGATTAGTTCACCTTCGGGGAAAAAGGTTTCCAGTAGGATGCCGGCCGCCGGCGCCTCAATTTCGAAGGAGGCTTTGTCGGTCTCAATGTCGGCCAAAATATCGCCGGCGACGATGGTGTCGCCCGCCTTCTTCCGCCACTTGGCGAGAAGGCATTCTTCCACGGTGTTACCCTGCTTGGGCATGGGGACGGGGGTGGCCATGGTTAAATCCTTTTTTGTCCGCGAATGGCGCGAATTGGGAATGGGATGAAGGGTTAGGCCAGGACAACTTCGACGCCGCGCTCTTCGAGGGCGGTGCGGAACTCGGAACCGATGGCGTCCGTAATGAGCACGTCGATGTCTTCCAGGCTGCCGCTGCGGGCGAACGAGGGGACGCCGAGCTTGGAACTGTCCGCCAGCAGGTACACCTGATTGGCGCGGCGCATGGCCTGTTCCTTGGTGAAGGCTTCGCCGGGATCGGTGGTGGTCATGCCATCCTCCAGCGTGAAGCCGATGGTGCCCATAAAGGCTTTGTTGAAATGCAGGTTCTGAATGACCGAGGCGGTAAGCGGGCCGGTCAGGGTCCGGGCCAGCGGCCGGAATTCGCCGCCGGTCAGGATCAGCCGGTGCGGCATGGCCATGAGCACGGACGCGGCCATCAGGGAGTTGGTGACAATGGTCAGATCTTTCCTCGCCTCCAGCCGGCGGGCGAGCATGAGCAGAGTGCTGCCGCCGTCGAGGTAGAGGGTGTCGTGGTCTTCAATAAAGTCCAGGGCGCGGGCGGCCAGGCGCTCCTTGGCATCAGAATTCCGGGATTCTTTGTCCTGGAAGAGCGGTTCGGCCCGGGTCAGGCTGTTCAAGGTCGCGCCGCCGCGGACGCGTTGGAGCAGGCGCCGCTCGTGCAGGCTTTGCAGATCCCGACGCACCGTCGCTCCAGAAACTGCCAGGGCCGCGGCGATCTGGCCCACGGACATGACCTGGCCGTCCCGGAGCAGGTCGAGAATCCGCTGTTCCCGTTCCGCAGTCAGCAGGCGATGTTCGGCAGGGGCGGGCTGGTTCATGGCGGAGACCGCAGCTTTCTTTGATCAAAAATGATCGAATATGATCAAAATCTAGCATATTGGTTTTGAAATTGCAAGAATATGGTGGAAGAAAATGGTGGCGTCGGGGCGGGAATGGGACGTATGGGACCTATGAGACCTATGGGGGGTTCTGAATCTCCCTATATATCTATTGCCCCATCGTCACACGGTCACACTGCCCCACCGTCACACCATCGTGACGCGCATGCGCCTTGCTCAAGTTTAACCTTTCCGACTTGTACTCGACCGTAACTGCGTCTCCGCGAGGCGGGGTGGAGATCAACGGGAGGGGGAGTGGAAAGCCGATCGGGAGACCGGCGTTCCCGGGGGGTCTGGCCCCGCCGCAATCTGGGATGATATTATCTTCCTCTTTGGGTGACGGTGCAGATTGACTCATGCCGATTGGGACAAGAGGCGGTTATTCCATGGAACATTCTTCAGTCAAGCGGGTTTTGTCGGGCATTCAGCCTTCGGGCACGCTGCATCTCGGGAATTATTTCGGCATGATGCGGCCCGCGCTGGAGTTGCAGGCCGACCATGAGTGTTATTATTTCATCGCCGACTGGCACGCGCTGACGCAGCTTCCCGATCCCAAGCTGTTGCGGGAACGGGTCCGTGATGTGGCGCTGGATTTTCTGGCCTGCGGGCTGGATCCGGAGCGCACCGTTTTTTTCCGGCAGTCGGACGTTCCGGAAGTTCAGGAACTGGCCTGGATTTTGAGCTGCATCTGCCCGGTGGGCTTGCTGGAGCGTTGCCACAGTTACAAGGACAAGATTGCCCGCGGCCTGGCGCCGAACCAGGGGTTGTTCGCCTATCCGGTGCTGATGGCCGCGGACATCCTGGCTTACGGGTCGCACCTGGTGCCGGTCGGCAAGGACCAGAAGCAGCATGTGGAAGTGACGCGCGACCTGGCCATTCGTTTTAACCACCAGTACGGCGGCAACCTGCTGGTCGTACCGGAACCGATGATCCGTGAGGAGGTGGCGGTGGTGCCGGGGGTGGACGGACAGAAGATGTCCAAGAGCTACCACAACATCATTGAGCTCGCTGGTGAAGAGAAGCCGATGCGCAAGAAGATCATGTCGATCAAGACCGACAGTACGCCAGTGGAGGCGCCGAAGAATCCGGATATGTGCAATGTGTTCGCGCTGTACAAGTTGTTCGCGACGCCGGAGGAAACCGAGGCCCTGCGCCAGCGCTATCTTGGCGGCGGCATGGGCTATGGCGAGGCCAAGCAGAAGCTATTCGAGAAATACTGGGAGCATTTCCGGCGGTTCCGCGAGCAGCGGGCGGAACTGGTGAAGACCCCGGACCACGTCGAGCAGGTGCTCAAGGCCGGCGCCCTCCGGGCCCGAGCCGCGGCCGGCCAGACCTTGGCCAAGATTCGCCAGGCTGTGGGTTTGATCTGACGGATCGGACGGATCTGACGAATCGGACTGATCGGTCGGATCCGTCAGATTCGTCCGATCAGAATCCGTTTTCCGTGAATCGGCCTGGGAGTCAGCCGCCGGCCTGCTCGATGGCGGCGCGGACGGACTGGACGGCGCGCAGGCGTTCCGGGTCGAACTTAGCGGCGCGGTCGAAGCGGTAGATGCCGTTTTGTTCCTGGTGGACGTCGGTGAGCTGGGTATAGCAGTAGCCGAACATGCGCGGGTCTTCGAGCAACACTTGGCAGAGTCCGGCGAAACGGGCGTGGAACTCTTCCAGGCTTTGGGGGCGGTTGCCGTAGCCCCAGGAGGGCTCGCCGGGCTTGGCGTCCGGGTTCCACCAGATGCCGCCGAATTCGCTGACGAAGTAGGGCTGGCCCTGGTACGGCAGGCTCATGGGCTGCTGGTTGGCCAGGTGGTTCACGAACGGCTCGCCCCGGGCCAGGCCGGCCTGGTTGGCCTTGAATTTTTCCGGATCCTGCTCGTAGTCGTGGCTGTCGTAGACGTCGGTTTCCGGCACCCGGTGGGAGTAGCCGCTGGTGTCCAGGACTGGGCGGGTGGTGTCCATCGCCTTGGCGGCCAGGAACATGCCGCGGGTGACGTCGTCGAGCACGGTGATCCGGTCGGTCAGTTTCTGCCAGGTTTCGTTGAGCGGGCACCAGCCGACCAGGGCGGGGTGGCTGAAGTCGCGTTCCACAGCCTCCAGCCACTGGGTGATGTAGGTGGCGCCGGGTTGCTGGTTGTCGCCCTCGGGGCCGAAGCCGTTGCAGCCCCAGTCGGGGAACTCGCCCCAGACCAGGTAGCCGAGGCGGTCGGCGTGATAGAGGAAGCGTTCTTCGAACACCTTTTGGTGGAGCCGGGCGCCGTTGAATCCGGCGGCCAGGCTGAGTTCGATGTCGCGGACCAGGGCGGCGTCGTCGGGGGCGGTGAGCACGCCGTCGGGATAAAAACCCTGGTCGAGCACCAGCCGCTGGAAGAGCTTGCGGTCGTTTAGTTTGAATGAGAAAGCGTCGAGTTCTACGCTGCGCAGGCCGGCGTAGCTGGTGAAGGCGTCCGCGACGGAGCCGTCGGTGCGGAGCAACTCGACGCGGAGATCGTACAGGTGGGGCCGGGCGGGTTCCCAGAGGATGCGTTCCGCCGCGGGTATTGGCAGGAACAGGCGCGCGGCTAGGCCGCCCTGCCAGGACGTTTCCACGACGGCGATTTTACGGCCGGCGTTGAGGAGGGCGGCGCGGACCCGGCCCGGGAAAACCGGCCCGTAAGCTTTCACCGGCAGTTCGAGATGGAAGCCGCCCGCGGCGGGATCGGGGGTGATACGCGGCCGCAGGAATCGCACCTCCGGGACCGGTTCCAGCCAGACCGTTTGCCAGATGCCGGTGGTGCGGGTGTAATGGCAGCCGTGGTTGCCGTACTGGGCGCTCTGTTTGCCGGCGGGCTGGGCGAGGCGGGTGTTGTCGCGGGCGCGAACCACGATTACGGCTTCGGCGCCGGGTTCCGCGGCGCCGCGCAGATCGCAGGTGAACGGGGTGAACCCGCCGCGGTGCCGGCCGACTTCGCGGCCGTTGACCCAGACCGTGGTGTCATAGTCGCAGGCTTGGAAGTGCAGCAGCACCCGGCGTTCTTGCCAGGCCGCCGGCAGTTGGACGGTGCGGCGGTACCACACGGCGTTGAGGAAATCGCGGTTGCCGATGCCGGAAAGTTTTGATTCAGGGCAGAACGGCACCCGGATCCGGTCCGGCAGCGGCTGCTCCCGCAGGCCGCGCTCCAGGCCGCTGTCGCCCGGATCGACGGCAAACTCCCATTCGCCGTTCAGGTTCAACCACTCGGGGCGGACGAATTGCGGCCGGGGATACTCGGGACGGGGGATCGCGGGGATGGGCATGGTGGGGGGCCTGTGTGGCGGTGTGACGGTGTGGCGGTGTGACGTTCGGACATGTCAGTCAG
>CAITSE010000293.1 GCA_903894975.1 uncultured Lentisphaerota bacterium
ATGGTCTCGAAACTGGCGCCGCCGTGCTCGACGATGTGGCGGCTGCCGATGTTGGAGGTCATGATGACCACGGTGTTCTTGAAGTCGACGGTGCGGCCGTGGGCGTCGGTGAGGCGGCCATCGTCGAGCACCTGGAGCAGGATGTCGAACACCTCGAGGTTCGCCTTCTCGATCTCGTCGAGCAGCACCACACAGTACGGTCGTCGTCGCACCGCCTCGGTGAGCTGGCCGCCCTCGTCGTAGCCGATGTATCCGGGCGGGGCTCCGATGAGCCGGGCCACGGTGTGCTTTTCCATGTACTCGGACATGTCGATGCGGATCATGGCGCGTTCGTCGTCGAACAGCGAAAAGGCGAGGGTGCGGGCGAGCTCGGTCTTGCCCACGCCGGTGGGGCCGAGGAAAAGGAAGCTGCCGATGGGGCGCTGCGGGTCCTTGAGCCCGGCACGGGCGCGGAGAACGGCATCGGCGATGGCCTCGACGGCCTGTTCCTGGCCGATGACCCGCCGGTGCAGGGTGTCGCCCAAATGCAGCAGTTTCTGGCGCTCGCCCTGGATCAGGCGGCTGACGGGGATGTGCGTCCAGCGGCTGATGATTTCCGCGATGTCCTCTTCGTCCACTTCTTCCTTGAGCAACGGTGTGCCGCCCGGGCGCTTCATGTCCTCCTCGGCCTTGGCGATCTCGGCGGCGAGCTTGGGAAGGATGCCGTTGCGGAGTTCGGCGGCGCGTTCGAGGTCGTACTCACGTTCGGCCTTGGCCAGGCGGGCCTTGGCCAGTTCCAGGGCCTCGCGGAGTTCGCGGACCTTGGCGATGGCCTGTTTCTCCGCGTCCCACTGGGCCTGGAGCGCACGCGTTTTATCCTTGAGTTCGGCGACTTGCCTTTCCAGCTTGCCGGCGCGTTCGATGGAGGCGTCGTCGGCCTCTTTGCGCAGGCCGGTGAGCTCGATCTCAAGCTGCATCTGCCGGCGCAGGGCCTCGTCTAACTCCACGGGGCGGCTGTCGATCTCGGTGCGCAGCTTGGCGGCGGCCTCGTCGATGAGGTCGATGGCCTTGTCCGGCAGGAAACGGTCGGCGATGTAACGGTCGGAGAGCACGGCGGCGGAGACCAGCGCGGCGTCGCGGATCTTGACACCGTGGTGGATCTCGTAGCGTTCCCGCAGGCCGCGCAGGATCGAAACGGTGTCCTCCACGCTGGGCTGGGCCACCAGCACGGTCTGGAAACGCCGCTCCAACGCCGCGTCTTTTTCGATGTGCTTACGGTATTCGTTCAGCGTGGTGGCGCCGATGCAGTGGAGCTCGCCGCGGGCGAGCATGGGCTTGAGCAGGTTCCCGGCGTCCATGGCGCCCTCGGCCGCGCCGGCCCCGACCACGGTGTGAAGCTCGTCGATGAACAGGATGATCTCGCCGTTGGCGGAGGTGACTTCCTTGAGCACGGCCTTGAGGCGCTCCTCGAATTCGCCGCGGTACTTGGCCCCGGCGATGAGCGCGCCCATGTCCAGGGTCACGACCCGGCGGTTCTTCAACCCCTCGGGCACATCTCCGTGGAAGATGCGCACGGCCAATCCCTCGACAATGGCGGTCTTGCCCACGCCCGGCTCACCGATCAGCACCGGGTTGTTCTTGGTCCGGCGGGACAGAATCTGGATGACGCGCCGGATCTCTTCGTCGCGGCCGATGACTGGGTCGAGCTTGTCCTGCCGGGCCATGGCGGTCAGGTCGCGCCCGTATTTCTCCAGCGCGGCAAAGGTCGCCTCGGGAGTGGCCGAGGTCACCCGCTGGTTGCCGCGGATTTCACGGAGCGCGGTCAGGATGCGGTCGCGGTCCACCCCGTGCCCGGCCGCAAGTTTTTTGGCCTCGGCATCTGTGTCGAGAATGGCCAGGAGCAGGTGTTCGACACTGACGAAGTCGTCCTTGAGCTGCTTCGCCTCCGCGGCGGCGCGCTCCAGCATTTTGGCGACGCCGCGCGAGGCGTGGACGTCGCCGACGCCCGGACCGCTCACCCGCGGCAGCCGCGCCAGCCGGTCATTCACCTCCTGGCGGAGGACTTCCGCCGGGGCGTTGAGCTTGCGCAACACGGACACGGCCAACCCGTCCGCCGGCTCCAGCAGTTCCGCCAGCACATGCAGCGACTGCAATTCTTGATGCCCGGCGGCGGCGGCGCGTTGCTGTGCCCCAGCCAGCGCTTCCTGCGATTTCTGGGTGAATTGATCAAAATTGGTGGACATGGGTAACGTTTCCTTAGATGTGGGTATTATCCCTCAAGCAACCCACCTTCCAGGTTCTACTGTAGCGACATAATTTATTTTATCCAAAATAGATACAATTTTATAGAGCCGTCGACAATGACTTTTTGTGTGCGCCATTTTGACTCAATATGACGGAGGGGTGGGGCCCGCTTGTCACAGGCGGCAGGAGAAGGGCGTGGAGTTGTCCGGGTTCGGATTTTCGCCTGCAGTGGTGCCGGCTTCAGATGGGACCGGACACGTCCGCCCGGAAGAAAGCGGAAAATTGCCGGAAATAATCCGGTTTGTTCGTTTGCAGGGAAGCGTTGTTGCGCTATGGTATTCTCCGCTTTCCGCGTGGGGCATTAGCTCAGTTGGCTAGAGCGCTTGCATGGCATGCAAGAGGTCATCGGTTCGACCCCGATATGCTCCACCAATTTTTAGGTTTTCCCTGGTTGCATCTGTAGCTCAGTTGGTAGAGCAAGTGACTCTTAATCACTGGGTCGAAGGTTCGAGTCCTTCCAGATGCACCACTTAATCTCAAACTGGACGTTGGCAGAACCCTAAAACCACCGGTCCAGAAAAATAAACGGCACATAAGACGGCATCCGCCCGGCGAGCTTGAATAAGCTTACGCCGGGCGTTTGTTTTTGGCGGCGGAAAGGTAGGCCTCGTCACCCGCTTAAGCCCAGGCATCGTATTCCCTTTTAGTCCGGCCGTACTCCTTCCCGGTATCGTTTGCTCCGGATGGTGAAAATATTTGCTTGACGCCTGCCGGGATGGGTGTATTTTAATCCCGTGTAATTACACGGTGTGGAAAACAAAAATGATTTCCTCTCTTGAACTGGCGCGGCTTTGCGGGGTGTCGCAGGGCACGGTGGACCGGGCGTTGCACGACCGGCCCGGGGTGAACGCGGACACGCGGCAGCGTATTCTGGACGCGGTGGCGGCGCACGGCTACCGGCCGCACCCGGGCGCCCAGGAACTGCTGCACGGCCGGCGGGTGACGGTGGGGGCGCTGGCCCCGGCGGTCACCCAGGTGTTTTTCATGGATCTGCTGCACGAACTGAAGACGGCGCTGGCGGTCCGCGGGCTCCGGCTTTCGGTCACGCCGTATGACGGGGAGGTGGAGTTCCGGGATGCCTTGGCGGAGTTTGCGGCGCGCCGGGTGCGCGGGGTCTGTGTCATTCCGCCGACCGACCGGTTCCTGCTCCCGGACGAATTGACGGAGGACATGCCGCTGGCCTGTTTCCTCAACCGTTGCGAAGTCCGCAACAGCCGGTTTTTCGCGCCGGATGAGCGGCGGGCCGGGCGTGATGCGGTGACCTTTCTCGTCAGCCGCGGGCACCGGCGGATACTGCATGTGACTTCCGTACGCCAGGCCTACGGCATCGTGGAGCGCGCCGCCGGATACACCGCGGAGATGAAGGCGCGGAAGCTGAAGCCGGTGGTGCTGGCCTCGCCGGATGACGCGGCGTTGGCGGACGCGGTGCGCCGGGAAGAGGCCACCGCGCTTTTCTGCATGAACGATGAACGGGCCCTGCGCGCCATCCGGACGCTGAATCGCGCCGGCCGGAGTGTGCCCGGGGAGGTGTCCGTGCTCGGTCTGGACAACAGCCCGACCTTCATTCGGCTCTGTCCGGACCTGACCACGCTGGCCTGGCCCATGGCCACCCTGGCCGGCCAGGCCGCCGCCTGGCTCGCCGCCGGCGAGATTCCCGCCGGCCAGCCGCCATTTCTCACTCTCGTCGAACGGGAAACCGTAAATCATGTTTGACGGCAATCGACAACGCTTGAGCATTAATGACCGGAAAAAGGAACTGGCATCATGAGCACGGAAAAGGTTTATCGCGGGCGGAAATTGAACGAAATTTCCTTTCCCCTGGGCGGGATCGGCACGGGCTGCGTCGGTCTGGCGGGCAACGGCCGGTTGGTGGACTGGGAGATCTTCAACCGTCCGGCCAAGGGCGGAATGAACGGCTTCTCCCATTTCGCCATCAAGGCGGAGCAGGACGGCAAGGTGCTGGACGCCAGGGTGCTGCACGGCGACCTGCCGCCGCCGTATTCCGGCGGCGGGAAGACGCCCTTCGGCGGGTTCGGGTTCGGCGCAACGCGTGAAACCATGTCCGGGCTGCCGCATTTCCGCGACGTCTCCTTCCGCGGCGGCTATCCCTTTGCCGAGCTTTCCTTCCGCGAGGCCGCGTTTCCCGGCGCGGTGACGATGACGGCATTCAACCCCTTCATCCCGCTCAATGACCGGGACAGCAGCATTCCCGCGGCGCTGTTTGAGGTCGCCGTGACCAATCCCGGCGACCGCCCGGTGGACTACACTCTGGCGTTCACCCTGTACAACCCGTTCAAGAGCTCGGGGTTAAATGAATTCCGGCGGGACGGTGAGCTGGCCATGGTGCGCGCCGTCAGTTCGCTGCCGGCGGACGCTCTCGGCGCCGGGGATCTGACCCTGGCCACGGACGCCGCCGCGTCCGGGGTTTCGTTCCAGGAATATTGGTACCGGGGGCGCTGGTTCGACAATGTCGGCATCTACTGGCGCGACTTCACCGCGCCGGGACCGTTCGTGAACCGGAACTATCCCCGCATCGACAACTCGGAGGCCATGCGAACCATGCTGGCTGACTACCAGAAATTGGTTCCCGAACCGCTGGTCCAGCCGGGCGACCCGCGTTCGGCGGAAGGGTTCCTGCCGGACCCGGGGCGGCGTGGTTTCACCACAGGCTGGGAGGCGGCCGGATTTGACGACGCAGCCTGGCCAAAAATCGCGGTGCCGGGCTTTTGGGAAGCCACGGGATTGTTCATCGACGGCGCCGTCTGGTTCCGGCGCACCATTGAGGTGCCGGAGGACTGGGCGGGCCGGGATCTGGTGCTCGATCTTGGCGCCATTGACGATTTCGATGTCACCTGGTTCAACGGCGAACAGGTCGGCGCCACCGGCAAAGAAACCCTGTGTCCCTGGCTCGAGCCGCGGCGGTACGGCATTCCCGGGCGGTTGGTGGAGGCCGGGCGCAATGTCATCGCCATCCGTGTCTTTGACCAGTTGAACAACGGCGGGTTTGCCGGAAAACCGGAGAGTCTGCGCCTGTCCCGTGCCGACGGCCGGGGAACTCCGCTGCCCTTGGCCGGGCCGTGGCGGCATGCCGTGGAACTGGCGGTGCTGACGCCGTCCGGGGGCGCCGTCAACGCTCAGGATCACGCCACGCTGGCCGCCCGGATCACCGTCGCGCCGGGAACGACCGGCAAGGTCCGGTTCGTGCTATCCTGGAACCTTCCCAACGCCAGCAATTACTGGAAGCCGTTCAAGCCGGCGCCCCAGGCTGCGGGCACGGCCTGCGACTGCGCCGGCGGTTGCTGCGGCGGCGAACCGAAGTCCAACTCCTGGAAGAATTACTACGTCGCGCTCTTCCCCGATGCCGCCGCCAGCGCCGGCTATGTCCTGCGCAACTGGGACCGGCTCGAACGTGAAACCCGGCGTTTCCACCGCGCGCTCTTCGGTTCCACGCTGCCGGCGCCGGTCCTTGACGCCGTCTCCGCCAACATCTCGATCCTCAAGACTCCGACCTGCCTGCGCCTCACCGACGGCTCGTTCTACGGATTCGAGGGCTGCTCGTGCGAAGGAGGTTGCTGCGAAGGCAGTTGCACGCACGTCTGGAACTACGCTCAGGCGCTGCCGTTCCTTTTTCCGGCCCTGGAACGCTCCATGCGCGACCTCAATTACCGCCACAACCAGCGCGCCGACGGCGGCATGGTCTTCCGCCTGCAGCTCCCCCTCGGCAGGGCGAAGACCGACTTTCGCCCGTGCACCGACGGCCAGTTCGGCGACGTGATCAAGACCTACCGCGACTGGAAGATCTCCGGCGATACCGTCTGGCTGCGGAGCCTCTGGCCGGCCGTGAAGAAATCGCTGGAGTTCGCCTGGGCGCCGACCAACGCGGACCGGTGGGATGCGGACAAGTCCGGCGTGCTCACCGGCCGTCAGCACCACACGCTCGACATGGAACTGTTCGGCCCGAACGCCTGGCTCACCGGCTTCTATCTGGCCGCGCTCAAGGCCGGCGCCGAGATGGCCGAAGCCTGCGGCGACCCGGTCGCGGCCCAGGAATTCCACGCACTCTTCGCCAAAGGCCGGGACTGGGTTGACCAAAACTTGTTCAATGGCGAGTACTTCATCCAGAAGATCGCCTTGGACGACAAGCGTCTGCTGGAACCCTTTGCCTCCACGCTCAGTCCCACGCCCGGCGGCGAGGTGTTCGACACCTACTGGGATGCGGAGCACGGCGAACTCAAGTACCAGTTCGGCGACGGCTGCATCATCGACCAGCTCCTCGCCCAGTGGCACGCCGACCTCTGCGGCCTCGGCGATATTTTCGCTCCGGACAAGACCCGTTCCGCCCTGGCCTCCATCTACAAGTACAACTTCAAGAAGAGCATGCGCAACTTCTACAACCCCTGCCGCCTCTACTGCCTCGACGACGAGGCCGGCACGGTCATCGCCGACTGGCCGGCGGGCAAGCGCAAGCCGGTGGTGCCCGCGCCCTACACCGAGGAGACCTTCCACGGTTGCGAATACCAGGTCGCGAGCCACATGATCCTGCGCGGTCTGGTGGACGAGGGTGTGGAACTGGTCAAGGCCGTGCGCGACCGCTACGACGGCGAGCGGCGCAATCCCTGGAACGAGATTGAGTGCGGCAGCAACTACGCCCGGTCCATGGCCTCCTATGCGCTGCTGAACGCCTTCAGTGGTTTTCGGTTCGACCTGACGACGGGCATGCTCGGGTTCCAGCCCGTGCGGTTCCCGGCGAAGGGCGCGTTCCGCTGTTTTTGGGCGCTTGGTTCCGGCTGGGGCGAGGTCGAGATCGGCGAAGGCCGCATGACGCTGAAACTGCATGGCGGCCAACTGGAACTGCGGACCTTGCGGCTGCCGTTCCTGGCGGAGAAGGCGGCAATGATCGCCGCGGTTTGCGGCCGGCGCGCCGCCGCCTGCGAACTCCGCACCGGCGGTGACGTGGTGTTCGCCCCGGCCGTCACCCTGGCCGCGGGCCAGGCGCTGCAGGTCACCTGGTCTTAATCAAACAGAAGAGCGTCCCTTCTTTTTACCCGTCCCCTGGCGTATTTTAAGGCGGCGTTTTTTTGTCTACACGAGGTTGAATTATTCATGAGCCCCTGACCCGCATTGTGGCTCTGAAAATCGGTTTCGTTGAGGGCTTGTGCCCCAACGGGGCTATGTCCCAGAGCCCAGGGTTGCGCGCCGCGCTACCCTGGGGGCATTCATTGCATTACGGGTCAACCCCCACGGGGTTGTGTCATCCTCGCACGACCACGTTTCATCAACCGCACGGCATGAAATGGGATGAACGGGATTAACGACGCAACCCCCGTTGGGGTAGTACGGATGGTATGATCATGACCCAGGGTAGCGCCGTTTTCGGCGCAACCCTGGGCTTTGGGATGCAGCCCCGTTGGGGCATCTTCCAGTCTGACCGGCGCATGAACCAGTCAAGATCCCGTTCGCGCCTGGGCGCGCAATTTCACAAGCTGGTTGGTTCGTAGTGCTAGTACTCTGTAAACCCAAAACATTCGCCACAGTGTCACAATGGACACGAAATGGACCGGACAAGATCGGCGTCGGGGGCGGAATCGGGATCGAAAAGAGCTTCCGCAGATTATCAATCCAAACCCGT
Source organism: uncultured Lentisphaerota bacterium (assembly GCA_903894975.1). Classification (GTDB taxonomy): domain Bacteria; phylum Verrucomicrobiota; class Lentisphaeria; order Oligosphaerales; family CAITYL01; genus CAITSE01. The sequence continues at coordinate 7,913 of CAITSE010000293.1, forward strand.
TTGGGCGATACCGATGTTGATACCGACCCTGAACCCCGAAAAGGCAATCCGCACTTTTAAGACTTACGGGGGACTAGGCCTTCGTTGCGAAGTCTGAATGCGGCACTTCATCCTTCAGACGTTCCAACACAAAACGCCCTCCGCCGCGTTGCCGCAGGGGAGGGCGTGATGGGGTTCAGGCTGAAGTCAGCCCGGGATCACGTTAGTAGCGGTCGCGGCGTCCGCCGCCAAAACCGCCGCTGCCACCGCCACGACGGTCGCCGCCGCCGAAGCCACCGCCGCCGCCACCACCGCCGCGGGGACGTTCTTCACGGGGACGGGCTTCGTTGACGGTCAAGGGACGGCCCATGAAGGGCTTGCCATGAAGTTCAGCGACGACCTTGTCGGTGTCGGCCTGGTTGGTCATTTCGACGAAGCCGAAACCGCGGCTGCGGCCGGTGGCTTTGTCGGTGATGACGCTGCAACGGGCGACTTGGCCGGCGGTCTCGAAGTGAGCGCGGAGTTCATCTTCGCTGCAGGTGAAGGGAAGGTTCCCGACGTAGAGATTGGTGCCCATATTCTATTCTTTCTTGATGCGACCTGCGTACCGAACGAGCCTTCTCGTGACTGTTCCCGCGAACCGGGTTTCAGATCGCGACCAGCACACCCTAGCTGTGCCGTCAAGACAATCCACCAATTCACCGAAGAAAAACCCTCATTTGGGCAGGCAAGTACATAGAATACACCATAAATCCTAAAATACCAGTCGTCCGGAAATTTCCCCGGGGGGGTGGCAGGACGGAATTTACTAGTGAAATCTCGGGGACGCCCTTTGGGCGGTCGGCCGAATCGGCGGGCGGCGACGAGTCTCAGGGGCGCGATGAATTTGGCTGGCAAGTTGAACGCGGCGCCACGAAACGGTATGTTACTTCCTGTAATCGTGAACGTGTTTTGGGATTTTGAGGTTATGAACAGGAATGCCGGACAACTGCTGCGTTACCTGCTGCTGAGCCTGTGCGAGCTGTTGCTGCGTACGGGGCGGCCGCAGGGCTTTGGTGCTTGAAACGTCCGGTTGCGTGAAAACCTCCGATGTTGCGAAAACCAGCCTGCCGCCGCCCCCGGTTGCAGGCTCGTTTGTTTTTCAGACCTTTTACGGTTTTGCCAATTTCCGACACAGGATTCCTTACCACGATGAAAAACTCTTCCATCCGTTATGCGTGCCCCCCGCCGGTCAATATCAGCCGGCGGAACTGGCCGTCCAAGACCCTCACCCGCAGTCCAGCCTGGTGCGCCGTGGATTTGCGCGACGGCAACCAGGCGTTGCCGAACCCGATGACGCCGGTCCAAAAGAAGCGGTTCTTTCAGCTCCTGGTCGAACTCGGTTTCAAGGAGATCGAGGTCGGCTTTCCGTCCGCCTCCGCCGATGATTTCCAGTTCTGCCGCGACCTCATCGAGCAGAAGCTCATTCCGGACGACGTGACTATTTCGGTGCTTACCCAGGCCCGCGAGCATCTTATCCGGCGCACCCTGGAATCGCTCCACGGCGTCCGGCGCGCCATCGTCCACGTCTACACCGCCACCAGCGAATTGCACATGAACTACGTGTTCGGCAAGACGGCGGCGGAGACCGAGCAGATGGCCCTGGCCGCCATCGCCATGGTCCGGGACGGCCGGAAAGAGCTTGCCGGCAGCGAAATTTTGCTGGAATTCTCCCCGGAGGAGTTCACCGACAGCGAGCTTGACTTCACCGTTGGCCTTTGCGACCGCGTGATCGAGACCTGGCAGCCGCGCCGCGGCGAAAAGGTGATCCTCAACCTCCCGGCCACGGTCGAACGGCGCATGCCGAACCAGTACGCCGACATGATTGAGGAGTTCATCCGCCGGCAGAAGCACCGCAAGCAGAGCCTGATCTCGCTCCATGCGCACAACGACATGGGTTGCGCGGTGGCGGCGACGGAGCTGGCGTTGCTCGCCGGCGCGGACCGTGTCGAGGGCACGCTCTTCGGCCACGGCGAACGCTGCGGCAATGTCGATTTGGTCACGCTTTGCATGAATCTCCAGTACCTCGGCGTCGACACCGGCATCCGGTTTGCCGACATCGAGAAGATCCGCGACGAACTCGTGGAACTGACCAGCATGCCCGTGCATCCGCGGCATCCGTACGCCGGCGAACTTGTGTTCACCGCCTTTTCCGGCTCCCACCAGGACGCCATCCACAAGGGGTTGTCCCGGGCGGAGGAACTGGCGGAGCGTTTCGGCGGCTGGAAAATTCCGTACCTGCACATCGATCCGCGGGACATCGGGCGCAGCTTCGAAAAGTTCATCCGCATCAACAGCCAGTCCGGCAAGGGCGGCATTGCGCATGTGCTCCAGCAGGAGTTCGGCATCCGTCTGCCCCGGCAGTTGCTTATCGACTTCAGCCAGCATGTGCAGCGGCACACGGACAAGGTGCAGCGCGAAGTTGATGCCAAGGAACTTCTCAGCCTGCTCCTGGAATCCTATGTGCTCCAGGACGGGCCGGTGAAGTTGCTCAAGTACTGGCCGCGCCCCGACGCCGAGGATCCCACGAAGATTCACGGCGAGGTGCACCTCGAATTCCATGGCCAACACCGCACGCTCAACGGCACCGCCCCGGGGCCGATCGCCGCATTTGTGCGCGCCGTGAAGCAGTTGGATCTGCCCTTCAACTTCGCCCTCGAAGAGTACGAGGAAGACGCCATCGGTCAGACCGACGACGCCGAGGCCATTACCTTCGTGCGGCTGGCGGCAACTGTCGCCGGCGTGCGTAAGAGTGTCTACGGCATCGGCTTCGGCGTCAACATTGACCAGGCCGCGGTCCGCGCCGTGGTTTCCGGCCTGAACGCGCTGCTACTGTGATGCAGGCCTGTGGGTCTGTGGGTCTGTGGGCGGTGGGCTTGTGGGCCGAACCCGGGGAGTGGGTATCTTGCCCACTTTTTTTCTGGGGGGGGCGGGTGTCCACACCCGGCCAAATAGGCCGGCGGGTTTCCAGCCCGCCGTTTGGCGGAGCCGGTTCCCCGGTTCGTTTTCCGGTTCCCGGGGGCGCGCTTCCAGCGCGAAACCATGGCGGCGATGCTCGCCGTACTCCATGGCGCCCCTGACGCGCGACCCAGGGGCGGGGCTCAAGAGCTTCGGACCCGTCGCCGCAAATCCGCGGCGCGGGTATAACCTCTGACGGATCTGATGGATCTGACGGATAAGTCCGATCGGTCAGATTCGTCCGATCCGTCCGATCCGGCACGCTTACGCAAAAGCGCTTGCCTTATCCTGCCACGGCGGCGCGGGCCCAGGCGTCTGCTTTCAGGATCTGCGGCAGGCCGGCATACGCGACGGGGGTGTGGCGGTCCATGACCGCGGCCACGGTTTCCCAGATGCCGGGGAAGGAGAGGGTGCCGGTGAGGAAGCGGGCGACGGCGGCCTCGTTGGCCGCGTTGTAGACGGCGGGCATGGTGCCGCCGGCGTCCAGGGCGCGGCGGGCCAGGGTGAGGGCGGGGAAGCGGCGCGGATCGGGCGCCTCGAAGTCGAGATGTCCGGCCTTAACCAAGTCCAGCGGTTCCAGGGGCAGGGGCCGGCGGTGGGGCCAGGTCAGGGCGTATTGGATGGGCAGGCGCATGTCGGGCCGGCCCATCTGGGCGAGCACCGAGCCGTCCGCGAATTCGACGAGGGAGTGGACGATAGACTGGGGATGAATGACCACGTCGATGCGCTCCTGCGGCACGTCGAAGAGCCAGCGGGCTTCAATCATCTCCAGCCCCTTGTTCATGAGCGTGGCGCTGTCGATGGTGACTTTCCTACCCATGTTCCAGGTAGGATGGGCCAGGGCTTCGGCGGCGGTGATGCCGGCGAGGCTGCCGGCAGGGCGGGTGCGGAAGGGGCCGCCGCTGGCGGTGAGAATGATCCGGCGCAGGGACTCCGGACGCTGGCCTTCCAGGCATTGGAAGACGGCGGAGTGCTCGCTGTCCACCGGCAGGATGCGGACGTTATTCTTGCGGGCTTCGGCCATGACCAGTTCCCCGGCCATGACCAGGATTTCTTTGCTGGCCAGGGCGATGGTCTTGCCGGCGCGGATGGCGGCGAGCACGGGTTTGAGCCCGGCGGTGCCGACGATGGCGCAGAGGACGATATCCACTGACGGGGCCGTGACCATTTCGATCAGTCCCGCCTCGCCGGCGACGGCGCGGCAGCCGGACGGCAGGATGGCGCGGAGTTCGCGGGCGCCCTCGGCATCGGCCGCCCCGGCCCATTCGCAGCGCAGTTCCGCGGCCTGTTCCGCGAGGAGTTTCAGACTGCGCTGCGCGGCGATGCCGGCGACATGCAGTTCCTGCCCCAGGTTCCGGGCCACCCACACCGCGTTCCGCCCGATGGAGCCGGTGGAACCCAGAATCACAAGGTTACGTTTCATGACGGTAAACCTACAAAGCCGAACCCCGCCTGCAAGCGCAACCGGCAAAGTATCCTTATTAAAGGTCTGTGGGTCTGTGGCGCGGATCCGTCCGATCTGACTGATCTGACCGATCGGACGGATCACGCCCACCCCACAGACCATAAGCCACAGACCCACAGACCTTTTGTACCCGGAAGGCATTGCCGCCGCTTTCCCCGGCGTTATGTTCTGAAGTTTGCATGCGTTCCGGGGCGTCCGGGATGGTGTCCGTCGCCGGCTCGGGGATTGTGACATGCTTATGGGTTCACGATGGTTCACGGTGCTGGTTCTGCTGGGGTTGGCTTGTATTCTGGCCCCCGCCCGGCCCGCCGCCGCCCAGGAACCGCGCTGGGTGCAGACCTTTTCCACCGCCGGTTCCGGCGTTCGCCAGACCGGTTTTATCTATCTGAACGGTGACCGCTGGATCCTGGACCACCGGCATGACGGCACCGGCTATTTCCGTATCCTGGTTCTGGACGAAAAAGGCGCGGTGGTGGACACGCCCGTGGCCCTGGCCAACACCATCCCCGGGTTTGCCTACCTCAAGGGCCGCGGCGCCCGGGTGTTGCGCATAGACGCCCCGGCGGAAAGTTCCTGGGAAGTTACAGTCCGCCAGCATCTCTCCGTCATCGAGGAATGGCAGTGGAAGGAAATGACCGAGACTGCGGCCAAGCGCCCCCGCCAGCCGTGGGCGGTATGGACCGGCCGCAGCGGGCCGGACGCCTATGAACTGGTATTCCCCACGGGCCGCTGCCGCGTGGTCTGCACCAATGTCGAGGGCAATCCGGTGGAATTTTCCGTCCGCGAAAAAATCTCCGGCCAGTACGAAATGCTTTGCACCAGTCGCCGCCGCGAAAGCTGGGACGGCTGGATCCACCGGCCGGGCACCTACATCGTGCGGGCCGACGCCTGGAGCAGTGAATGGAAGATCGAAGTGTTCAACGAATGAACCGGAACCGTCCGCCCCTGGCCGTGGCCCTGACCGTGGCCGGCAGTGACAGCGGCGGCGGCGCGGGTATCCAGGCAGACCTGCGCGCCTTCACCGCGTTCGGCGTGTTCGGCACCGCCGCCCTGGCCGCCGTGACCGCCCAGAACCCCAGGGGTGTTACCGGCATTGCGGCTGTTCCCGTGGAGACCGTGCGCCAACAGCTTAGCGCCGTTTTGGAAGCGTTCACCGTCGGCGCCGTCAAGACCGGGATGTTGTTCAGCGCCGACATCATCCGCGCCGTGGCCACGGAATTGGGGGCGCGTCCGGGGTTGCCGGTGGTGGTGGATCCGGTCATGATCGCCACCAGCGGCGCCAAGCTCCTGCACGATGATGCCGTGGCCTGTCTCTGCGCCGACCTGCTGCCGCGCGCTTTCCTGGTCACGCCCAATCTGCCCGAGACCGAAGCCCTGACCGGCCGTTCCCTGCGCACGCCGGCGGAGATCCGAGCCGCCGCCATGGAACTGGCCGGCCGCTGCGGCTGCCGCGTGCTCGTCAAGGGCGGCCACGGCGTGCTGACCCCGGGCGAGGACATCCTCTGCGACGGCGCCGGATTCTGGACCTTCCGCACCCCGGCCGTGGCCAACCCCGCCAGCACCCACGGCACCGGCTGCAGCCTGAGCGCGGCCATCGCCGCCAATCTTGCCCTGGGCCGCGACCTGCCGGACGCCGTCCGCCACGCCAAGGCCTATGTCTACGGCGCCCTCCGCAACGCCCGTCCGGTCGGCCCCGGCACCTTCGCCATGTGGCCCGCCAAACGGCTGCCGCTGGACGCCGTGGAAATGACCCGGAACGGAGCGCCTTGATCGATATCACCCCATTGCCGATGCACCGCATCTTTGGAGTGCGGTGGCTCGACACCGCTTTCCCCGGCGGCGGAGCCGCTCCCCCGGGAACGCTGATCTCCTAATCGGCGAATTTCGATCTTGATTCTGAACGGAACAACGGAAGACGGAAGGCTCAGGCAACAGGCCGGTTCCACCGGCGGGAAAAAGCGGCATCGAGCCGCCGTCACTCCAAAGCGGCGAGGCCACCGCGGTGAAAACCGCCAACCATCGGATCGGGAATCAGTACAAAAGGTTCCTCTTTACTATCCGGAATTTCCAAGCATGATAAAATCCGTGGTGTTCGATCTGGGCAATGTGTTGGTGGACCTGCAGTATGAGCGGGGTTTCGCCAAGTTCGGCGCGTATTGCCGCCTGCCGCCTGCGGAGGCTATGGCGCGCCTGGCTGGCCTGTCCCGACGGACCAATCTCGGCCAGCTTGATCCCTGGGATTTCTACCAGGAGGCGCGGACTGTCCTGGAACTCAGCCCGGAGGCGGACTTTCACACTTTCCGCGCCATTTACGGCGGCATTTTCGGCGGCCGCCCGGGCATGGGCCGGCTGCTGCGGGCCCTGGCGCCGCGCTACCGGCTCGGCGTGTGCAGCAACACCGACATGATCCATCTCCATGCCATCCTGGAAGAGTTCGCCTATGTCCGCATTCCGACCGTGCGCGTCCTGAGCTATGAAGTTGGCCTCATGAAACCGGACCCGCGCATCTACGAACTCCTGCTGGAACGGCTCGGCACGGCGCCGGAGGAGACGGTGTTCCTCGACGACCTGGAGGAGAACGTGGCCGCCGCGCGGCGGCTCGGCATCCGGGCGCTGCGGGTCGAGACCGAAGCCCAGGCCCGCGCCGCACTGGCCGGGGCCGGCGTGGTGTGGGAGGGGAAGTGAGGCTGTAGCAGTTTAGGCTGTAGGCTGTTAGGTTCCAGCACGGAAATACGGATCGAAAAGGATTTTCCCATGTCTTGCCGCCTGTTGCCGCTCCTTCTGACCGCCGCCGCCACGGGCTATGTCGTGGAAGCCCAGATTCCGCTGCGTGACCTGGGCGCCGCCGGGACTCCCGCCCCGGGCGACGACCTGTGTCTGGAACTAGTCCTCGACGACCGCGACGGCGCCGGCCAGAACATGCAACTGAAACGCCTCTCCGGAAACGGCAAGGCCGACTGCTCGACCAACGTCCGCCTCTACTGGCGTTTCCGCCTGCCCTAGCCCGGCCAAGCCGGAACCAAGTTTGTGGTGTTATGCGCTCGTTGCGTCCGGCTTGCCCGGGCTACTGTTTGTACGGATTATCTGTTCTTATACGCATTTTACTGTAGGCACGGGCGTGCCGCCCGTGTTCCCGCGCGCCGTACAACGCCGCGGGCTCCGGCAACCCCGCGGACAACGTGGTGCAACCATGTTCCTACATCTGCGGTTTTGTATGCGGCCGGAGGCGGGACTAGGTTACCGGTCATGCAATCTCCCTCCCAAACCCTTCCGGAAGACGCCGCGTGGATGCGGCGCGCCCTGGCCCTGGCCCGGCGCGCCTGGGGGCGGACTTCGCCCAACCCGCTGGTTGGCGCGGTCGTGGTGCGGGATGGTGCCCTGGCGGGCGCGGGCTGGCACCGGCGCGCCGGCACGCCGCACGCGGAAG
>CAITSE010000294.1 GCA_903894975.1 uncultured Lentisphaerota bacterium
CCGCCAGTCCGGTTCGGAGGGAGGGGTAGGGCGAAAGCCTTATCCCTACCCCTATCGCAGTGCCATCCCCTGCAGGGATTCCGTTCCGGTCTGACTGACATAGGAGATGGGGCATCTTGCCCCCTTCCCGGCGATTGCATCGGGGAGGGACAATAGATTGGACGGTCTGTGGCTTGTGGGTCAGGATCGCATGGCCAGCGAGGCCGATGAACTGAACATCCCGGCCCCCGGCGACACCCTCCGCCCCCCCTCACAACTCGCATCTTCTTACTAGCAAATAGCCTACACCCAAAAATATACCCACTTCCCCGCCCCACCACCCCGGATCAAGCCATTGGGCAATTGGGCAATTGGGCAATTTTAGGCAAAAAGAACCCCGTCAGGCCGGGGAGGGAGGAGGAGGGGGAGTCATGCCTGACGGGGTTGGAAACGTTTAATTGTTTTCAGAAAATCTTTTTAAAACCTCACTCACGTGTTTCTATACAATCACCTTACCATATTTATTCAGCTTTGCAACTGTCTACCGAAATAATTTTTCCCTCCCCGTTCCACCCGCCCCCGGGCAAGCCCAAAACCAATTAAGCCGCCCTGCCGCCTTGCCGCCACAAGAAATTAAAGGCTAGGACAAAAATCCGGACTCCGCCAACGTGGTCAGGGAGACCGCCCCGGCCGCTGACCGGGCCAGGTTGGCAACCTCCCGCTGGCGGAGGAGATACTTCCCGACCAGGTCGTATTCCACGTTCACCAAATCCCCGACCCTGGCCTCCGACAAAGCCGTGGCCTCCCAAGTATGCGGAATGATCCTGATAGTAAAGCGATCGGCAGCGAGCGAGGCGACGGTCAAAGAGATGCCGTCCAATGCCACGCTACCTTTTTCCACCACCAAAGCCGCCTGGGGCGCCGGCAGCGACAGGGTCACCACCCAGTCATCTTCCGTCCGGCGAATATCCAGGATCGGCGCCGGCGCGTCAATATGACCGCTGACCAGGTGCCCGCCGAGGCGGTCGCCAAGCCGCAACGCCCGTTCCAGATTCACCGGATGCCCGACCGCTAAGCCACCCAGATTGCTCCGCTTCAGGGTTTCGGCCAGGGTATGGAATTCCAGCACGTTCCCGGCGACCTGTTCCAAGGTCAGGCAGACCCCGTTGACGGCCAGACTGTCGCCATTGCGGAGTTCCCCAACCGGCAGGTTGCCGGCCTGGATCCGCAGTTTCCCGGCGCGCCCCGCGGCTTCCCGCCCGGCCATGCGGCCGACCGTTTCCACCAAACCCGTGAACATTTCGACCTCCAGTTCGGGCCAACTTAAAAACACGTTTGCTACAAAAGAACACAAAAATCACAAATAACCATCCTGCTTTTTAGCCATTTATTCGCGTTCATTGGCGTTCATTAGCGGTTAAAAAATAAAATTTTATATCTTTTTTTATAAAACCTAGTCCGACTTCTTTCTGCGAAAATGAACCGCTAATAAACGCGAATGAACGCGAATCGTATCCCGGTTTGTTTTGTAATTGGTATTACATCCACAGCAGGAATCCCGGTTCCCGGTTCGGCGCCAGCCGTTCGCGGATCACCGTTCGCCATGAAGTGCCTGGAGGAGTTCCGCCGCCGAAATGGGAACGGTGCCGATCTTGGCGACCACCACGCCGGCGGCGTGGTTGGAAATGCGCGCGGCATCGGCCGGAGACGCGCCGGCGAGCAGAGCCAGGGTATAGGTGGCGGTCACGCAGTCACCGGCGCCGGAAACGTCGAACACCTCGCGGGCCTGAGTGGGGAAATGCAACGGGGCGCCGCCGTTGCTGAACAGGACCATGCCGCCGGAACCAAGGGTGATGAGGAGATGTTTGACCTGCCACTCCTTGCGGATGCGCCGGCTGGCTTCGAGCAACGCCTCGTCCATCTCCACGGGCCCGGTGCTGCGGCTGTAATGCATGCCGGCCAGGTCCAGGGCTTCGGCCCGGTTCGGCTTGATCAGATGCAGACCACGCACGGCATGTGGATGGGCCGGATGAGGGTCAAGAACGGTGATGATCCCCTGCTCCCGCGCGGCATCCACCAACCGCTGCATCATGTCCTGGGTGAGCAATCCCTTGGCGTAGTCCTCAAAAACGATGGCGTCGATGGCGCGGGCCTGGACCAGCCCGAGGACATGCGCCTCAATACGAGTTTGGATTTCGGCGGGCAGGACGGCGGTTTCCTCACGATCAATGCGCACGAGCTGTTGCTGCTGGTTGGCAATAACCCGGGTCTTGACCGTGGTCGGTCGACCAGGAACGCGGATCAGGCCGGAACAGTCCGAACCGGCGTCGGCCAGCAGGGTGGCCAGAGTCTCGCCGCGAGGATCGTCGCCGACCACGCCGCAGGCCACGGCCCGCCCTTTCAGCCCCAGAATATTGCGCACCACGTTGGCGGCGCCGCCCAGAGTTTCGGTCTCCCGTTCCACCAACACCACAGGCACGGGGGCCTCGGGGGAAATCCGGGTGGCGCGGCCGAAAATGTAGCGGTCCAGGATCATATCCCCGACCACGGCCACGCGAAAATCGCCGAACCGCGGCAGAAGGCCGGCCAAAGAAGTCACCGGAGTTGAAATTGACATCATCAACAGGCCTCGGTCATTTTGCCAGGACAGCCTTGACGGCGGCATCGGCGTCGAGGGGTGTGGTTTCACGGAACGGGGTGCCGTCATTAAGCAGGCGCAGCACGTCCGCATAGGTTTTCAGATCTTCGCTCACGGCGCGAACCTGGTCGCGGCTGAGCGTGTCGCTATAATAACGCAGATAACGCGCCAGAGCGTTGAGCCGATCACCGAAAAATTTGCGGGCGGCCACTTCGGAAGGAGAGTGGGGTTTGGCCTGGGTATTCCTGTCGCGGAGCAGGTCCAAGGTCTGCGCGACTCTCTGCCTGGCCGCCTGTTTTTCCCACATCCGGGCCGAGTCCACCACCCGCGGCAGCCAGGCCACCATGCCGATCTCCACGATCAGGATCAGGGCGATCAACACCTTGGCCAGCAACGACAGGGCATCGGCACTGCGGGCATATCCCACCGGCCGCGAGTCCTTGTGGAAACGGAACTTCCAGTCCCCGCAACGCAACTCGTCGCCGCTGTGCAGTTCCGCCCCGGTCTCCGGCAGTGGCGCCTGATTGAGGAGAACCTCCACCCCGGACGCAGGCCGCGCCATCCAGGCGCCGTCCAACGGCCGGAAGGTGAGCACGGCCGCCTCCTCCGGCAGATCCGGGGCGGACAGCGCGCATTCGCACCCGGGATCCCGGCCAATACGAACCCGCGCCGCCGTGAACTGCCGGAGGTCGCCGGCAAGAAAGGCGACCTCGTGCTCCTCGGAGGCGGGACGGATGACAATCTGAATGGCCACGCGGCCGGAACTCCCGGTTAAACGGCTTAAACCTGAATGAAACAATGTATTGACCCGACGGCGGATGTCGAGCCTCAGCCATTTTCCTCGGCCGCAGGCTTGGGCTTCCGGGTGCCGGCGGCTTTCCGGGGCTTCGTCTCCTTTTCCGGAGCGGGGCTGGCCGGCTCTTCCGGTAGCGGGGCCTCCTCAGCCACGGTGGCCGGCGGCGGCTCTGCCGCCTTTTCGGGTTCCGCCGGCGCCTCAGGCAGGAACGCGAGCTTGTCCTCCTGCCGTTCGACCCGCAGCCGCGTCCCTTCCGGCACGGCCCCGCGCAGGATGTCCTCGGAAAGCACGTCCTCCAGATAGCGCTCAACCATGCGCCGGAGCTGGCGCGCGCCGAACTCGGGCTTGAACCCGCGGTCGATCAGAAACTCCCGCGCCGCCGGAGTCATCACCAGTTCGATCCGCCGCGATTTCAAACGGCCCTGAATCTTAGCGATTTCGAGTTCAACGATAGTGCCCAAGTGTTCCCGCGAAAGCTGCCGAAACACCACGATCTCATCCACGCGGTTGATGAATTCCGGCTTGAAATGCTTCTTGGCCGCATCTTCGACGCGGCTGCGCAGGGCTTCATAATCGAGCGTAGCGCCTTCGGTCTGGTTGAACCCCATGGCGGCAGGCCGCTGCAGGTCGGAGGCGCCAAGGTTCGAGGTCATGACCACCACCGTATTGCGAAAGTCGACACGGAAACCGACGCTGTCGGTGAGCTGCCCCTCCTCCATGATCTGGAGCAGTATGTGCGCCACGTCCGGGTGCGCCTTCTCGATCTCGTCGAAGAGCACCACGGAATAGGGCCGGCGGCGAACGCGCTCGGTGAGCTGGCCGCCTTCATCATGGCCGACGTAGCCGGGGGGAGAACCGACCAGGCGGCTGACGTTGAATTTCTCCATATATTCCGACATGTCAACGCGGATCAGGGCATCGGGATCGCCAAACATAAACTCAGCCAACGCCTTGGCCAGCAAAGTTTTGCCAACCCCGGTCGGTCCCAGGAAGACAAAGGAGCCGATGGGGCGCTTGGGGTCTTTCAGCTCGGCCCGGGACCGGCGCAGCGCGCGGCTGATGGCCGACACCGCCTGGTCCTGGCCAATGACCGTGCGCTGCAATTCCTCTTCCATCCGCAAAAGCCGGGCGCCTTCGCCCTCGGCCAGCCGCCGCAGCGGTACGCCGCTGATGCTGGAGACCACCGAACGGATGTCCTCTTCGCCAATGGCCACCACCTGTTTCTCCCGCTCTTTCTCCCAGTTCAGGAGCGTGGCCTCCATCTTCTTTTTCAATTCCTTTTCCCGGTCGCGCAGCGCCGCCGCCTTCTCGAACTGCTGTTCCTCGACGGCGCCCTCCTTGGCCTGCTGCACCTCTTTGACCTCGCGCTCAATGTCGCTCAGGTCCGGCGGCCGGATCATGGACTTGATGCGGGCCCGGGCCCCGGCCTCGTCAATGACGTCAATCGCCTTGTCCGGCAAGCAGCGCCCGGTGATATAACGGTCGGACAGGCGCACGGCCTGGACCAGCCCGCCGTCGGTGTACTTCACATGGTGGTGCGCCTCGTACTTGTACTGAAGGCCGCGCAAAATTTCGATCGCCTCATCAATGGTCGGGGCGTTGACGATGATGGATTGGAAGCGCCGCTCCAGCGCGGCATCCTTCTCGATGAACTTGCGGTATTCATCAAGCGTGGTGGCGCCGACGCACTGGATCTCGCCGCGGGACAGGGCGGGCTTGAGGATGTTTGAGGCGTCCATGGCCCCTTCCGCGCCGCCGGCGCCGACGATCGAGTGCAACTCGTCGATGAACAGGATGACCTTGCCCGAGCGCTTGATCTCGTCCATGACCGCCTTGATGCGCTCCTCGAACTGGCCGCGGTACTTGGTGCCGGCGACCATGAGCGGCAGGTCCAGCGCGATCACCATGCGGTCGCGCAGGATCTCGGGCACGTTGCGGTTGATGATGGCCAGGGCCAGCCCCTCGGCGATGGCGGTCTTGCCGACGCCGGCCTCGCCGATCAGCACCGGATTGTTCTTGGTGCGGCGGCAGAGAACCTGGATGAGGCGTTCAATCTCATTGGCGCGGCCGATCACGGGGTCCAGGTCGCCCTTGGCGGCGAGTTCGGTGAGGTCACGGCCAAAGGCGCGCAGGGCCGGCATCTTCGGGCCGCCGGCCGGGTTGGAAGACGGCGGCGCGCCCTTATTGCCGGCGGGGCTGCCCTCGTCCTTCGCGCCGTCACCGTTCTTTTCCACGCCGCTCTTGGTTTCCGCCGGCAGGTAGTTCGGGTCCAGCGCCTTCATGACCTCGTGGCGCACGGCCTCGGCATCGACGTTGAGGTTTTTCAGGATGCGCGCGGCGACACCGTCGCCCTCGCGCAGCAACCCGAGCAGGATGTGCTCGGTGCCGATGTAATTGTAATTGAGCGCGCGCGCCTCCTTGGCGGCCAAACCGAGCACACGCTTAACCCGCGGCGTCAGCGGCGGATCGCCTTCCTGCTGGGTCTGATCGCCCGGGCCGGAATGCTTCTCGACCTCGTAGCGAACCGTTTCCAGGTCCAGCCCCATGGCCTGCAACGCCGCCACGGCCACCCCCTGCTCGAGCTTGATCAGCCCCAGCAGCAGATGTTCCGTGCCCACATAATTGTGCCCGAACCGCTTCGCCTCGCGCCGGGCCAGCACGATCACCTGCTGAGCGCGCGGGGTGAAGTTGTTCATGGACAATTCAAAACCGCTGTCGTCCTGGTCTGCCATGCGGATGCTCTCCAAAGGTGGAACCGGAAAAAGGCCTTCCTTCCCCCGGCATTTGTCTGAGAATGTAACCGGATTATCTTCAAGCTCCGGACGCGGCGCCGACGCCGTCGCCCTTCGCCAACCTGATAATATACCCCCGCCACGTTCGTCCCGCGTTCTGTTCCTTGCCGGTTTCCAAAATCGAGATGCAGGAATCCCCACCGTAACGGAGGGGTTACTGTCGGGTGGGTATGCGCGATTTTTTCGAGAGTCATCGGGGGCCGTCGATGGCTGTCAAGAGCCCTCGAGACTTCCCGACGGCCCTCGATGGCCCTCGCCAGCTCTCGCCCCCCGACGCCCCCCGCCAGGCAGTTTCCAGACAGCCTCACTCAACCACCGGCTACCGGCTAGGCATCCCTCTGGGATGGAACCTCCTCTTGTCTTTCCCCCTGCCGGAAAACCCGGGGCGCGGCGCCGGCGGCGCGCTTGAAGGCGCGGGAGAAAGCGAACGGCGTCCGGTAGCCGACCCGGGCTGCGATGACTTCCAGCGGGTAGTCCGTAGCCCGCAGCAGTTCCGCCGCCAGCCGCATCCGCAGCCGTGTCACCCAGCCGGACGGCGTCGCCCCGAGCTCATACCGGAAAATCCGGTGCAGATGAACCGGCGAGACATGCAGCGCCGCCGCCAGTTCCGGCACCGGCCAGACCCGCTCGGGCGCCGCCAGGATCCGGGCCCGCAACGCCTCGAGACGCGATCCCCAGCGCGGCGTCGCGCCCGACCGGAAATCTGCGCCCAGTTCTCGCTCCAGCAGCAAACCCGCCAACTCGGCGTACACGGAAACGATCCCGGGAAGCGGCCGGGCCTCTGCCCCGTGATCCGCCTCGTCCAACAATCCTTCCACGGCATCGACCAACCGCGTGCCAGTGCGGCAGGCATGCAAGGTGGCCGCCGCCAGCCGGGCCGGCTCCTGCCAGCGGCCTGATGGCTCCAGGTGGAACCACAGCATCCGCCAGGACCCGCCGGCCTCGTACCCGTGCGCCTTTCCCGCCGGCGCCACCCAGACCTGCCCCGGCCGGAACCGGCCTTCGCCGCCCACGGCCGTCCGCCACCGGCCGCCCCCCGCCAACGTCAAGATCACGACATGATACGCCGGAACCACGCGGCCGATCTCGTACGGCGGGCGCAGGTCGCTGAGTCCCGCCAGAATGACGCCGCGCCCGGCCAGCGGCGCCAGAGACGGCTCCCGCAACGGCAGGAACCGCTCCCGGCAGTTTTTAGGAATAATGATAGTATCGGATATGTTTTTGAAAGTTTCTGCCATTTGAATTACCTGAAATTAGGATATGATTGGTTGCATACCATACTCCGACCTGTCCGACCTAGCCCGGCCAAGCCGGAACCAAGTTTGTGGTGCTATGCCAGCTTTGCGGCCGGCTTACCCGGGCTACTTGTTTTTACTTGCTCACGAGAAATCATGACCGAAAAACAACGCTTTTCACTCAGAAGGTTCTGGCTGACCTGACTGACATGTCCGAACGTCACACCGCCACACCGTCACACCGCCACACAGGCCCCCCACCATGCCCATCCCCGCGATCCCCCGTCCCGAGTATCC
>CAITSE010000295.1 GCA_903894975.1 uncultured Lentisphaerota bacterium
AAACGAAGGCATCCGTGAGCCGCCAGGCCCGGATGCCTTTT
Organism: uncultured Lentisphaerota bacterium; assembly: GCA_903894975.1. GTDB lineage: Bacteria > Verrucomicrobiota > Lentisphaeria > Oligosphaerales > CAITYL01 > CAITSE01. Next base: position 42 of record CAITSE010000295.1, read on the forward strand.
CGCTTCCGCGCCGGTCAAAACGGCCCCGGGGCCCATTAAACCGGCGTTTTTGGTACACTTTTCACCGGCGCCCGCAGGTGCGGCGAAATGCGCTGGCGGCCGGCGCGTGGTCATCTCGCCGACGTTCTCTCCGCCAGCGGATTTCGCCACACCTGATTTTTCAAAACGGAAACGGGTCGAAGACCCTCTCCAGCGGGGTTCGGGGAGAGGGGAGAATGCCCTCTCTCCGACTCTTCAGGCGATGCGGGCGACGCGGAGGACTTCGGCGAGCGTGGTTTCGCCGTTGGCGAAGCGGCGGATGCCGTCGGCGGCCAGGGTGGTCATGCCCTGTTCGATGGCCAGGCGGCGGAGGTTATCCGTGCCGATGCCGGCGCGGATCCCGCGGTCGAGTTCCGGGGTCATTTCCAGGGTTTCCGCGATGATGGTGCGGCCGCGGTAGCCGGTCATGGCGCACTTGGGACAGCCCACCGGTTTGCGGAACTTATGTTCCAGACTGCTCCAGTCCAGGCCGCCCTGGCGCGCCACGGCGGCGGCCTTGGCCAATTCCGCTTTCGTGGGTATGCACTTCTGGCTGCACCCGGGGCAGAGCCTGCGCACCAGGCGCTGGGAGACGATCAGGCGCACGGTGTCCGCCACCAGGAACGGCTCACTGCCGATGTCGAGCAACCGCTGAACGGCCATTACCGCGTCCTCGGTGTGCAGCGAGGAAATCACCAGGTGCCCGGTGATCGCCGCCTGAAGCAGCACCTGAATCGTCTCGCGGTCGCGGATTTCGCCCGCCATGATGACGTCCGGGTCGCAGCGCAGGACGGCCCGCAACGCGGCGGCAAAGGTTAGCCCGGCCATGGGATTGACGGGGATCTGCACGGTGTTGTCCAGGATGTACTCCACCGGATCTTCCACCGTCATGATCTTGCAAGGGCGCTTGGCCAGGGAATTGATGAAGGCGTATTCCGCGGTGGTCTTGCCGGAACCGGTCGGACCGGTGAACAGGACTAGGCCGTTGGGAGCGGCCAAGGCGCGGTCCACGCGCTCCCGGTCTGGGGCCGCGAAGGGGATGCGGTCCAGATCCAGGGACGCCGCCCGCGCGTCCAGCAGGCGGATGACGATCGCCTCGCCCGTGACGGCCGGCACAAAACAGACACGCAGGTCGAGGGAGTTCCCTGAGACGGACAGTTGGATCCGGCCATCCTGGGGTTTTGATTTTTCATGCAAGTCACAGCATGCCATAATTTTAATGCGTTCAATAATGGGCGGCGCCAGGCGGCCGTCCACCGCGGTCAGGGTTTGCAGCACGCCATCAATCCGGTACTGCAAGACGCCGGTCATGCCGGTCGCCGGGAGAATGGCGTGACGCTGGTGGAAATGGATGTCGCTGGCCTTGGCATGGTGGGCGACGAGCATCATGGCGGTGACGACCGCGATCACCTTCTGTTCGGCGGTTCCAGTTTCCAGCGCGGCCAATTCCTGCTCCGGCGCGCCCAGTTCGCGGAGCCGTTGCGTGAGGGTTTGCAGGAACGGCTGGATGTCGGCGGTCAGCTCGATCTGCGGGCCTTCGCCTTTTAGAAAGCGGTCGAGGTCGGCGCGGTAAAAGCGCCACTGCCGTCCGACCTTCATGCCCTTGAGCTTGCCGGAGCGCAGCCAGCGGTAGAAGGTCGGCCGTGTGGTCTTGAGATGGCGGATGGCCTCCTCCATGTCCACCAGTTCGCCGACGCCGGCGGGCGCGGCGGCGGGGATCGCCGGCGAGGCTGTGGTTTTGGAGCGGGCGGCGGCTGCGGGCTGGTTTTTCTTATTGGTGCTGCGCGTTTTCATCGGTCACCTCCGAGATGGATGGGACGGGACGTTCCGGGCCTTGTCTCATAGCGTATCCCGGTCTACACAACACTCTAACTGCGATTTTAGGGTTCGTCAAGGGTTTTTACAACTTTTTTTATTGTGGTGCCTGTGATACACTATGAGACAATGAATGAGAATCGGATCCGCGGGGCGGATCGGAGGCGGCTGCGGGTCCGGTTTCCCCGGCGCGGGGTCGAACGGGAATTCATATCCGTGCAATCCGCGTGATCCGCGGCAAAAAAATGCCGGCGCCCGCGGCGGGCGCCTCCCCCAATCGGCGATCTCCGCGCAGATGACGCGGAACGGCTGAGAGTCAATCTGTTTCAAAACCGTCTCTCACCAAGGCGCAAAGCTCGCCAAGGATCATCTTGACGTTTTCGAGCGCTTGGCGACGATAACGGAGGAGGAGTGTTTCAATCCAGTTTTTTTTCTTCTGCAAGAATGATCATCAGGATTTCAACAGGCAACAGGATGACAGCACCGGCAAATCCAATAATCAGCATGATCATTCCAACCATGCTGATGGGTCCCGAGCACCAGGAATCGACACCCGGTTGCAAATAGTCGCCGAGGAGGGCCGTCACATACCCTCCGACATACAGTACAAGCCCGAGGATCGAGATTGCGGCGACCACGCTTCGCGCTCGCTTGCCAGGCGGCAACATCGTGAACGCCTCGAAAATGCCGAAGGCAAACACGATTGCCGGCGTGATCATGATGAGAGTTGCCATTTTTTCTCAAAGCAACAGGGACTGAGCCGTTCCGCATATCACGCCAAACACTATCTTCAGGGTCACGTTAAATCAAGCTTTTGTGCGGGAACGCGCTGGATATGACGGGAAGCGGAGGTTTTCTCACGGTGGCACGGAGGCACGGAGAAGACGGGGGGCTGCGAATAGACAAAGGATGGGTTCTCCGCGTTTTCTCCGTGCCTCCGTGCCACCGTGAGAAAATCGCCGGACAGGATTGCCTGTGGACTGGGGATGAGCAATAGGCGCAAGGTGTGCCGAGTGCAACTCGGCGCTCCCGGGGGGGATGTCAATTTGGCGCGGCCCACAACAGGCGGTTGTCTTTGCGCACGAGGAGGAAGGCGCGTTCGCCTTCGTCGGCGCCGCGCCGGGCGCGGATGACCACGCGCAGGATTTCCGGGCCGAACTGGTCGGCCGAACGCAGTTCCAGCGTGTCCGCCGTCGCCATGGACTCCAGCATGCTCCGGAGCATGGCCGTCTGCGCGCTGTCGGTGACCGCGTATTCCCGCAGGAACGGTTCCAGCCCCGCGGCGCCGCCGTCTTTCAGCCGCACGAGTTGGCCGGCGACCGTGCGCGCCTCCGCGGAGTCCAGCGACAAGTCGGCGTTCTTGAACGTGGTCGGCGAGCATCCCGCCAGGGGCAGGAACAGGCAGGCCAGACAGAGGGTGAGGAGGTGGATTTTCATTGGTCGTAATGGGGGAAATTTTTAGTACCGACAAAGCCCAGATTGTATTTCGCGTCGGTCAGCTTCCAGCCTTCCGGGCCGAAGGCGGCGGCATGGGCGTCGGCGCAGAGGGCGTTGGTTTGGTTGCGGTGCCGGAAATGACTGGTGGGCATCTGTGTGGAATTGCCGGTGACCGGTTCGAGATAGGTGCTGTTCTGGAGGATGCTGACGCCCGCCGGGCTCCAGAACATGGCGCTGTCGTTGAACACAAAAAAAGCCGCCGGGGTGGAAAGACTGTCGATTCGGTGTATGGCGTAGCTCTTGCCGGTGGCCGGATCGATGTCGGCCTTTCCGATGGCGGGCGGGTTGATGCTGTAGGCGTTGTAGCCGTAGCAGGTGGTCTGTTCCTTCACATAGGTTCCCTGGGGCACGTAACTGCCCCACGGCAGGAGCGGGCACTCAAAGGCGCGGGGATGGTTTTCCAGATACGGGTTCAGGGGGCTGGTCGAGCGGACGACGGGATTAGAGTCGCTGCCCCAGAAATAAACGCCCCAGATCTTGTAGGGCCAGAATGTGCCGTTGTTGTCGCCGACATAAGCGGACATGGCCAGGCCGAGTTGGTGCAGGTTGGACAGGCAGACGGTGTCGCCGCTGGCGCGCTTGACCTTGCCGACCACCGGCAGGAGGATGCCCGCGAGGATGCCGATGATGGCCATAACGACCAACAGTTCGATCAGGGTGAAACGGGTAGACCGGGGCTTCATGGGGAATTCGCTCCAACGGAGCCGGAAGCGCTGCCGCCGGCTCCGTCCAACGCCGGTCAGGCGCTCCGGCGACGCCGTATCAGGACAATGCCGCCCAGGGCCAGCAGGGAGAGCGCGGCCGGTTCCGGGACTGGGGTCACGGAGGCAAATGCACCGCCGGGAGCGGCGTCGGGGTTGATGACCCAGTCTTTGCCGCTGTAGATCCACGCGTTCTCCGAGTCCGTATACCCGTCCCATGCGCCATCGCTGAGAAGGCGGGCGGTGAGGCTGGTCTGCGAGTCCGTCCACACCGGGCCGGCCGTGCCGCCGCTGCTGACCCAGGCGGTGATATAGGCGCCGGGGGCTTTATCCACGCCCAGGCTGTTGCCGTTATAGGAAATCCCGTTCACGAACGCGCCGTAGAGGGGCGAGTAGCTGAGATCCACCGTGACGCCCAGACCGGTGCCGGCGTCGCCCAGGGTGCACAGCAGGGCTTCGCCGGTGCCGGCGGCCACGGTCGAGCTGTCGCTGCGGACCACGAACCCGGAATCATCCCACCGGTAGCCGAAGGCGTACGCCGTGCTGCCGAAGTCGAACACGCAGACCGAGCGGTTGGTGCCGGTGCCAGCTTCGCCGGTCAGGGTGTAGGTGCCGTAGGTGATCGGGCCGGCTTTCGCCGACGCCAGGGTGACGGCAAACGCTGCCGCCATGCCGAGAACAACATGCTTCATCATGAACTGCTTCATCCCTCTGCGGATGCACGTCCGCATGCGCCCCGGGCAGAAAGGGAGGAGCGGGAAGGATGACCGCAGGCAGGCACCGCACGGATCCGGGAACCGGACCGGGATCTCAGGTGCTGAAGCCGTTGCGTCGTCATTTCCGACAACCCTTGCTCGAGGTTGGTTACGGACCGGACGCCGCCTGACGCCAAGTCCCGGACAGATTCGCGTACGAGCATTCGGGCTTGTCCTTCGCAAGAAGGCTTACCGCTGCGGCACAGCTCCGGAATTGCACCGGATTCCCTCATCATCGGCCGGTCCACTCGAACCGGCTCGCGAACGCTTTGCCAGACGGCATGGACTGCCGTCATGCAAACGAAAACCAATATACCCATTCCCGCCGGGGTTGCAACGATCCCATGGTTCTTGCGCCCGGAGCCTTCTCTCGACGGCTTTCGAGGGCCCTCGATAGCCCCCGAGGGCCGTCGAGGGCCGTCGGGCGAGCTCCGGAGGTGTCGGTCGCGCGGGGCCCGGGAACACGGGCGGCGCGCCCTTCCGGTGAATCATTGAAATCAGAAGGTCTTGAGCCAGCCGAGCAGCAGCCCGGTCCAGGGCGCGAGCGCGGGATTGTTCGCGGCCAGGCCGACGCCGTGGGAGCCGTGGGGGAAGACGTGCAGTTCGAAGGGGACCTTGGACTGGGCACAGGCCGCGGCGAACCGGAGGGAGTTGGAGACGGGCACGGCCTTGTCGTCGGCAGTGTGGAAAAGGAAGGTCGGCGGGGTCTGCGGGCTCACATGCAGGTCGTTGGAGAACTGTTGGCGGAGTTCGGGCGCCGGATCCGGACCGAGCAGGTTCTGGGCCGAGCCTTCATGGTGTTCGTGCAGCATGGAGATGACCGGGTAGGCAAGGATGAGCCGGTCGGGGCGCGCGCCGTGGACGCAGGCCAGGTCGTCCTCGGGTTCGCGGTAGAGGTCCGGCTGGGTGCCGACGGTGGCGACGAGATGACCGCCGGCGCTGAAGCCCATGAGCGCCAGCCGCTGCGGATCGATACCCCACTGGAAGGCGTGGGCGCGGACCAGGCGCAGGGCGCGGCAGACGTCGGCAAAGGGGGCGGGAAAGCGGTTCGGGGCGACGCGGTACCAGACGACGATCGCGGGAATGCCATGGGCGGCAAAGAATTCCGCCACGTCCGGACCTTCGTGCGGCGCGAGATGGCCGTAGCCGCCGCCGGGGCAGACGACGACCGCCGGGCGCGCCGTGTCGGCGGCATGCCCCGCGGGCAGGTACACCTCGAGCAGGGGCCGATCCCGGTGCGGCACCGGCACGTTGTGGGCGGAATTCTCAGACCAAAGCGGCAGAGTATGAACAAGCGGCATGAAACTCTCCTGGTGAAGAGTTTCAAATATAAACCGGCAACCAGAGTCTTGGGGAGAACGCCATCCCCCGATTCTTTCGTCCGGCTCTGAGCCGGTTGTATAATCATGGCGGCGGGTAGTTGCGGAGCAGGGGCGCGACCGGTAGATTATTCTGTAATGTCTTGACATTCATGTTCCGAAGTATGGACGAGGTTCCGCCATGATAATGCCCCGCCTGCTACGCTCTGTCGGTTTTGCCGCCGCGTGTCTGATCGCGGGCTGGACCGCTCCGGACCTGCGTGCCCATCTCTGCAACGACGTGTTCGCCCAGGCCAAGGACAATCTGGCCGTGAAGGTGGACATCCGCGACGGCCAGCTCCGCATCGCCAAGGATGCCACGTTTCGGGTCTATCTTCTCAACACCATGGATCGGCCGATTGCCAACATCAATCTTGAAGTGGAAGGCGCCGGCTTCACGGCCACGGTCAAGCCCGATCCGAACTGGCGCGGGTTTCCCCAGTTGAAAACAGCGCAAAAGGGCGGGAAAAAGGAATACTTCGAGGTGACCGTTGCCCGCAAGTCGAACACGCCGGACGGCCGTTATAACCTGAAACTGCGCCTGTTCAACGGCCAGAAGCCGACCCAGGAATTCAAGACGGTGGATCTGGACACGGCGGCCGCGGTCCATGAACTGGCGTCGGCCCGCAATATCAATATCGACGGCAACGCCGGCGCCTCGGAATGGGGCAACGCCTTTCTCTGCACGGACTTCCTTGAATATGCCAAGGGCCGCCAATACTTCGAGTACAAGCCCTGTCAGGATCAGCCCCGGGTGCGGGTGGCGGCGGACGACAAGTTTATTTATTGTCTGATGAATTTCCAGGGCGGCACGGACGGCATGACCAGCGACAAGACCACGGTTTATCTGGCGGGGGCCGCCGACGGCGCTCCGGTCGCAGTGTCGGTGGATCGACTCACCGGCACCGTGGAATGTGACCGTGGCACGGACGGGATTGTGGTGAAAAGGACGCCTCCGGCAGCGCTGTGGAATGCAAGATTCCGCGGGAGAAGGTTGGCCTGACTGGCGGCAAGGATTTCCTCCTCAACGCCAGCCGCACCATTGTCCGTGGCGAGAGCAAAAAGGCGTCGTTCTGGCGCGGCAATGAATACTCTGTCAAGGACCCGGTGGTCTTCGACCGGTTTGTGCTCAAGTGAAACGAGTCTTTCGTCCGGCGTGGCTGCCGCTTCCGGTTTTTGCCGGAATTTTGAGTTTGCTTCTGGTCCTCCCGGTCAGGCTCCGGGCCGGGGAAGCCACGTTGCAGATTCTGCCGGCGGATACGGCCTTCCTGGCGGAAGCGGCGGGTATGGGTTCTGCCGCTGCCGTGGCGCCGGCGCCGGAGCAGGTGGTGCTGGCCGGGCGCTTCAGTCAGGCCGCGTTCAGCGTCGCCCGCCTGGATCAGGTGGAATTGCTGGGGCCGGACGGGAAGCCGCTGCCCCTGGTGTTTGACGAAAGCGGGATCGCGCGGGAGTTCGACCAGATCGTCGGCATCCGCTTCTATGCGCTCCTGCCGGCGGCGGCGGTGATTGATGACGGAACCGCGGTCGCGCCGACCTGCGTCCTGCGCTGGGGCGACGGGGTCAAGGCGGAGATGAAAACCGTGCCCGCATTCCGGTTGCCACAGGATCCGGGCAAGGTCCGGAGCTTTTCCTGGACGACTGGTGTGCCCGCCGCCGGCAACAAGGGCAGCGGCCAGGATTCCACTGCTTCCATTGAGATCGTGGCCGACAGCACCGCCAATTATCATTCCCTTTGGTACTTGCTGCCCATGGCCCTGATTCTCTCCCTGCTCGCCGTGCGCAAGGCGTATTCCTGACGAAACCGCCGGCTTTTTTGCCACAAAGAACACAAAGATCACAAAGGGGTGGTTTGGAAGTCCCGTTTTCCGGTTTTTAGTTTTTCGATCCAAACCCTTCGTGTCTTTTGCGCCCTTCTGTTAAACGACTTCGAATTTATCGTGACTCATTCAGGCTAAGTGCGATACCTGTTATCATGGAAGTGATTCTGAACCTGATCCTGCGGATTTTGGCGCCGTTCGCCTGTGCGCCGGCGGCGGTGCTGCTGCCGTTGCTGGTGCCGTGGTTGTGGCGGCGCGCGGAGTCCGCGCGGGGACGGACGCTGGCCGTGGCCGGGCCGGTGGCGGGGTGGTTCCTGCTTTTCCATCTGACGATGCTGTGGCCGCCGGCGGCGCAATGGCTGGAGCCGCTGGACTCGCCGCTGGCCATGGCCTTCCTGCTGGTGGTTTGGCCGGCGCTGATCCAGCCGGAGTCCGGGCCGTGGCGGCGCCGGTTCCGGCTGGTGCCGGCGGCGTTCCTGCTGCTGCTGGGACTCGGGCTGTGGACGGGCTGGCGGACGGTGCCGGCCGGGAACGGCGCCACGTTCGGATGGCTGCTGGTGCGGCCGACCTGGCTGGTGGCGGGGGTGACTTCCGTGCTGGTGCTGGCGCAGCCGTGGCTGAGCCTGGCGCGCTTCCGGTTCCTGGTGCGGAGCACGGCGTTCCTGGTGCTGGTCTACGGCGGCTTCGCCCTGCGCCAGAACTGGCAGGACCGTCAGGAAATGCTGGGCCGGCGCAAGACCCAGACGAACATCATGCTGCTGGCGGAAACCGCCCCGGTCATGCGCACGGACCGGCAGCTCACGCACCTGCCGTCGGCCCCGTGCCGGTTCGCGCCCGACGGCGGCTATGTCCAGGGCTGCAACCTGGAGTTGGCCCAACGCTTTTTTCAAATTGATGCGCGCAAGGTTGCGGAAGGCGAGCCCGGGGCGGTGAGCGTGCTCGGCATGTGCCTGGGTTCGTTGTTGGTGCTGGTCTGCCTGTCCTTTGCCGGGGGACGCTGGTTCTGCGGCTGGCTTTGTCCACTGAGCACGGCGGGGAACGTGCTGGACGGAATCCGGCGGAAACTGGGGCTGCCGGCGGTGCGGCCGGCGCGGGGCGTGCTGCGGGGAATGCTGGCCGGCGGGCTCGGCCTGGGCGCGCTGGCGGGCGGGGCCATGGCCGCCGCGTATCCGTACCTGGACGCGCAGGGGAAAATGCTGGGGTGCAAGCTGCCGCTGTATCCGTTCTGCAAGATTTGCCCGAACCAGCAGCTCTGTCCGGTGCTGGGCGGCGGGCCGGGGGCGTACCCGCCCTTGCCGGGCACGGAATGGGCGTTCGGCTTTTTCCGGTACGGCTGCCTGGCGATCGCGGCGTTGTACCTGCTGTGCTTCGCGACGTCGCGGCGGCTTTGGTGCTGGTTCTGCCCCATGGGCATGCTCTCCGGCCTGTTCAACCGCGGCGGGCTGGTGATGCTGCGGAAAGACCCAGCCCGGTGCAACCGCTGCGGCGTCTGCGCCGAGGTCTGTCCCATGGGGCTGGAGGGGATGCGCGACGAGATGAAACAGACCGACGTCGGCGCCTACGGCTGTGTGCTCTGCCTCAAGTGCGTGGAGAAATGCCCGCGGGACGGCTGCCTCGGCCTGGACCACGCCGGCCTCCCGGTCACCCGATCCCGGTTTGCTGGCAAAGACTGATTTTTCTCACGGAGGCACAGGGGCACGGTGAAGAAAGGCGGGATGCCGCGAACGGTCAACGGTATTCACCGTGTCACCGTGAGAAATCAAAAGAACGGAAAAACGGAAATAATCGGCGGGATCCGCGGCGGACGGTCAGGAGGCCTTGGCCTTGCGCGGGGCTTTGAGGCTGCCGGCGAAGTAGCCGAGGAAGAGGGCCAGTTCCCGGCGCAGTTCGGCGCGGTGGATGATGCGGTCGATGAGGCCGTGCTCGACCAGGAACTCGGCGGTCTGGAAGCCGGGCGGCAGTTCGGACTGGGTGGTCTGCTTGATCACGCGTGGTCCGGCGAAGCCGATGAGGGCGCCGGGTTCGGCCAGGAGCAGGTCGCCGAGGGTGGCGTAGCTGGCCATGACGCCGGCGGTGGTGGGATGGGTCATGATCACGATGTAAGGCAGGCCGGCGTTGTGGTGCCGGGCGAGGGCGCCGGAGGTCTTGGCCATCTGCATGAGGCTGAGCATGCCTTCATACATGCGGGCGCCGCCGCTGGCGGTGACGATCACCAGGGGCAGCCGTTTGGCCGTGGCCAGTTCGGTGAGGCGCGTGACCTTTTCGCCCACGACCGAGCCCATGCTGGCGCCCATGAAGCGGAAGTCCATGATGCCCAGGGCCAGGTCGCTGCCGTCCAGTTTGCCGGCGCCGCAGACGATGGCGTCCTTGAGCCCGGTCTTTTTCTGGTCCTTGGCGAGTTTTTCGGGATAGACGCCGGTGCCGGCGAAGTTGAGGCTGTCGATGGAGGTCAGGTCGGCGTCAACCTCCTGGAAGCTGTCCTTGTCGACGAGCTGGGCGAGGCGCTCGTCGATGGTCATCGGGTAATGGAAGCCGCACTGGGGGCAGACCTGGAGGTTTTCCTCAAGCTTGGTCCGGTAGATGACCTGACTGCAGCCCTTGCACTTGATCCACAGCCCGATGGGAATTTCTTTTTTCTGCGGCGGAGTGACGATGGTGTAATTGGCTTTTTTAAACAGCGCCATGAGAGGAATCCTTTTTGGAAGGCTCTAAAGAGGTCAGGGATCACACCGGGTTACCCGCGGGCGGCGGTCAATACGCTCACCCGCCGGGCACCGGCCCGGAGCAGCGCCGTGGTGGCGGCCGCCAAGGTGGCGCCGGTGGTCATCACATCATCCACCAGCAACAGATGCAGACCGTCCGGACGTGCTCGCGGCCGCACCGCAAACCCGTCCGCCAAATTGTTCAGACGATCTTTAAAATGTAATTTCGCCTGTTGCCGTGTCCAGCGGCGCCGGCGAATGGGATGCAAAAGGGGCAAGGCAAGCCCGGCGGCGACCCGGGTGGCGAGGAGTTCGGCCTGGTTGTAGCCGCGCAGCCATTCCTTGAACCAGTGCAGGGGCACGGGGACCACGGCATCGGGCAGGCCGCCGCCGCAGTGTCGCCAGCGCGTGGTCATCCGCGCCGCCAGCCAGGGCGCCAGTTCCGGGCCGCTTCGGTACTTGAGCTGGTGAATACAGGCCCGGACCGGACCGTTGAAGGGAAAGACCGAGACCGCCAGCGCCCACGGCCGGGGTTCGGCCTCCAGGCAGTCCGCGCACCGTTCGAGCACGCCATTGTTGGCGCCACCGCAACCGGGGCAGCAGGGCGCGGGGATCTCGGCCAGACCGGCGCCGCAGCCGACGCAGGGGCCGCCATCCGCGCCCGCCGCCGTCTCGCGGCAGAGCGGGCAGACCGCCGGCAGCAGCAGGTCGCGGACCTCATGCCCCACCCGGAACAGCCATGGCCGCAACCGTATCCTCATTCCCCCTGCCTCCTTTTCCCGACACCCATTCGTATTCGAACGGATTTCCCACAAAAGCACTGTACCCCGCTATTTTGTCCGTGCTCGCCAGGGCTGAGATGATACGCGAGCCGATTTTCTCGCGCCATCCGCGAGGACCTGAAAAACCGGTCTGAACAAAAAAAATCGAAGCTGGATAAGGATTTGGGTCTCCTTGTGCCGATGCGCAGCATCTTTGGAGTGCGGTGGCTTGACACCGCTTTCCCCGGCGGCGGAGCCGCCCATCCCACGC
>CAITSE010000296.1 GCA_903894975.1 uncultured Lentisphaerota bacterium
GCCGATGCGGAGCATCTTTGGAGTGCCTGCGGCTTGACGCAGCTTTTTCCCGCCGGTGGAACCGGCCTCCAGATTGACGTCTCCGGTTTCCCCCGCGCCTGGGAATTATATCGACGCATGGGAGAAGCGGCTCCGCCGCCGGGGAAAGCTGCGTCAAGCCGCAGGCACTCCAAAGCGGCGGAGGCGCCGCGGTAAATGCGTGTAAGGAGAGTCATCCCCTGCGGGGATTGGTTCCGGCCCGGCCTGCCGCCGGCTCCGGGGCGCCCTTCGTTGTTGCAAACGGCCGGGGTCGGTGTATGTATCTCTTCTTCGGGCCCGGGCGGAGCCGCTTCGGCCGGCCGCAGGCATGGGAGTGTGATCCGTGGGACAAGGCGTACTGCAAGCTGTCGGAACGGAATCGGCGTCGGACCGGTCGCGGGATGAGCATTCGCTCCTGCTCCACCGACCGATGTGGACGGCGGCCGTGGTGGCCGCGGGGTACATCGTCGTCTGCAACCTCTACATCTGGCTGTCGAGCGCGGTGGTGGCGCAGATCGCCAAGACCCCGGAGGACATCAGCCGGTTGGAGATGGAGAAAGGGTATGTCTTTATCTGCACCACCGGGTTGCTGGCTTTTGCCGTGGCCTGGCGCATGCTGCGCCGGGTCGCCCGGGACCAACGGGAACTGCTCCGGCGGCGGGACGCGCTGATCTCCGCCGAACGCCGCGCCATGGCCGGAACCCTGGCCGCCTCCGTGGCCCACGACATCAACAATATTTCCATGGTTCTGGAAACCCAGGCGGGAATTCTGGAAGGGGCCGACACGGCCCCGGCGGCGGATCGGCAGCAGGCGCGGAACAGCATGAGGGCGGCGTTGCGGAATCTGAGCAACCTGGCGCAGCAACTCATGCACGTCGGGCGCGAAGGCGTCCCCGGCGAATTCGAGGAGGCGGAGCTGGACGGCGTGATCCGCGAAACGCTCTTCCTCTGCAGGGCGCACACCCATATCCGCGGCTGCCGCCTGCAACCGCCCGAACCGGCCACCGGCATCCGGATGCGGATCAATGCCCGGGCCTTCGGCCAAATGCTGTTCAACCTGGTCCTGAATGCCGCAGAGGCAACAGAACAGCAGGGCACCCTTGCCATCCGCACCCGCACCCAAGACGGGCAGCTCATCCTTGAGGTGCATGACAACGGGACGGGTATCCCCGCAGACCGCCTGCCGCATCTCTTCGACCCTTTTTACACCACCAAGCCCGACGGCAACGGCCTCGGCCTGATCTCGGTGAAGGCCTGTGCCGAATTGCACGGCGGCACCGTCGCCGTCACCCGCTCCGACCTCGGCGGCGCCTGCTTCCGCGTCACCCTGCCGCTGGTGCGCGCCGGCGCCCCGGTGTGACGGTTTTGCGCGGCGGCCGCGCCGTGGAGTGCGGCGAGGATCGCCGCCTTTTCCGCGCCAGCATGTTCCATCCCGGAGGGATGCCAGCCGGTAGCCGGTGGTTGAGCGAGGCCCGACGAGCGACACCACCGGCTACAGGCTGTGACACCTCTGGTGTCCCTGAACATCAGAAACAGCCGGAGGCGTTGACGCGCATGCCGGGGAAAAGCTTGGTCATCTCCCCGCGGAGTTCGTCGCTCTCGCGGCAGGCGTCAGCCAGTTCGCGGTAGAGGGCCATGGGGACGTGGGTCGCGCTTTCCGCGCGGCCGCTCTTGCGGTCGAACACGACAAAGGCCAGTTGCTCCTTGTCGCCGTTGGAAAAGTCGTACAGCAGCGCTTTTTTCCGCGGATCCAGTTCCGTCGCGCGCTTGAGGTAAAGCTGGTACTTGATGTATTCCACCAGGCGGTCGTCGAGTTCCGCGCGGAGCATGACGATCTTTTCGACCAGGTCCTGCCGGCGGAAGACCAGCCGGCACTGGGGCGCCACTTCGCCGGCGACCTCCGGTCCGAAACAGCCTTCCATGATCTTCCGGACCTGGGCCTCCGCCTCCTGCGGCGCCCCTGCGTCGGCCTCGGGGATGTAGCAGACCAGGCATTTTTTCGCGTCATCCCGGTACAGAATCAGCGATTCGACCTTGAACCGGGTTCCGCAGGAGATACAGGTGAACAGGTTCAGCGTGCCCTGGAAGAGCAGGCCGAGCGCGCCGTCGTCGGGCCGCAGCACGGTCACCGGCACCGCGGTCTGGGCCATGCCGCACTTGGGGCATTTCACCGTGCCCGGGATCAGCGCCGCCAGATGTTCCGGCACTTCCGCGCCGCCTCGCGTCGCCGGCCGCGGCGCAGGTTTGGCGGCGGGCGTGCGCGCGGCACGGATCCGGGAAATCTGTTTTGTCGGCTTTTTCATCGGATCTCCGCACCAATGGGACGTATGGGACTTATTCCAATTACAGATCAAATTGATCATATACTATTTACAAAATGGACTTTTTAATTCAAAATCCATTCGCGTTCATTAGCGGTTAAAAAAGAAAATGTTATATAATTATGCGGAAAAAATATGTTCCTACTTTTGAACCGCTAATAAACGCGAATGAACGCGAATAGTATCC
>CAITSE010000297.1 GCA_903894975.1 uncultured Lentisphaerota bacterium
CAAAAAACGAGGCCGAGATCCCGCACGCTCACTCAAAACCGCGCTGGATCTACTCGCCGGAAACTCCCAGGCTGACCTCGGCCAGGAGATCTTCCCAAGCCCCCCCAAGCCAGCGCACCTCCCGTAACTGAGGCATTACGGACCCCCATTCCCGGCTTTTGCATTCCCTCCCTCGTGTTAATACATTACCCACTTTTCGTTTCGTCTTCCGGAGGACCCCGTCGCATGTTCACGAATGCCGCTACGATCAAGCTTACCGCCGACACCATCCGCGTGCTTTCCGCCGAGGCGGTGGAAAAGGCCAAGTCCGGCCACCCCGGCATGCCCATGGGCTGCGCCGATTATGCGCTGACGTTGTGGGGACAGTTTCTGCGGCACAATCCGGCCGATCCGCAGTGGCTGGGGCGTGACCGGTTTGTGCTTTCCGCCGGGCACGGATCCATGCTGCTGTATTCCCTGCTGCACCTGTTCGAGTACGGCGTGACCCTCGACGATCTCAAACAGTTCCGGCAGTGGGAGAGCCGCACCCCGGGGCATCCCGAACACGGCATGACCCCCGGCGTGGAAATCACCACCGGCCCGCTCGGCACCGGATTCGCCTCGGCCGTGGGCATGGCGGTTGCCGCCAAGCAGCTTGCGGCCCGCGTCGACGCCACGACCCTGTTCGACCAGAAAATTTATGTCATCAGCGGCGACGGCTGCCTCATGGAAGGCGTCAGCGCCGAGGCCGCCTCTCTGGCCGGACATCTCAAGCTCGACAACTTGGTGGTGTTCTATGACGACAACAGCATCACCATCGAAGGTGGCACCGACATCGCGTTTTCCGAGGATGTGGCCAAACGGTTCCAGGCCTATGGCTGGGAAGTTGTCCGCATCAACGGCCAGGATCCGGCTAAGTGCGCCGCGGCCCTGGTTGAGGCCACCCGTCACGGCCGTACCGCCCCGATGCTGATCATCGGCAAAACCACCATCGCCTACGGCGCCCCGACCAAGGCCGGCAAGCACGGCGCCCACGGCGAACCGCTGGGCGAGACGGAACTGGCCGCGGTCAAAAAGAATTTCGGCTTCCCGGCCGACCAACCGTTCCATGTGGCCGACGTGGTGCGTCAGGAATGCCACGCCCGGGTCGAGGAACTCAAGGCCCAGGCCCTGATTTGGAACGGCAAGCTCCAGGAATTCCGCCAGGCCCAGCCTGAAAAGGCCGCACTGCTGGACAAACTCACCACCCGCGCGGTGCCCACCAACCTGCTGGAGGAATTGCTCGCGGCCGTGCCCGCCAAGGACACCGCCACCCGCCAGTCTGGCGGCGACATTCTGCAGAAGGCCGCGGCCCTGATCCCCGCCCTCACCGGCGGCTCCGCCGACCTCAACCCCTCCACCAAGACCCACGTCAAGGACGGCGGCGAGTTCGGGCCGGCCACCCCGGCCGGGCGCAACGTCCACTTCGGCGTGCGCGAGTTTGCCATGGGCCAGGTCGCCATCGGTATGGCGCTCTACGGCACCTGCATCCCGTATACCGCGACGTTTGCTGTGTTCAGCGATTTCATGAAGCCGGCGCTGCGTCTGGCCGCCATTCAGGAACAGAACGTGGTGTTTATCTACACCCATGACTCATTCTTCGTCGGCGAGGATGGCCCGACCCATGAGCCTGTCGAGCAATTGCTTATGTGCCGCAGCATTCCCGGCATGACCGTGCTGCGTCCCGGCGAATCTTTCGAGACGGCGCACGCCTGGGCCGCCGCCATCCGCGGGCACGGCTCCAAGTGTTTGTTCCTCACCCGCCAGAACGTCGAGAACATCCCCGCCGAACTGCGCGGGAATATCGCCGTGGACAAGGGCGGATACGTCCTCAGCGACGAACCCGGCTTCCAGGCCGTGGTCATCGCCACCGGCTCCGAACTCATGGTCACCTTCCGCGCGGTGGAACAGCTCCGCAAAGAAGGGCTCAAGCTGCGCCTGGTCTCTATGCCGAGCTGTGAACTGTTCAACCAGCAGCCCGCCGCCTACCGCGAACAGGTGCTGCCCAAGGCCTGCACACGCCGGGTCACCGTCGAGGCCGGCCTCACCCTTGGCTGGGAACGGTACGCTGGTGATGCCGGTCTGAAGATTGGCATCGATCACTTCGGCGCTTCAGCCCCGGCCAAAGTCCTGGCGGAAAAATTCGGCTTCACCACCGCCGCCATCACCGACACGATCCGCGGGTACCTCAAGGGCTGAATTGGCAGAGGATGGCGCGTTTCTCCGGCGCATGCTCCTTGAAATCGAACATTGAACATTCAA
>CAITSE010000298.1 GCA_903894975.1 uncultured Lentisphaerota bacterium
AGACCGCAGAGGCCGGTTCCACCGGCGGGGAAAAAAGCGGCGTCGAGCCGCCCGCACTCCAAAGCGGCGCCGCGCCGCGGTCAACACCGATGCGCAGCATCTTAGGAGTGCGGTGGCTTGACAACGCTTTCCCCCGGCGGCGGAGCCGCCACTCCCGCGCGCCGACCAATCCCTGTACTCGGACGGAACATTGAGACGTCAGACCGCAGAGGCCGGTTCCACCGGCGGGGAAAAAAGCGGCGTCGAGCCGCCCGCACTCCAAAGCGGCGCCGCGCCGCAGTCCAGAAGACCGAGGCAAAGCATCCTTGGACTCAAGGCGGGAGTGCTGGTGAAATGACCGCCTGACGTGTAAAGTGCTCCCAGCCCTCTTGACCATCAGACCATCCAAATCCATTTTTCGCGCCGTTTCGCGTGTTTCGCGGGCAAAGAAAAACGCATCTCATGAGCACCACCACAACCGTGAACCGGCTGCATGATGGCGGCGGGTTTATTGTCACCTATGCGTGCAGTGCGGCGTGCGGCCACTGCCTGTACCGCAGCAGCGGCCGGCGGGACAAGGCGTATGCCACGCCTGCGGCGGCCACTGCCGTCTTCCACACCGCCCGCCGGCTCGGCTGCCGGTCCATGCATGTCGGCGGCGGCGAACCGTTCCTCCGGCCGGACGCGCTTCTGGCCGTTCTGGACGCCGCCCGCGCCGAAGACGTCGCCATCGAGTATGTCGAGACCAACAGTTCGTGGTTTACCGACGAGGCCGCGGCGATGCCGCTGCTGCGCGAACTCCGCCAGCGCGGTTGCAACCGCCTGCTGGTCTCCATGGATCCGTTCCACAACGGCTTTGTCCCTTTCCGCAAGGTCAAGGGGGTGATGGCCGCCTGCAAACGCGCCGGGGTGGAGGTCTTTCCGTGGCAGATGGAATTCTACGACGAGGTCAACGGCCTGGACGACAGCCGGACGCATGATCTGGCGGAATACACCGCCGCGTACGGTCCGGACTATGTGCCGGGGCTGCTCCGGCGCTACCGGCTGACGCCCGGCGGGCGCATGCTCGACACCTTTCGTCCGTTTCTGGCCAAGCGCCCGGCGGCGGCCGTGCTGGCCGCCGCGCCGGACGCCTGCCCGAACCTGGCCGAGGCGCACCATTTTCACCTGGACTTGGCGGGGCATTACGTGCCCCCCGGCTGCATCGGCCTGGCCGTGGCGCTGGACGATCTGGGCGCCCCCCTCACCCCGGAACGCTACCCGACCTACACCCTGCTCCATCGCAACGGGCTCCGCGGCCTGCACTCCCTGGCGGCGGCGCAGGGGTTCGTGCCGGCGCGGCCGGACGGCTATGTCTCGCACTGCGAACTCTGCGCCGAAATCCGCGGCTGGCTCCTGGCCCGGGAACCCGGCCGCCGCCCCGATCTTGCCCCGGCGGAGTTTTACCGGGATTGAACAGAAGACTCAAAGGCGCAAAGAAATTCCGTTTAAAAAACGCATTTCACCTCATAATCCGATTTTACCGAGCCACCCGCTCCATCACTGTCGCGGCTCTGACGGACCGGTGATGCCGGAAATGAGCTCCGCGGCGTTAGCCTGGATATTCATGAGAAATGCAATCTTTCTTCACAACTTCGTGCTCTTCGCGGCCTCTTTTTCCGTCAGAACCGCGCACGTCAGTAAGCGGATTTTTCCGGTCACCTAATTCAAGATCAAAAAGAGTCCGCTTGGTTACCCGCGCGGTTCTGACCAGCCAACTACCAAGTCCCGAATATCCATGAGCAGGCCCATTCTCTTTTGACAACGCCCAACAGTAGCCCGGGCAAGCCGGCCGTAAAAATGGCATGGCACCACAAACATGGTCCGGCTTGGCCGGGCTAGGACTTGGGGGTTCCGGCCCCGGCCTGAAGCTCGAGCAGGCGCGTTTTCAGCAGGGCCGACCAGTAGTCGAAGGAGGCTTTGACGGCGTGCCACTCGCTGAACTTGTCGAACTTCCCGGTGAACTTGTCGCCGATCCGCTTGTCAACGACGGCGGCCAGGCGCTCCCCGGTCACCGCGTCCACGGCTTCGAACTCGATGCTGCACGAGCCGACTCCCGTGCCGGCACCGGTGATCGCCGTTTTCAGGATGCTGACGGCCAGGCCGATGGGAACCACCGACGAGATGGTGTCCGTGACAACATTGCCGCCCTCGGCATCGGTGACGGCGAGGCGAAAGCGCATCACCCCCATCCCCGGCTGAGTGACAAAGGTGTAGGAGTTCTCAAGCTCCTTGCGGATGGAGGCGTCCGCATAATTCACCAGGCTTTGCCGGACTTCGGGGGAAGCCTTCGTGAAAAAACTGCCCTCGGCGGCATACATCTTGACGGGGGTCCAGAAGGATGGAATGATATTTGGCAAAATTGGTCTTGGGATTGACGTAAACCAGTTTTGACTGGCCGTCCCGGCCCGGCTTGAGCTGCTCATAATTCTGGAGGAAGCCGGCGGTTTTGACGCTGCGGGCCTCATGGGTGCCCTGGCAACCCGCAAACAGGCCGGAGGCGAGAATGGCCGCGATGGCCAATCCCGGGATGGTGGCGGTGAATCCTGACGTCATGAGAGTCTTTCGTTTTCTTTGGCTTTGGTTTCGTAAGCGGAAGAAGAATATACGGCTACCAGGCGCGAGACCAGCACCGTCATGTAGAACAGGCCGGTGACCGCCTCCGCCACCGCGAGCATTCTCGCCACCTTGGAGATCGGGATCACGTCCCCGTAGCCCACGGTGCAAAGCGTGGTGTAACTGAAATAAAAGGCGTTGAATCCCCCCATCGGCCGGCCGGCCTCGGGGCCCGCGCTCAGGAGAAAGGATCCGGGCGACAAACGTGCGACCAACAGATAAGCCGGGATCCAGAGCATTCCCAGCATCAAATACCCGGAAAGACCGGCGCAAAGCACATTGGTGTCCACGTGCGGCGCCCGCAGGATGAAGCGGATCAGACTCGCCACCACAAACGCGAAAAAAACCATTACCAGGATGAGAAAGAACACGGGCGAAATCAGATCGGGACACAAATGGTTGATCCATTTCGCCGCCAGCGCGGGGGTGACCAGCAGGAGCGCGATTACCAAGGTCCGGCGCCGCCCGCCTACGGCCAGCACCGCGGACACCATGACCAGCGTGAGAGCCACCACTTCAATCGAGCTTCCCTGCGGCAGATCCTCGATAAACGGCGTGATGAAGAACAGCAGGGCCAGCGCCCCCAGCAACTCGACCGCGGAATAACGAAAACGGCCGATGCGGGAAAGGACACTTCGCGGGGCCGGGCGCCCAGGTTCCGGGGAATGGATCGTGGAATTCATGGGATCGGTTCGCCCTCGCGGTTCGAAAATTTTCACTTCCGAAACTATACAGGCAAATATGAATTCGTTTTTGAACAGGAGGGAACAGAGTTTACCCCCTCTGTTGACTCTGTTAACTCCTGTTCCATTCTTACATGAGAAGCCTTGGCTTGCGGAATTCGTCATGATACTACAAACGACCCACCGGAAATCCCCTTGTTCCAACTCGTGTCATAAATCCGTCACCGCCACACCCCCACCCGAACACGGACTCCTGTTTTTAATTCTTTGTATTGCAAAGTTGTTTGCCTCGGTGTATTGTAGGCGCAGGGAAAGGAAGAAGGCCGGACAGGTCAGGAAAAATCGGACGACACCGAAATGCCGAAGTAGATTCCATGGAGGCAAACCCATGAATACGACTCCGAACCAACCCGGGACCGCGGCGGCGGCCCTCCCCGGCCGGCTGGCCCGCGGGATGCGCCTGGCCAATCTGGCCGTGCTGGCCGGCCTCAGCCTCTGGTTCTTCATCCTCCCCGGCGTGCAGCTCGCCTTTGACCTGGCCGACCCGGCCCTGCGGCAGCCCGGCGGCCTGCCGCGCGCCGCCTGGCGCGTGCATAAAGCTCTGGCACCGAAGTATGAGCGCTGGGCCCGCGCCCGCATCGCCTCCGGTGTTGCCGCCAAACTGCCGCTGTACGACGTGCCCTCGACGGAATGGCCGATGTTCGGCAGCGTGTTCTATCTGGCCGCCACCGCGGCGTTGCAGGCGGAATGGGACAAGCACCCGTGCGGTCCGGCTCCACGCGAGTATGCCCGGGGCGCCATTGACGCCTGCGCGGCCCTGATCACGGACCCGGTCCATCACACCTGGGTCAAGACGCACTGGGGCCCGGAATACCTGCACCGGGAAAATGTATTCTTCCGCGCCATGCTCATCCAGGGGCTGACAAACTACGAGCTCCTCACCGGCGACCGGCGGCATCATGCGCTGCTGGCGGAGCAGGTCGAAACCCTGGCCGCCGCCCTGGACAGCTCCCCGCACGGCTGGCTCAACGATTATCCCGGCGAATGCTATCCGATCGACGTGTTCGCCGCGGTCTGGTGCATCCGCCGCGCCGACGCGCTCCTGGGCACGGACCACTCGGCCTTTGCCGCCCGCGCCATCCGCGGCTTTTCCGGCAAACGGCTGGATGAACTGGGGCTGCCGCCGTATGACGGCGTTCCCGAGACCGGCCTGGGTGCCAGCCCCTCGCGCGGCATCGGCAATTCCTATGTGCTGATCTATGCGCCGGAGCTTTATCCGGACACGGCGCGGGACTGGTACGCCGCCTATGTCCAGCATTTCTGGCAGGAACGTATCGGCGCAGCCGGGTTCCGCGAATACCCGAAGGAACTGCCGGGACGCGACTGGCTCATGGATCCGGATTCGGGCCCGGTGATGTGGGGGTTCAGCCCGTCGGGGAATGCTTTCGGTGTGGCGGCGGCGCGGGCCAACGGGCGCTTTGACCAGGCCTGGCCGCTGGCGGCGCAGGTACTGGCGGCGGCGTGGCCACTGCCGGACGGAAGCTGGATGGGCGCCCGTTTTCTGTCGTCGGTTGCGGCCGGGCACGCCCCGTACCTGGGCGAGGCGAACCTGCTGTTTCTGTTCACGCGGCAACCGGCAACCGGGGTGCCCATCGTCACCGGCGGCAGCCTGCCGCGGCTGGTCTGGGTCGGGTTCGGCTTTTTCTTCGGCCTGGGCGGACTTTTCCTGAGCCTGATCGGCTGGCAGTCCCGAAAACAGCTCCGTCGGCCGCCGCCAACCCGCGCGCCCGGAATCCGGATCCAGGCCAGCCTGTGGCTGGCCCTGGCCGCCGCCGGGCCGCTCCTCGCCCTCTGCCACGGCCTCGCCGCCGCCACCTGCACTCTCCTGCTCATGCAACTCCTCCCGCGCGGAGTCAAGTAGCCCCGGACGGAAGATGTTGGGGGGATGCCAGTTTCGCCTCCCCCCAAGCCCCTCTGGAAAGGGTCTTCGACCCGCTTCCTTTTAAAAAAGCCGGGCGCGGCGAAATGCGCTGGCGGTTCCTGGCATGGTCATCTTGCTGATGCGTTCTTCCGCCAGCG
>CAITSE010000299.1 GCA_903894975.1 uncultured Lentisphaerota bacterium
ATCCCCTGCGGGGATTCCGTGCGGAAAAAGACCGTGGCGTCGCATTGGCATCAGCCCCCGCAGGCATGCGCGCCAATTTCAAAGAAAAAACGAACGTCGAACATTCAACATCGAACGTCGAACGTTGAAGTAAACCCTGACCTGCTGGAACTTACATGCACCGCATGAATCCCAATTCGACGTTGGACGTTCAACGTTCGACGTTCAACGTTCGATGTTCGTTTTCCCCCCTTACTCTTCCTCTTCGCCGGCCTTGGTCTTGGCGTAGGCTTCCTGGATCTGCTTGCTGACCTGGGCGGGGACGGAGTCGTACCGGTCAAAGGCCATTTCAAAATAGCCCTTGCCCTGGGTCAGGGAGCGCAGGGTGGAGGAGTAGGTGAAGGTTTCGGAGAGCGGTACTTCGGCGATGACCACCTGCATGTTTTCCTCCGCCTCCATGCCCAGGACCCGGCCGCGGCGGGAATTGAGGTCGCCGGTGATGTCGCCCATGTGGGTTTCGGGGACGGTGATGCGGAGCTTCATGATCGGTTCAAGCAGAACCGGCTTGGCCAGGGCCATGGCCTGGCGGAAGGCGCCGCGGGCGGCGATCTTGAAGGCCATTTCCGAGGAGTCCACGGGGTGATGCTTGCCGTCGAAGACCACAGCCTTGAAGTTGATCACCTTGCAGCCGGCCAGCGGACCGCGGTCCTTGGCTTCGATCACGCCTTTTTCGATGGCGGGGATGAAGTTTTTCGGGACGTTGCCGCCGACGACTTCGCTGTCGAACTCGTAATCCTGGCCGGGGAGGGATTCCACGCGCAGGTGAACCTCGGCGAATTGGCCGTGGCCACCGGTCTGTTTCTTGTGCCGGTAGACATGGGTGCCGGAGCCCAGGACGGTTTCGCGGTAGGGCACTTTCGGCGTCTTCAGTTCGACTTCGACCTTGTAGGTGTGTTTGAGGCGGTGGACCACGTTCTGGAGGTGCTGGTCACCCATGCCGTAGAGTACGGATTCGTGGGTTTCCGGATTGCGCTCGTAACGGATGGTCGGGTCTTCCTCCGCCATGCGGTGGATGCCCGCGCCGATCTTTTCCTCGTCGTTCTTGTTGACGGCGTGCACCGCGTAGGACATGGTCGGCTGCGGGAAGGTGAGGAGGGGGAACTTTTCCGTCGTGACCTTGGTGGAGAGGGTGTTGCCCAGATGCGTCGCCTTGAACTTGGCCACGGCCACGATTTCGCCGGGGCCGGCCTCGGCGGCGGGAACGGAGTCCTTGCCGTTCATGAGCATGAAGCTGGCCGCGCGCTCCTTGGCTCCGGTGGTGACGTTGATGATTTCCGTGTCGGCCTTGAACATGCCGCTGTAGACCCGGAAGAAGCTGAGCTGGCCGATGAACGGGTCGGACACGGTCTTGAAGACCTGGGCCATGCCGTGCTCGGCGTCAGCCTTGCGGCCGCAGACGCCGTCCACCAGGCGCACCGGCTCCTCCATGGTCGGGTCAGGGAAGAGTTCGAGGATGCCGTTCATGAGTTCGGTCACGCCGAGGTCTTTGGTGGCGCTGCCGCAGAAGACGGGCACGATGTGATTGTGCAGGAAGGCCAGGTGCAATCCCTTGTCCAGTTCTTCGGGTGAAAGATCGCCCTGGGTGAGGTAATGCTCCATGATCGTCTCGTCCTCCTCGGCGACGTCGTCGAGGATTTCCTGACGGTCATGGGCGGCTTCTTCCGCCAACTCGGCGGGGAGTTGCGCGTCTTTTTTCAGCACCGGCGCCACGCCCTTGAACGCGGCCTTTTCGCCGATGGGCAGAACAAAGGGCACGCAGATGTGGGGGCCGCCAAAGGCTTCCTGGACTTGAGCCAGGATTTTGTGGAAGTCCGCGCCTTCTTTGTCCAGGCCGTTGATGAACACGGCGCGGGGTTGGTTCAGGGTCTTGGAATGTTTCAGCGCCCGGAGAGTGCCCGGGCCGATGCCGGACACGGCGTCGACGACAATGACCACGGCGTCCGCCACGGTTTGTCCGGAGATGGCTTCGCCGCAGAAGTCCGAGCCGCCCGGGGTGTCCAGGAAAAAGAAATGATGTCCCTGCCAGGGGCAGTTAAGGGTGGCGGAATACAGGCTGCACTTGCGCTCCTGTTCCTCGGGCCGGAAGTCCGACGTGCTGGTCTTCTGGTCCACGCTCCCTGGCCGGCCGGTCACGCCCGCCTTGAAGAGCATTTGGTCGGCCAGTGTGGTTTTGCCTGCCCCCGCATGGCCGGCCAGGACAAAGTTCCGGATGTTCGACACCGCGCAGTTCTTCACAGGCATCCTCCGTCTGTTTATTACCGGGTGATCAAGGTACCGAAAAGTGAACCCATGGCGGGATAACCTAAACAGGGGGAAGGCAAAAGTAAATGCGGCCCGGACAACATTTTACCGTGGGCGCAGGGCGGGTGAAAGCTGTCAGAACCGGTCATCCGGGTGTATTCGCGCACAATTCTGGCAAAAACAGTTTTTCTCTCATGAATAGATCAGGTCAGAGATAGCGGAGACACAAATGGCCGCCGGGCGGGATACAGTATGCCAAATCCCAATTCGACGTTAGACGTTCAACGTTCGATGTTTGACGTTCGCAAGGATCTTTGGCATGAAGCTGTCTTTTCAAGAACTTGTGGATCTCCCTAAACTTCAGGAGCTTCTGGACGAACTGCATGCCGCCACCGGGCTGCCGCCGTCGATCGCGGATTTGGAGGGGAACATCCTCACCCGCTCCGGCTGGCAGCGGATCTGTACGGAGTTCCACCGGGGGCATCCGGAAATCGCCAAACAATGCCTGGCCAGCGACACCCGCAGTCAGCAGTCGCTTGAATCCGGCGAAGCGTTCGTCAGCTACACCTGCCCCATGGGACTGGTGGACGCCTTCTCCCCGATCATGATCGCCGGCGAGCACATGGCGAATGTTTTCATCGGCCAACTCCTTCCCGCCCCGCCGGATGCGGCCGTGGAGCAGCGTTTCCGGGAACAGGCGCGGAAGTATGGGTTGAACGAGGAGGAATATCTCAAGGCCTTCCGGGAAGTGCCGGTGCTGCCGCCGGCCAAGCTTCAGGCGGCCCTGCGTTTTCTCGCCAAACTCGCGCAGGTGGTGGGCGATATGGGGCTGGCGCGGAAACGGGAATTGGAAGCTGCGGAAAAGCTCCGGCAGGCCGATCAGGAGGCTTTGCGCGTGGGCCGGGACGTTGCGGCCGCGCTGCGGGAGAGCGAGGAGCAGTTCCGCGCCATGTTCAACCTGGCCTCCATCGGCCTGGCGCAGGCGGATCCGGCCGTCGGCCGGTGGGTGCGCGTGAACCGGCGGATGTGTGCCATCACCGGCTACAGCGAAGAAGAAATGCTCCAGATGCGTATTTCGGAACTCACCCATCCGGACGACCGCGAATACGACTGGGAGCTTCTCCAGCGCGTGGTGCGGGGAGAACTCCCGGAGTACCACTTGGAAAAACGGTATGTGCGCAAGGACGGTTCGATCATCTGGGTGCGGGTGAACGTGATGGTGATCCGGGATGAGGCGGGGCGGCCGATCCGTACCATGGCGGCCATTGATGACATCACCGAACGCCGTCTGGTTGAGGAGGCGCTGCGGGAAAGCGAGGAACGTTACCGTTCGCTCTTCCGCTGTATCACGGAAGGCTTCGCCCTGCATGAAATCCTCTGCGACGACCAGGGCAATCCCTGCGACTACCGGTTCCTGGAGGTCAATCCGGCCTTTGAGCGGTTGACCGGCCTGAAACGCGCCGATGTGGTCGGCCGGCTCCAGAGCCTGGTGGTGCCTGGCGAAAACCAGGCCTGGGTCAAGAAATACGGCCGGGTCGCTCTTTCCGGGGAGCCCTGCAATTTTGAAGAATATTCGTCGGTGCTCAAGCGGCACTTTGAGGTTTTTGCTTACTGCCCGGCGCCGCGCCAGTTCGCGGTGCTTTTCATGGATGTCACCGGGCGCAAGCAGGTCGAAGCCGAACGGGAGGCCATGCTCCAGGCCATCGAACGGAAGAACCGGGAGCTGGAAAGCCTGATCTATGTTACGTCACATGACTTGCGCTCCCCGTTGCTGAACGTCCAGGGCTTCAGCCGGCGGATCGAAAAACTCTGCGGGGAGTTGCGCCAACGCCTGGCGGAGGTGGAGCCCGCCGCCGTCCGTGAGGATCTGCAGGCGCTCACCAAGGCGAGAATGGATTCCGCCTTGCAGTTCATTCTGGCCGGCGTTGCCAAGATGGACCGGCTCATCGACGGCCTGCTGCGCCTGTCGCGCCTCGGCCGCGGCGCCTTGCGGCTGGAATCGTTAGACATGAGCTATCTGTGGCGAGATGTCGTTGCTGCACAGGAATTTACCATTCAGTCCGCGGGCGCCGAGGTGGTGGCGGCGGCTCTGCCATCATGCTTCGGCGACGCCACTCAGATCAGTCAGGTCTTTGCCAACCTGCTCGACAATGCCGTCAAGTACCGCGATCCGGCGCGCCCTCTGCGGGTGACGGTTTCCGGCGTCCTGGACGCCGGTCGCGCCGTCTATTGTGTCGCGGACAACGGACGGGGCATCGCCGAAAAGGACCGGGACCGGATCTGGGAGATCTTCCAGCGGGCGCAAGCCGACGGCGGCATCGCCGGCGAAGGGTTGGGACTGAGCCTGGTCCGCCGCGTGGTCGAACGCCACCACGGCGAGGCTTGGCTGGAGTCCACGCCCGGCGAAGGCAGCCGCTTCTTCGTGGCGCTGCCGGTGGAAGCCCGGAAAACGCAACAGGACTGACGGCGGCAGGGAAAAACCGCGCGGATGAATTCGGAGGCCATGTCCCTCTCCCCGGGAGAGGGGGCATCTTGCCCACTGACCCGAGGGAGGGCGGGTGTCCACACCCGGCAAAACGGGCCGGCGGGCATCTTGCCCGCCGTCTGGTTCGGCGGCCCACGGGTAAGGCCATCCCTGCTCCTCACGATGGTCTCTTATTTTGCGATACGTGCCTGTTTGCGGAGGTCTGACCCCTCGCGACTTCCCCTCGCGACTTGGATGTCTGACCCCTCGCGACTTCCGCATCGAGAAACTTCGGCCGACAAAAAGTTACGCCTGCCGCCTGCGCCGCCGGCATCGCGCCACGCCGGCCAGACCCAGCAGCAACAAGGCAACCGTTGAAGGCTCGGGCACGGGATGTTCCGTAACGTCCAATTGCAGGGCATTCAAGGCTGAATTAAACACCAGGCTGGCAGTGCAATACGACGTGAGATTAAGATTTTCGATCAGGAAATAGGCGGTGTCGGCATTCGTGAAGGTTGTGCTGCCGTATTCAACCAGGTCGTAGACGTTGTTCCCGCCGACCGTGCTGCCATTGAAGTCGAGGATGATCTGATCGGTCGCGGATACTCCTCTGCCACTGAATTCGCCCGTCACCAGTACGACGGTGCCGCCGGCTGGAGCCGAGGCCGTGCTGGAACCGGACACGTTGGTATAGAGGTTATATCGGAGGATCGAACCGAAATCGGTCGAGCCACTGACCGTCAGGCTGGCGGCGGTCAAAACGTTGCCGGTGCTCGCCGCGAGGGTCGGTTGCAAATTCAGGCTGGCGGGATCACCGGGAGCGAGGATGCCGCCCTGGAAATAGTCTGTGGCAGGACCTTCCACAATAACGCAGCCGGCGCTCACGTTGACCCTGCCGACATGCCCGGTGCCCTCCAGCGTGCCTCCCCCACGTGAGACCGTGATCGCGCTATTCATCATCGAGCCGGTGACGTTGAGTGTCCCACCGTCAATCGTCGTGTCGCCCGAATAGGTGTTGTTGCCAGTGAGCGAAAGAATGCCGTCGCCGGATTTGGAGAGACGCCCACCACTACTGGTTAGATCGCCCGCTAGGGTGACCGACTGGCGGTTGGTGTCGAAGGAGTAGAGTTGATTCGCCGAGGTGCTGAACCGGCTCGAATAATCGGTGGTGTTACTTGCGGTGAATTGCAGCGCGCCGCCACCGAAGGAAAGGGTGCCGGTCGTGCCGATGGCCCCGGCGCTGCCGAGGCTCAGTTCGCCTCCGGTCAGGGTCGTGCCGCCGCTGTAGGTGTTGCTGCCGGTGAGCGAAAGAATGCCGTCGCCTGATTTGGCGAGACTCCCTCCGCCACTGGTTAGATTGCCTGCCAGGGTGACCGACTGGCCGTTGGTGTCGAAGGAGTAGAGTTGATTCGCCGAGGTGCTGAACCGGCTCGAATAATCGGTCGTGTTACTTGCGGTGAATTGCAGCGTGCCGCCACCGAAGGAAAGGGTGCCGGTCGCGCCGATGGCCCCCGCGTTGCCGAGGCTCAGTTCACCTCCGGTCAGGGTCGTGCCGCCCGAGTAGGTGTTTGCCTGATTGAGAATGAGGGTGCCCGCGCCGTTCTTGAGAAGGCAATTGTTCTGGCCCGCGCTGTCTTGGATTCCCGCCCCAAGGGTGGCCAGGTCGGTCCCGTTCACGGTGACGACCGCCGGATTGTAGGCAGACGCAGCATCAAGGGACACGTAACTCGGGGAGAAGGTGATGCCGTTGCCTAGGATGAGCGTGGTGCCGCCATGGAAGTTGAATGGACCGGGAACGTTCAGGGTCCCGCCCGCTTCGATGATCAAGGTGCCAGCGAGATTATTGAAAGACGAGGATAACTCCAATACCCCTCCCGAGACGATGTCGACGGTGCTTGAATTGATGACGAAGTACCCCACGGCTTGGCGACTCCCACTGGTCGAAACCGTAACCGAGCCGTTGTTGATTAGCACCGGCATGTCGGCGTACGGGACGCCTCCTTGGGACCATTTAAAGGGGTCGTTCATCCAATCTCCGGTCGACGCGTTCCAGATATCCGGAGAATCTGCCATCCCCCGTTGCGCAGCCGCCGTCCAAGCCAGCGCCAAAAGAAGTCCCGACACCATGTGATGCCGAAGATGAAGATAGGTAGACTGGGATTTCCCATTTG
Organism: uncultured Lentisphaerota bacterium; assembly: GCA_903894975.1. Lineage (GTDB taxonomy): Bacteria > Verrucomicrobiota > Lentisphaeria > Oligosphaerales > CAITYL01 > CAITSE01. The sequence continues at coordinate 6,916 of CAITSE010000299.1, forward strand.
ATTTCATGTCCACGGTCGTCTTGAACCGTGTTTCGGGATTTACTTTTTGTTTCATGAGTTGTTCTGCCACCTCTTTTCGTTGTCTTCGGGTCACTATAACGCGCGGGTGGCCCGGATGGAAGAGTTCGCAGGAACACATTTCTTTCAGGCTGGCGCGGGGCTTGTGGTTGAGTTCATGGGCGACCCGGCCGACGTGCGCGGCGGCGTGTGCCGGCGGACACACACGGGGGCGAGGACGCCGAACCAGACGGCGGGCAAGATGCCCGCCGGCCTGTTTGGCCGGGTGTGGACACCCGCCCTCCCGGGTCATGCGGGCAGGATGCCCGCTTTCCCAGGGGGATTATGCGGCAGGGTGGACGCGGCCGGCTATAGTAGGGGGCTTTGCCGTGGCGGAAACGGGGCGGGAACTTTTTCCCGGGCCTCTTTGTCCAACGGCCTGAACATGATTTCCGCCCGCCGCTGTGGGACGGGCGGCCCTGACAGTCCGAGTGGAGCGTGAGCTGCGCCATGATTGAAGCCAGAAACCTGCAAAAACGGTTTGGTGCCAAGCTGGCGGTGGACGACGTCTCGTTCACCGTGCAGAAAGGCGAAGTCCTGGGGTTCCTGGGGCCGAACGGGGCGGGCAAGTCCACCACCATGCGCATGATCACTGGGTATCTGCCGGCGACGGCGGGTTCGGTGCGGGTGGGCGGGCACGACGTAGCCGACGACGGATTGGCCGCCCGTTCGCTCCTGGGTTATCTGCCGGAGAACGCGCCGGTCTACAGCGATATGACCGTCCAGGGATTCCTGCGCTTCGCGGCTGAACTGCGCGGGTTCCACGGCGCAGTCCGGGACGCGGCCGTCGACCGCGTGGTCGAAACCTGCTTCCTCCAGCCGGTGCGGCGGCAGACGGTGGACACCCTGTCCAAGGGCTATATCCACCGCACCTGCCTGGCTCAGAGCCTGTTGCATGACCCGCCCGCTCTGGTCCTGGATGAACCCACCGACGGCCTGGATCCGAACCAGAAGCACGAAGTCCGCTCCCTGATCAAACGTATGGGCGAGACCAAGGCTATCATTCTTTCCACTCATATTTTGGAAGAAGTCGACGCTATCTGCTCCCGCGTCATCATCATCGACCGCGGCCGGCTGGTGGCCAACGGCACACCGGCGGAACTGCGGGCGCGTTCGGCCTCCGCCGGGCAGGTGACCCTGCGCCTGGGCGGCGTGGCGGATGCCGCGGCGGCCGAGGCCGCCCTGACGGCGCTGGATGCGGTCGAAACCGTGCAGTTGCTGGATCGCGAAGGTGGCTGTCTCTTCCGCCTTCAACCCAAGCGCGGGGTCGTGGCCGGGGACGGCTTGGCCGCGCCCCTGCTTAAGCTCGCGGCGGCCAAAGGCTGGATGGTCGGCGAGTTGCACACCGAAGAAGGGCGGCTGGACGAATTTTTCCGCGGCATCACCGTGCCGGACACGGTGAGGTAAAGCGAACGAAGGCCTGTGGGCCTGTGGCTTGTGGCCTGTGGGAAGAGGCAAAGAAGAAACAGGGCTGGAGGCGGTCGGTCGGCTCCGAAGGCAATGAACGGTCGGGTCAAGCCGGAAAAACTGGACGATATCATGAATGCGATTGGCAACATCTGGGCGGTTTGCAAGCGGGAACTGGGAAGCTGTTTTGCTTCGCCGGTGGCCTATGTCTTCATTATCATCTTCCTGCTGTTGTCGGGTTTTTTCACCTTCAATGTCGGCGGCTTTTTTGAGCGCAACGAGGCGTCGCTGACCGGCTTTTTCCTCTGGCATCCCTGGCTGTACCTGTTTCTGGTTCCGGCCATCGGCATGCGGCTTTGGGCGGAGGAACGCCGGGGCGGCACTCTGGAACTGCTGCTGACCATGCCGGTGACCTGCTGGCAGGCGATCACCGGCAAATTCCTGGCGGCCTGGGCCGTGCTGGGCCTGGCCCTGCTTCTGACCTTTCCCATGCTGCTCACGGTGATGTACCTGGGCGAGCCCGATCCCGGCATGCTGCTCTCCGGGTACTTGGGCAGTTTTCTGCTCGCCGGCGCGTATCTGGCCCTGGCCAGCATGACCTCGGCTATGACCCGCAACCAGGTGGTTAGTTTCATCCTGGCGCTGTCGCTCTGTCTTTTTCTGATCCTGGCCGGCTGGCCGCCGGTCACGGATCTGCTGGTGAAATGGGCGCGGCCCGAACTCGTCAGCATCATCGCCGGGTTCAGCGTGATCCCGCATTTCGACGCCCTGCAGAAGGGGCTCCTGACCTTGTCCTCGGCGGTGTATTTCCTCTCGTTGATTTTTTTCGGTCTTTTCGTCACGGCGGTAATCCTCCGCAGCCGCCGGACCCGCTAATCTTCAGAGTGAACGCGAATCGGGTGATGTGCTTATGAAAGAACGCAATTCCTTCGGCATGCTCTTTTATTCCGTGGCTGGCGTCGCGGTGATGGCCGTGCTGCTGGTCGCCGCCAATGTCCTGGCCCGCTGGAGCAACCTCCGGGCGGACTTGACCGCGGCGCGGGTTCATACCCTGACTCCGGCCACGGTGGAGATCCTGAAAAAGCTGGACACGCCCGTGACCGTCCGCCTTTATGTCAGCCGCACCTCCAGCCAGATGCCGGTCGACCTCAAGGCCTATGCCGGCCGGGTCGAAGACTTGCTGCGCATCTACCAGGCTCGGGCCGGCAGCCTGACGCTCAACGGCAAAAGCCTGCCGCGGCTCAAGCTCGAAGTGCTGGATCCCGAACCCGATTCCGACGCCGAGTCTTCCGCCAACCTCGACGGCGTCACCGGCCAGTCCGGCTCCGGCGGCGAACCGGTCTACTGCGGCCTGGCCGTCACCTGCCTGGACAAAACCTCGGCCCTGCCCTTGCTCACTCCCGACCGCGAAGGGTTGCTCGAGTACGACCTGACCTCGGCCATCTCTCGTGTGGCCCATGCCGCCAAGCCCGTCATCGGCGTCATGAGTTCGCTCCCGGTCATGGGGCAGATGAACCCCATGTTCATGCAGATGGGGCAGCGCGGTGGCTCCCCCCCCTGGCTGATCATCAATGAACTCAAGCGTGACTACAAGCTCCGCGAGGTCGCCGTCGCCGCCACGGAAATCCCGGCCGAGGTCAAGGTCCTGTTGCTCATTCATCCCAAGAATCTTACCGACGATACCCTCTTCGGCATCGACCAGTTCCTGCTCCGCGGCGGCCGGGTCCTCGCCTTTTTGGATCCCATGAGCTGGGTGGATGCGCAGGCCGGCTCCCGCGGCCCCGGTATGTCCTCGCCCCCGGGCCCATCCTCCCTCGGCCGCCTCCTGAAAGCGTGGGGCGTCGGGTTTGACACGGACAAGCTGGTCGTGGACCTGCAGGCCATGGTTCGCGGCCGCAGCGAAGAGGAGCAGATGCCCGCCGTGCTGGCGCTCACCGCCAAGCAGTGCGATGCCAACGACCCCGCCACCGCCCAGATCGATTCCCTGCTGGTCGCCTTTGCCGGCGCCATCACCGGCGACGGCGCCCAGGGGCTGACCCGCACGGTTCTGCTCACCACCTCGCCGGATTCTGCGCTCGTGGAGAAGAATCTGGCCGAGATGGGGCCGCAGATGCTCCGGCGCGGCTTCAAGCCTGACAATCAGAAAAAGACCCTGGCCGTCCGTCTCACCGGCACCTTTCAGACGGCCTTTCCCGACGGCAAGCCCGGTCTTAAGACCACCGGTACTGATGCCGCGGCCGCCAAGGCTCCCGCGCCCCTGGCCAAGTCCGCCGTCCCCGGCGCGGTCGTCCTGGTCGGCGATTCGGACCTGCTTTTCGACGAACTCGCCGTTCAGCAGGTCCGGACTGTTTACGGCCAGGTCACGGTGCCGAAGAACGATAATTTCGTGTTTGCCCAGAATCTGGTCGACCAGTTGGCGGGGGATGAGGCGCTGGTTTCCATCCGCGGCCGCGGCGCCGTGCGCCGCCCTTTCCTGGTCGTCAACCGGATGCTGGCCGTGGCGGAGAAAAACTACCAGAGCGAGATCGAGCGCTATGAGAAGTCGCTGGATGAGACCCGCATCAAGATCGGGGAAATTCAGACCCCGCGGAGCCGCGACCAGAAATTTATTCTTTCGCCCGAGCAGAAGGACACCCTCGCCAAGTTCAAGGCGCAGGAGCGGGACACCGGGAAGAAGCTCAAGGATGTCCGCAAGGCTCTGCGCCGGGACATTGAGCGCCTGGAGCTCAAACTGAAGGTGGCCAACCTCGCCGCCATGCCGATCCTGGTCGCCCTGGCCGGCCTGCTCGTGGCGATCATCCGTAAGCGGAGGAAGTAAGACATGCAGCCGAAAGCGTTTTTGTGGCTGGTTCTGCTGGCCGCCTTGGCGGCTGGACTGGGCGTGTATCTGCACCTGGCTGGGAGCCGGCGTCAGGCGGAGGGCTCCGGCATCTCCGGCCGGCCATTGCTGCCCGGTCTGCCGGTGAACGACATCACTGCGGTGACCGTGGTCGCGCCCGAGGCTACGCTGAAACTTGCCCGCAAGGACGGCCTCTGGCGCGTTCCCCTCCGCTGGGATTACCCGGCCGATTTTGCCGCGGTCAGCCGCCTGTTGCTGGCCCTGCAGGACGCCAAGGCGACCCAGGCCGTGCAGGCCGGCGAATCGCAGTGGGCGCAGCTCAAGCTCCTGCCCGCTTCCGGCACCGCGGCCGGCGCCGGAACTGAGATTACCCTGGAAGCTGGGCTTGAAAAGTTCATCCTGATTCTGGGTAAGAACTCCGGGCGGGCCGGGGCTGATGATGAGGAACTGCCCCTCGGCGCCGCCGGCGCCGGCCGCTTTGTACGCGTGCCCGCCACCGGATTGCTGGCCGTCTCTTCCGCCGATTTCGGACTCTATGACCTCAAAGCCCAGTCCTGGCTGGATGCCGAGTTTATCAAGGTCACCGACGTCAAAGTCGCCACCCTGGAAAAAGACGGCAAGCTGCTCTGGACCCTGCAGCGGGAGAAAACCGGCGACGACCTGAAGCTCGCCGAGGCCAAGGCCGAAGACAATCTTGACGGAAACAAGCTTCGGACTTTGGCCAACGCCCTGGCCTGGATCCGGTTCACCGACATCGCCGGTCGCGCCGACATTGCGGAATCGGCCGTGCCGGTCATGCCCTGGCGTTACACCGTCAGCGACTTCGACGGGTTCACCGTCACCCTGAACGTGAGCGGGGCGGATGCCGAGGGGAAGTTCCGCGGCACCGCCGCCATCCTGTACAAGGGGCCGGAGAGCCGCACCCCCGCCGCTGATGAAAAGGCCGAGGACAAGGCGAAGAATGACGCCGCCTTCGCCAAGAAGCAGCAGGAAAACCGGCAGAAAGCCGAAGAGCTGCAACGCAAGCTCTCCGGCTGGGTCTATCTCTTTGACAAGTTCGCGCTGGAAGGTATCCTGCTCGACCGCGCCGGGCTCATGAAGGCCCCGGAGAAGCCCGGTGATGCCAAGCCGGCGGGTGCCATCCCGGGGTTCCCCGGCCTCCCGCCGGGAATCATCCCCGCCGCCCCGGCGCCGTGAGGCTTGCGTTGAGGAAGGGGAGTGTCGCGGGCCATCGAGATCCATCGAGAGCCTCCGAGGGCCCTCGATGGCTCCCGACGGCACCCGAGGGCTCTCGGCGTCGGTCTCCCCGGGCAGAGAAATGGCGTGTCACCCGAGCAACCCGGCCTGGCGGAGCAGGGAGAGCTCGGTCTCGAGGTTCGGTGTGAAAATGCCGGTGCCGGCGGCGGCGCGGAGTTCGGCCGCGGTCCAGAACTGGAGATCGTCAACTTCGTCCGCGGGCGGCTGGAACGGGCCGTCATGGGTGAGGGTGTAGACGCCGACGTCTTCGGACTCGATGGCGTTCCGAATCTTGGTGACGAACAGGAAACGCAAGGTGCCCGGCGGTGAGATCCCGAGTTCTTCGCGGAGTTCGCGGTTCGCCGCCCGTTCCCAGTCCTCGCCGGGGTCGAGATGCCCGCCCACCGCCGTGTCCCAGCGGCCCGGTTGGATGTCCTTGTTCAGGGAGCGCTTCTGCAGCAGCAACCGCCCGTCCGTGGCGAAAACGACGACATGGGCGGTGCGGTGGATCAGCGCCGGATTGCCGTGGCACTCCGAACGCGGCCGCAATCCGATGCGGTTGCCGGCCGCATCGTAGACCTCAAAAAGCTCGTCGGGGCGGGATTTCATGAGGGCAGGGGAAGGGACACGCTTTCCGCCAAAGGCAATCAGATCAGGCGCGTTCTTCGATCGGCACGTAATGGCGCAGTTCCGGACCGGTGTAGATCTGGCGGGGACGCTGGATTTTGAAATCCTTGTCCTCCTGCGACTCCTTCCACTGGGCGATCCAGCCGGGAAGGCGGCCGATGGCGAAAATGACGGTGAACATGTCCGCCGGAATGCCCATGGCGCGGTAGACGATGCCGCTGTAGAAATCCACGTTCGGGTAAAGCCGGCGGGAGACGAAATACTCGTCCTCGAGGACGCGGGTTTCCAGTTCCATGGCGATTTCCAGGAGTGGATCTTTGATGCCGGTGACGCGCAGGACTTCGTCACAGGTTTTCTTGATGATCTTGGCGCGCGGGTCGTAGCTCTTGTAG
>CAITSE010000300.1 GCA_903894975.1 uncultured Lentisphaerota bacterium
CCTCGACCCCGGCGCCGTCCAAGTCGTTGCGGGCCAGATAATTCTCCGCCTGCAACTGATGCAGAAGCACCCGCTCGTACCCGGCGGCGCGATAGGGCAGGACGTTGTCGTTGACCAGCACGGCGGCGCCCTGCTGCGCGACATCGGTCAGCCGCACCACCGCCTCGGCGTCCTGATCCTTGATCACTTGAATGGCCGCGGCATAATCCCGGAAACTGGAATCCGTCTCGCTGCGGATCTGGGCCAGCCGCCCGCGTTCCATCAGGTAAAGCAGCCGGTTTTTCCCCGTGACCTGGTCATCCAAGGGTGAACTGGGTGCCGCTGCCGCCGGGGCCGGCGTCCCGGCCACCGTCACCGTTACAGGCGACGGGGCTTGTTCCAATTGCCGCAACAACGGCTGCATCCGCTCCGGATGCGAGGACAAACAGCCAGCCGCCAGCAACGCCACGGCGACCGGAACCATACTCTTAAAGAGACCACGCATAAGCTTGTCCTAAATCTCAAAATCCGGCTTGTTGAAGCCGGGACAACCAACAAGCGCCACCTGAATAACTTCGGGTTAAGGTAATCATCCGCTCCGAGAATGCCATTCCCCCGCGCCGCGTCTTCATGGTCCTCAACGTCCTCTTGGTTTTTATGTCTTCTCCGTCCTCGGCGCCGGCGGGTATCGGGGCCGGTATCGGAACCGAAGGCTTCACGGTTACGTTGACGCGCATGGCCGATGGTGGCCGGAGCATCCTGCTCCGGGTCTGGACATTGGCAAAAGTCCGCCCCTCCCGGGCGGCGGCCGGCGCCCTGGCGCCCATGCAAGTGGCGCATGGATAAAAAGTCTAAGTATATATTGCATTATACTTACGCGTGCTATAGTATGGGCGTCCTTCAACAGGAAAGGCCGCCATGATGAAACGGCAATTAACCCGCGACGATCTTCTCGATGTCCTTGAAACATCCCTGAAAGCCCAACTTCGGGCCGTCCGCGCCAGCCGGCGGGGACAGGAGGGCGGACGACAACGGAGCCGGCCCGCCGGAAAGAAGTCGAATATATCAATAGTAAAAGACATACTCACAGCATCGGGCCAGCCGCTGCATATCAACGACATCATCGCGCAGGCCCGCCGCGACCATGGGGTCGTGCTGGGCCGCGAATCGATCGTGTCGGCCCTGACCAAGAAGGTGCTGGACGGGCAGACGTTCCGCCGCTCCGGCCGGAACATCTTCGGGCTTCTTGGAAAGGAGGAGGGGTGAACATGTCCCGCGTCTTTCTCCTGGCGGTCGAGGATCTGCTGCTGCGGCTCACTTTGGCGCTTCACGACCCGCGTCCCCGGACGCGCATGGTTGAAGTGGGAATCGGGTTGTTGTGCGGGGAACATCCCAAGACGATTACCAGCGCCCTTGAGTTCAACGGCCCGTTCGAGAAGGACTGGAGCGCGGCGTACCGGCTGTTCTCGCAGACAGGGTGGGCCGTCGAGGATATCTTCCGCCAGGTTCTGCATGCCGCGATGGAGGTGGATTCGGGGCCGGTGTTCAGCGCGCAGGATGACACTCTGGTGCGCAAGACGGGAAAGTGCATGCCCGGAACCGCGTACGCCCGCGACCCGTTGAGTCCTCCGTTCCGGGTCAATCTGGTCAGGGGGCAGCGTTTTCTCCAGACCGCGGTCATGATCCAGCCCGGCGAAGACAGCCACCCGTGGCGGGCCGTGCCGGTGTCCTTTCAGCATGCCCCCGTCCTCAAGCCGCCCCCCCGCGCCTCCGAGGACGAGCGGAAGGCGGTCAAGGAGGCGCGCAAGAAACAGACCATCAGCCTCATGGCCCGGCGCGAGCTGGCCCGGCTGCGCACGGAGATCGATGCGACACCGGGCGGTTTCCGGCGGTTGCTGATCAACACTGGCGATGGCAGCTTCGCCAACCGCACTTATCTCAGCGATGTGCCTGAGCGCACAACCGTCGTCGTGCGCGTGCGAAAAAATGCGCGCCTGCGACAGGCGCTTCCCGCCGAGTATGTTGGCAAGATCCGCAAGTATGGAAAACCGCTTCCGACCCCGGAACAGATGCTGTCCGACGAAAGCATCCCTTTGGTAACGAGGTTCATTTCGTCCGGCGGCCGCATCCATATGCTCCGCTATAAAATCGTCGAGGACGCCCGCTGGCCCAAGGCAACCGGCACCACGCCCGTGCGCCTGATCCTCATCAAGCCGCTGGGCTATCGTCTGCGAAAAGGCGGCAAACTGCTTTATCGTCAGCCCGCTTTTCTGCTGGCCGTGGGAGAACCGGCCGATGTCGAAACGTTGATCCGGGCCTATCTTGCGCGATGGGAGATCGAAGTCAGTTTCCGCGACGAAAAGAGCATCCTCGGCGTGGGCAAGGCCCAAGTCTGGAACGAACTCTCCATTCAACGTGCGCCGGCTTTCCATGTCGCCTGTTATTCCTGCCTGTTGCTGGCCAGCATCCGCTGCTTCGCTGACCGGAGAACCGATGACTTCGCGCCCCTCTCGCCTTGGCGTAACGATGACGTCATACGACCGTCGGCACGTGACCTCGTCCGGCTCCTGAGGCACGGTCTCGCCTTGCGCCGCCAGGAGGCCGACGCGCCGGCCGCCGCCGCGTGAGTGCCAGACTTTTGCCAATGTCCAG
>CAITSE010000301.1 GCA_903894975.1 uncultured Lentisphaerota bacterium
CGAGTCCACCGGCCTCTTCACCGACAGCGAGAAGGCCAAGGGCCACCTCGCCGCCGGCGCCAAGAAAGTCATCCTCTCCGCTCCGGGCAAAGGCGAAGTCAAGACCATCGTTATGGGCGTGAACGAAGGCGAATACGATGCTGCCAAACACAACATCGTCTCCAACGCTTCCTGCACGACCATCTGCCTGGCCCCGCTCGTCCACGTCCTGCTCAAGGAAGGCTTCGGCATCGAAACCGGCCTGATGACTACCATTCACTCCTACACCGCCACCCAGAAGACCGTGGACGGCCCGTCCAAGAAAGATTGGCGCGGCGGCCGTGCGGCGGCCTGCAACATCATCCCGTCCTCCACCGGCGCCGCCAAGGCCGTGGGTGAAGTGCTCCCGATTACCAAGGGCAAGCTCACCGGCATGTCCTTCCGTGTGCCGACCCCGGACGTCTCCGTGGTTGACCTGACCTTCCGTACCCTGAAGGACACCTCGATCGAAGAGATCGACGCCGCCCTTAAGAAGGCTTCCGAGAGCTACCTCAAGGGGATCCTCGGCGTCACCGCCGAAGAACTGGTCTCCACCGACTTCATCCACGACTGCCGCAGCTCGATCTACGACAGCCTGGCCACGCTCCAGAACAACCTGAAGGGCGAGAAACGCTTCTTCAAGGTTGTCAGCTGGTACGACAACGAGTGGGGCTACTCCAACCGCGTCATCGATCTGCTGAAGTACATGGTTGCGAAGGGCTGATTCTCCGGATCCATCCGGATCTGACAGCATCACAAGCGGCGGCCGGAAGTTCCGGTCGCCGTTTTTTTTGCTCTGTGCAACCAACCGCCCCGACGGGGTTCTAAGGCTTAATGTCTCTTTCAGTCGCGGCCCGCAGTCGCGGGCACCCGGAACACACACAGGAGCGGGAATCATGCGCATTTTCTCCAGACGTTGGATGATGGCGGCGGGCGCGGCGGTCACGGCCATGACCATGATGACGGCGCGGGCGGAGGTGAAACTGCCGGCGATCCTGAGCAAAAACATGCTCGTGCAGGCGGACGTGCCGGTCCGGCTCTGGGGCTCGGCGGCGGCGGGTGAGGAGATTACGGTCAAGCTCGGCGGGACGGAAGCCGCGAAGGTGAAGGCGGGTGCGGACGGCCGCTGGTCGGCGGAACTGCCGGCGCAGAAGGCCGGCCCGGTGGCGGACATTGAACTGCTGGCGACGAACACCCTCACGCTGACCAATGTGCTGGCCGGTGACGTCTGGATCTGCTCGGGCCAGTCAAACATGCAGTTCGGCACGTCCAGCAGTCTCAACGGCAAGGACGAGGTCGCGGCGGCCGCGTTTCCCGCAATCCGCCTGTTCAAGGTTCCGGGCGTGATTGCCGAAACCCCCCAGGACGACTGCAAGGGACAATGGGTGGAATGCAGCCCGGCAACGGTCGCAAACTTTTCCGCCGTCGGTTTCTTTTTCGGCCGGGAATTGCAGCAGAAGCTGGCCGGCCGGCCCATGGGCCTGATCGGCAGCAATTGGGGCGGCACCGTGGCCGAGGCGTGGACACCGCAACCAGCATTGGAAAAGGATCCGGCGCTGGCCGGGCTGGTTAAGGCCGGGAAGGATTATGCCACCGTGAACTATCCGGCGGCGCTAAAGAAATATGAGACGGATTCCGCGACCTGGAAAAAGGCGGCGGACGCCGCTAAGGCTGAACGCAATCCCACGCCGCGCGCGCCGGGCAAGCCGGCGGAACCGGGCAAAAATCCGAACCTAGCCTCCGTGCTGTACAACGGCATGATTCACCCGCTGACCCGCTATCCGGTCAAAGGCGCGATCTGGTACCAGGGCGAAAGCAATACCGGTCGGGCGGCCCAGTACAAGGTGCTGCTGCCGGCCATGATCACGAGCTGGCGCGCGGTCTGGGGGCAGGATCTCGCCTTCGGCATTGTGCAGTTGGCCAATTTTACGGCCAAGGACAAGGAACCGTCCACGTCGGCCTGGTGGGCGGAATTGCGCGAGGCACAAACCCTGACGGCGGCTAACGTGCCCAACTGCGGCATGGCGCTGGCGATCGACATCGGTGACGAGAAGGATATTCACCCCAAGAACAAACAGGAAGTCGGCCGCCGGCTGGCACTGTGGGCGCTGGCCAAGGTCTACGGCCAGAAAGTGGCTTTCTCCGGACCGGTTTATGACGTCATGAAGGTCGAGAACGGCGCCATCCGGGTTACGTTCAAGAACGCGGCGGGGTTGAATGCCAAGGGCGGCGCGCCCACGGGCTTTGCCATTACCGGCGCGGACCAGAAGTATGTTTGGGCCGACGCGAAGATTGAAGGCGAGACCGTGGTGCTGCGCAGCGACAAGGTGGCCGCGCCCGTGGCCGTCCGCTATGCTTGGGGCAATAATCCGGACGCCAACCTCTACAATGGCGCCGAACTGCCGGCGGAACCCTTCCGCACGGACAGTTGGCCGAAGTGAGAAAACGGGCGGGAATGGTCTGTGGGCCTGTGGTGTAGAATGCGGGAATCTTGTCCGATCGGTCGGATCTGACGGATCTGACGGATCTGACGGATCTCCGCATTTCCCCACAGACCACAGGCCAATTCGTCCCGGGCGGCGGCGGGGAACGCCCGTGCTATGGTACCACGCTTTATACGATGTCGAACGCTTCCTCACCATCTGCGGCGCCGGATCCGGCCGCCCGTCATCTTCGCTGGAACTACACGATCCATGTGGTTGAAGGGTCGCTTTTCATCGGCGGCCTGAGTTTCGTGAACGCCAGCACCATGCTGCCGGGAATGCTTCAGGATCTGGGGGCTCCGTCCTGGGTCATCGCCTTTATTCCCTGCCTGATGCTGGCCGGATTGATGCTGCCGCCGTTTTTCACGGCGCACTGGGTGGACCGCCTGGAGCGGTTCAAGCCGCTGAATGTGGCGACTGGATTCTTTCAACGGCTGCCCTATCTGCTGGCGGCGCTGGTGCTGCTGTTCTGCGATCCCGGCGCGCGCTTCTGGCCGGTTCTGGCCCTGGCCGGGGCGCCCTTTCTTTCTGGTCTGGCCTGCGGTATCAGCATGACCGCCTGGCAGCAACTGGTCGGCAAGACGGTGCCGGCCCGGCGCCGGGCGTCCCTGATGGCGCTGCGGTTGCTGTTCGGCAGCCTGCTTGGGGTGGCGGCCGGCGTGACGGCTAAGGCGCTGCTGGAGCGGGTTCCGGGGGTGCATGGCTATGGCTTGCTCTGTCTCTGCACCTTCGGGCTGATGATGCTGTCCTACGCCTTTTTCACCTGCCTGCGTGAGGATCGGGCGAAGCCGGCGATGACCGGCGCCGGGGATATGGAGGAAAGCCTGCGCGGCGCCTGGGCCCTGCTGGCGGGGCATGCGGAGATGCGGCGCTACCTGGGAATCCTGCTGGCCGCGGGCACCATTGGAATTATCACGCCGTTTCTGGCCATTCACGCCCGCGGCGTGCTTCACAAGCCGGAAGGCTATTACGGTGACCTGCTGGTCGTGCAGATGGCGGGAGCGTTGCTGGGCAATCTGGCGGCGGGTTGGGCGGGCGACCGTCACGGGCCGCGCCGGGTCATGATGGTCAGCCAGGTGCTGTTTCTGGCCGTGGCCGGGCTGGCTGCTTTCGGCAGCACGGATTTTGCCTTCCGTCTGCTCTTCGGCGTGTTCGGGTTCGCCATTTCGGCGAATCAGGTGGCGCAGATGACGCTGACGCTGGAAGTGTGTCCGGCGCACCGGCGTTCCGTCAGTTTGGCGTTGGTCGGACTCACCCAGTTGACGGCCGGCATGACGGCCTCGTTCATCGGCTTTCTGACCTGGGGCGGCCCGGGGAAAATCGGGCTGGCGGCCGGCATTGCCACGATCGGTTCGGCGCTGGCCTTCCTCGGTTTGCTGCGGCTGCGGGAAACGCGCCATCCGCACCCGCAACCGGAACTGCCGGCGGCCTCCTGATCAGGCACGTCCCGCTGATGCCAAAGAGTTTTAACAGAAGCTCGCAAAGATCACGAAGTTTTTAGTGTAACCCCGTCGTGACCTTCGCGTCCTTCTGTTCAAAAAATCAAGGGGTCAGGATGGGGTGGTTTTCCCGTTGGTCTTCCAGAAATTCCGGATGAAATCCCAAGCTTCCTGGGCGGTCTCGCAGTAATGGATCATGTTCAGGTCGGCGGCGTTGATGAGGCCGTCGTCCACGAACCGCTGCCAGTTGATGAGCCCCTCCCAGAACTCGCGGCCGAAAAGCACGACCGGAATGGGGGAGATCTTGCGGGTCTGGATCAGGGTCAGGCACTCGAAGAGTTCGTCCATGGTGCCGTAGCCGCCGGGGAAACAGCATAAGGCTTTTGCGCGCATCAGGAAATGCATTTTGCGAATGCTGAAGTAGTGAAACTGGAAGACCAGCTCCGGTGTGATGAACGGGTTGGGCTTCTGTTCATAGGGCAGGGTGATGTTGAGGCCGACGGACTTGGCGGAGACATCGTCTGCGCCGCGGTTGCCGGCCTCCATGATGCCGCCGCCGCCGCCGGTCATGATGACGAAATCGCAGGCTTCCTCCGTCTGGCTGGTCCGGCTGACCAGGCTCGCGAACTCGCGGGCGACGGTGTAGTAATGACTCATCTCGCAGTGGCGCTTGGCCTGGCGCAACGCGAGCTGGCAGTGCGCGTTGTCCGGGGCGGCGGCCAGTTTCAACTGGGCCTCGCGGTACCGCGCCGTGGCAGTGTCCGGATCGGGAATGCGGGCGCTGCCGAAGAGGACGATGGTGGACTTGATGTTGTTCGCCTGCATCAGCGCTTCGGGGCGCAGGAATTCCAATTGCAGGCGCACCGGCCGGCAGACGTCGGTCTTGAGGAAGGCGACATCCTCGTAGGCCTTGAGGGTTTGCACCGGCACGGCGTCGGGGCGGTTTTTCTGGGGGGCGACGCCGTCAGACATGGTGGCGCTGGGGTCGAACGGTTTGGCCATGGCACGGATTCTCCCGGCGGCGGGTTATTTTGCGGGGGCGGCCGCCGCCCCGGCGCCGGTTGGCGTCAGGGAGACGGTCGAAGTCGCAACGGTGGTTGATGTTATGACGGTGGTCGGAGTTGCGGTCGCGGCGGTCGGCGCGTCCGGAAGTGATCCGGCCTGCGGGTCGCCGGACTTGATGGCGATCAGGTCGGCCGTGAACCAGCCGACCATCACTTTGCTGCTGATACGCACGGGGATGTGACGGTGATCCTTGGTGAACCAGATCAGGATCTTGGCGCCCTGGCTTTTTTCGAACACGCCTTTGACTTCAAGCATTTCCGGCTCCATGACCAGGGTTCGGAAGGTGCCGGCGGGAGTTTTGAGCGTTTCCTCGCGCAGGATGGGGCCGCGGCCGATGACGCAGGTTTTGCCGTCGGAGATGGGCAGTTCGGCGGTGACGCCGACCGCCAAGTCGGTGCGCTTGCGCACGGCGTACATGGCGCCGAGGGGGTCGAAGGTGCCGGGTTTCACCGTGATCGGGGCCTTCAATTCGCCGTTGATCTCGCGGACCGCCTCGTTTTTAGCCGGGTCAAAGATCACGCCGAGGCGGCGTTTGTAGCGGCCTTCTTCCTGTTTCTGGCGGTATTCCAGTGCCTGCGAGAGGTCAGGGGCCAGCCAGGAGGTGAACCGGTCGCGGACCTTGTAGATCGTGTCCAGGAAGGTGGTGGTGGTGGCGGCCATCGTGATCCGCAGGGAGTTGCCGCTGCGGAACTCCTTATCCTCCTGTACGATCAGGCTGGCGTACCCGGCCGTAATGAAGCCCCAGCGGATCTGGTATTCCAGGGTTTCTCCGGGTTGAAAGGCGGCCGGCACAGGGATCCCGACCAGGACGGTGGAACCGGCCGGTGGCGGTGACGCGCCCGGTGCGGCGGGAATGGGTTCCGCCCAGGCCGTCCAGGCAGCCATGGTCAGGCAGAATCCGGTCAGGCCGGAACTGAGAATGGAATGGGTGAGCCGGCGTGCGGTCATGAAAGGTTTCCATGGCGGGTGTGAACGGCCTTCAACATAATCCGCCATGACCGGCTCCGGCAAGGGGTGCGTAAAAATTGGCGGCGGGTATAAATTGTCTATCTGCCGGCTGTGACAACGGAACACGGCCGACGGGTCGGTCCCGCTTTTTCCACCATCCTTCCGTTACCACGGATTTTTTTTAGCCCATGGCTCACCCGAATGACCCGGCGGCTCCGGCCGCGCCCGCTCCGGAACGGCAGGCGACCTTCAAGTCCGCCGTGTCCACCTCCGGCATCGCCCTGCACACCGGCAACCGGGTCAAACTCACTCTGAAACCGGCTGTCGCCGGCAGCGGCATCCGGTTCCGGCGCACGGATCTGCCGGGGAGCCCGGAAATCCAGGCGCATGTGCGGAACGTCACCGACACCCGGCGCGGCACCACGATCCAGGAAAACGGCGCGGCGGTGCATACCGTCGAGCACCTGCTGGCGGCCATGAACGCGTTGGGATTGGACAACGCGGTAGTCGAAATGGCCGGGGCCGAACCGCCTGTCGGCGACGGCAGCGCCCAGCTCTTCGTCGACCTGATCCGCGAAGCCGGCATCGTCGAGCAGGACGTCCCGCGGGAGTTCATTACCCTGGACCGTCCCTACTGGTATTCCCAAGGCGAAACCCATGTCGTGGCCCTGCCCGACAGCGTGTTCCGCATCTCCTGCACGGTGAAATACAACGCCACGATCCTCGACACTCAGTACCTGTCGTTGGTGCTGGACGAAAAAAGCTTTATCGAACAACTCCAGCTCGCCCGCACCTTCTGCTTATTCCACGAGATCGAATACCTGATCAAGAACAACCTGATCCGCGGCGGCAGTCTGGACAACGCCGTGGTCATCAAGGGCGACGCCATCCTGAGCAAGGACGGCCTGCGCTACCCGGACGAGTTCGTCCGGCACAAGATGCTCGACATGGCTGGCGACTTTTTCCTGCTCGGGAAACGGCTCAAGGCGCACCTGATCGGGATCAAGCCCGGTCATCCCGCCAACGTCGAACTCGCCCGCCGCATCGCCGGCCTGGTGGCATAGCCTAGCCCGGCCAAGCCGGAGCCACGTTTGTGATGCTATGCGATCGTTGCGGCCGGCTTGCCCGGGCTACTGTTTTGACGTGTTCACGGGGAAATCAGACCGGGGAACAACGATTTTCACTCAGAAGATTCTAATTCAGGAAAGATTCACTTCGATCTTCGCGTTCGAGTTTCCCGGGGATGGTTCATTGGGGTCAGTTCAAGGCCACCCATTTCTGACAGCGGTAATGCGGTGATCTTGTCCGTCAACGGATAACGCGCCGTTCCCGGATATACCACCCAGAGATGTTCCAACCCCAAGTCGTCCAGCGCAACATGCATGGATTTCGTGGTTTTGGGCGCGTCGGTGCATTTGAACTCGAACCCCCAGCGTTGCCCGTGGCGAAGCAAAAGTAAATCCAACTCCGCTCCGCGCTGGGTGCCGTAAAAGTAGGCATCCCGTTCCCCGTGAGCGACCAGGGTCTGCTCCAAGGCAAACCCTTCCCAGCTCGCTCCGTAACGGGGATGGGCCTGCAACCCGCGCCTGTCCGGAAGGCCCAGCAGGTGATGAAGGACGCCGCTGTCGCGCAGGTACACTTTCGGCGATTTCACCAACCGTTTGCCGAGATTCGCAAACCACGGGGGCAGGACCCGTACCATGAAGGTGCCCGCCAATAAGTCACGGTAATGGTTTGTCGCCGTGACGCTGACGTCCATGGAGCGGGCCAATTCGCTGGCGTTCCATGTCTGCCCGTGGAAGTGAGCCAGCATCCGCCAGAAACGGCCCAGTGCGTCCGGTGCGACCTTGGAGCCGAGCCCGGGAATATCCCGCTCCAAAAACGTCCGCGTGAAACCCTCCATCCACCGATCCCAGGCCGCGTCGTTTGCCGCGAGGAAGGCGCGCGGGAAACCGCCGCGAAACCAGAGCCGGTCCAGATGTCCCGGTCCCGCCTCGTCAAGGCTGAGGCCCGGCACGTCCACAAACTGAATCCGTCCTGCCAGACTTTCGGAAACCCCTTTGACCAAGTCCCAAGAGGCGCTGCCTAGCAGCAGGAATGTGGCCCGGCGTTGGGGATTGTCGCACAGCGGACGCAGCAGCGTGAACAGTTCCGGTAGCCGTTGCACCTCATCCACAATCACCAACCCCTCCTGCTCAGCCAGCACCTTTTCCGGGGTGGCCCGCAACATTTCCCGTGCCTGCGGTCTTTCCAGATCAAAAATGACAGTCTGCCCTTTCCAGGCCGCCGCGACCTGTCCGGCCAGGGTTGTCTTTCCCACCTGTCGCGCGCCGAGCAAGGCCACGACGGGCGACTCGGCCAAGCGGACGCGGATGTCGTCGAGCAGTTTTTTACGGTGAATATTTTGTTGGTTTTCTTTTTTCATTAGTACAATATACAACAATTGCAGACAAGGGCAAGAAGCGCCTTTCCGGTTTCCGCGCGCTTGTCCTCGCCTTGCGCCAACGCACCCGTTCTGTCGCGGCGTAACGTCCGGGAAAAATTGCTTATGGTATGGCCATGAGTTCCTCAAGCCAGTCCGCCGGGTCCGGCCGGTGCGTGGTGTTTGCCACCACGCGCTGGAGCGTGGTGCTGGCGGCGGCGGAAACGGGCGGTGCGAGTGGGGACGCCGGAACCGCGCTGGCCGAACTCTGCCGGCTTTACTGGTTTCCCCTCTACGCCTTTGTCCGCCGGCGCGGCCATTCCCCGCATGACGCGGAAGATCTGACCCAGGCGTTCTTCGTCCGCTTTCTGGAAAAGAACGGCCTGGCCGCGGTGAATCCGGACAAGGGAAGGTTCCGCTCGTTCCTGCTGGCTTCGCTCAAGCATTTCCTGGCCAATGAATGGGACCGGGGGCAGGCACAGAAACGCGGCGGCGGCGAGTCCGTTCTGGAACTGGACGCCCTGACCGCGGAAGAGCGTTATCGTCTGGAACCGGCCGACGCGCTTTCGCCCGAACGCCTCTATGAGCGGCAGTGGGCGCTGTCCCTGCTGGCGCAGGTGCTGGACCGGCTGGAGGCGGAGCATGCGGCGGCCGGGAAGGGCGTGCGGTTCGCCGAAATGAAGGGTTTCCTCACCGGGGAGGGCACGCCGGACTCCTATTCCACTATCGGCGGCCGCCACGGCCTGAGCGAGGGCGCTTTCAAGGTCGCCGTGCACCGGTTGCGGAAACGCTACCGGGAACTGTTGCGCGAGGAGATCGCCCGGACCGTGGCCGATCCGGCCGAGACCGCGGACGAACTCCGCCGCCTCTTCGCGGCGTTTCAGATTTGATCCACGAATTTCACGGATTTTCACGAATGGGTACGAATTCGTGACATTCGTGGACGTAACCTTTACCGGAATTTGCTTTTTTCATGGGTATAGGGTAAACGGACGAACAAGGACTTAAATCCATGAATGATCAAGCCAATTCCTGTCAGGGCTGCGGTGCGGAACTGCCGGCGTCGGCGCCGCGGGGGCTCTGCCCGGGCTGCCTGCTGAAACGCGGCATGGAGGAGAGCCGGGACGGCGCCTCCGCTCCGGCGGGCGGGCCGCCGCCGGAACCGCCGTCGCCGCAGGAATTGGCGCCGCTTTTCCCGGATCTGGAAATTCTGGAGTTGGTCGGTTGCGGCGGTATGGGCGTGGTCTACAAGGCGCGCCAGCTCAGCCTGGACCGCCTGGTGGCGCTGAAAATCCTGCGCTCCGGCACGGAACGCGATCCGGCCTTTGCCGAACGCTTCCTCCGCGAAGCCCAGGCCCTGGCCCGGCTCAATCACCCCAACATCGTCGCGGTCTACGACTCCGGCCGGCGGGAAAACCTATTCTTTTTCATCATGGAATTCGTCGAGGGCGTGAACCTGCGCCAGCTCCTGGGCAATGGCCGCAAGCTCTCACCGCGCGAGGCGCTGGGCATTGTCCCCCAAGTCTGCGACGCGCTGCAGTACGCCCATGACCGCGGCATTGTCCATCGCGAC
>CAITSE010000302.1 GCA_903894975.1 uncultured Lentisphaerota bacterium
CTTCGACGTTCAACGTTCAAATCGGCAATTCCTGCCCGGTGGTGTCGCGACGCTCAACCACCGGCTACAGACGGTGACACCTCGGTGTCCGTCCCCTCACTGTCCACTCACTACTCACCACTCACCGCCCTCACCGTGGCGCCGGGGCCGAAGCAAGGGCTTTGACTCTTTCCGCGGCGTGGGCGTGGCCCGGGGTGGCGCGCAGGGCGTCCTGAAAATAACCCCGCGCCTCCTGCGCCCGGCCGGCGCGCTCGGCATAGTCGCCGAGATAAACCAGAATCCTGGTTTTGAGGAATTTCAGGTCTTCCGGATCTTCGCCCGCCACATCCGGCCTCCACTTGACGAGGGCGAGACGGAAGGCCGCGACGCCCTCATCCGGCCTCTTCAAAAGGATCATAATCTCGCCCCGGCAAAATTCCAGTTCCGCGGAATCCGGGTTGAGCCGGATCGCTTCCTGGATCAAGCGAATCCCCTCCTCGGGTTTTCCCACCTGCCGCGCCAGCCAATAGGACGTGACCTGCCAGGCCAGGAGATTGTGCGGATCCAACCGCACCGAGGCCCACAGCCAGGGGAGAATCTCCTTGGCTTCGCTCCCGACCATATGCCGGTCTCTCCGCGGGTGCATCCGGTTGTTGAGCCATTGCCAGGGATCAGGAAACCGGGTGTTTCCGGCGGCGCCCGGGGCCGCGGCTTCGACATGCGTCCCGGCGTCCAGTGCCTGCCCGGCCAGATCGGCCTTGTGCGGGGAAACCGCCCCGCCGTTGGGGGAGACCACGGAGGTCGCGCATTGCTCGGCCGCTTCCGACACGCCACCGTGGAAATAAAGGTCGGCGCGGTCGAACAAGGTCAGACTAACGGTACGGCGGCCCTCGCCGAAAAGCACGTCCAACACACTTTGGCCGCCGCCGCGCCGCAGCCCGCCGGCGGCGGAACGCTTTTCCACAGCCAGCAGACAGGCGCAGGCCGCGGCCAGCGCCAGGCCCGGCCAAAACCACCGCGGAAAATTGGTCATCCTTGCGTTCACAATTTCTTGCGCCCCAACAGCCAGGAGGCGATTCCAAGCACAAAAGCGGTGTAGGCCACCGCGTAGGCCGTCACCAGCAGGACCACACCGGCGGCCACCGGCTCCCAGCTGTGAACGATCTGGAGACGGATATCAAAAAACTCGAAATGCGGCACCAGAAGATGAACCAGGGCGGCCAGCGCCGCACCCGGCATCGGCCCGGTCTGGGCAAACGCGGCCAGTTTTTCGCCGAACAGCAACATGCCGGCGGCGGTCAGAGCGCCGACCGTCAGGTTGGCCGAAGGCGTCAGCCACAGCGATCCGGCCAGCCCCACGGCGGTGAGGATCATCATGAATTCCAGGTGCAGCAGCACCCCCTGTGCCAAAACCAGACCGTTCCAAGGGCCGCCCTTAGCCAGCATCAACAACAGGTGGCAGAGATAAAACACCAGCAGCGCGGAGGCGGACGCCGTCAGGGCGCCCAGGTACTTGCCCAGCAGCAACTCGCCGCGGCGCACCGGCTTGGACAGGAGCGGATAAATCGTCCGGCTTTCAAACTCCACCGGAAACTGCCGGCCCGCGACCGCCAGGCCGACGGCGATGGAAAAGATCCAGATCAGCAGCAGACTAACCTCGCACAGGTACCGGCTCATCCCCTCCACGCCGAAAAGGTTAAAGGCGGACAGCGGCACCAGGATCACGGCCGCCAGCAGCAGCGCCGCGAACAGGTCTTTGCGCCGGTAGAGTTCCAGCACCGACAACCGGGCGACGGCCGCCACCCGTTGGCAGGAATCACGCATGGGCCGCCTCCCGGGGCGCCGTGCCGCCCCCGATCATTTTGAGAAAAATCCGTTCCAGATTGCCGCCGCCGTCGCCGGCCATGTCCTTCACGGGACCACACCACGCCACGGCGCCGTCCTTGAGGATCGCGACCCGGTCGCAGACCAACTCGGCCTCGGAAAGCTCGTGCGAAGAGAAAAATACCGTCTTGCCTTGCTCCTTGAGCATGCGGATAATGTCCCGGAGCTGAATCCGCGCCAGGGGGTCGAGCCCGGTGAGCGGTTCGTCGAGAATCAACAGTTCCGGGTCGTGCAGCAGGGCCTGGGCGATGCCGGCGCGCTGGAGCATACCCTTGGAAAAATTCTTGAGCGGCGTGCCGCGGGCGGCGGCATCCTCCAGGCTCACCAGCCGGATCAGTTCCTCGCTGCGCCGGCGGCTGACGTCCCGGGAAAGGTTGCAGAGGTCGCCGTAGAACCGGAGCAGTTCCCGGACCGTGAGATAGCCGTAATACCAGGCGGTTTCCGGCATGTAGCCGAGCCGCCGCCGGGTGGCCGGCTCGCACGGGTCGCCGCCCAGAATCGAAACCCGCCCGGCCGTCGGTGGAAAAAAGCCCAGCATCATCTTGATCGTGCTGGTCTTGCCCGCGCCGTTGGGGCCGAGAAAACCGAAGACTTCCCCGGGCGCAACCTCCAGGGAAACCCCGCGGACCGCCTCCCGGCCGTCCGGATAGGTCTTGCGCACGCCTTGCAACGAAATCGCCGGTTCCATGCTTACTCCGTCCGCGGCCAACCGCCCTTTCTGGGGCGGCGCTGACCGTAGTCACGCATCGCCGTATCTGTTGCCGATAAGGATAGAGAGGCTCCCAGATTTTTCAAGCGGGGCGGACGGGAACCGACGCCTGCGCTGGCACAAAAGATTGTTTTTCCCTGCCGCAACGCTTATCTTGAACGAAACCTGCGGATTTTTATCGATCTACTCTTTTCGACTCGGCCGACAAACACGTATCCGTTGCATAACCATTCAAAAATTTAAGATCCGACATGACCTTTTTCTGCGATCGTTGCGGTCAAAGCGTGGAAGCGGAAGACGCATGGGCCGGACAAGATTCCGAATGCCCGGCATGCGGCAACCCGTTACGAATACCTTCGGGACCAGGGCCAACGAACGCATCTGCATCCCGCGCCGCCGGCACATCCAACTGCCCGTCCTGCGGCGTCGAGCTTGGCGCCAAAAACGTACTGTGCATCGCCTGTGGGTATGATCTTCGCAGCGGGAAGAAGCTTTCCACGAATGCTCGGACTTCGAATACCCAGGCTTCAAATGCCCGGACATGGGAACCCCCTTTGAACCGGGACAGGTGTCCGCTTTGTGGCTCCGACCGTATCCGCAAGCTGAACCCCTACGAATTCCGGCGTTGGCTTCGTGATGGAATCCCGGATCACCCTGATGAGAATGGGCTACTAAGGCTGATATCGGCAGCGCCAACAATCTTCATCCCCTCCCTCAGGCCCATGAGATGTCTGGCTTGCCGCCGGGAATGGAACCCGCGAGCATCATCTCTTGTGTGCTGCATAGTGTTGTGCTTAAGTATCTTTACGTTTTTGGTTGGGGTTTCAATGGTTGGCGCTGGTTATAGTAGTATGCAGAGCGGAAATTGGGGCATGCCCGTAGTTGGTGTAACCGTTGTGGGTGGTAGTGTGATCCTGTTTCTGCGATACTTGCGTCTCCTCGTGACGCGAATTTCAGAAGTGGTGACAATGGTGTCTTGCCCAAACTGTTCCAAACAGACCCCACGAGGCAGGCTTCCTGAGGGGAGAATCATGGTTGCGATTTGCTTTTTTCCCTGGGGATTACTTGCCTTGCGTGCTGGCCGTAAACCGACGACATGCCAACACTGCGGAACGATGTGGAAAGCCTAGAAAACCTGGAGGGCCACCCTCGCAACACGCAATGACGCCAAATCACGCCGAGGTTCACGGGAAATGTTGCATTGCTCTGGGTTCCGGCTAGATTTCAGGTGCAAGCCGGCGTGGGAATTCCCGGCCGCTCTTCATCCTCACTTCCGGAGTCCAAACCCGATGGGCAAGCTTTTTGGCACCGACGGTATCCGCGGCCAGGCCAACAAATATCCGATCACCCCCGAAATCGCCCTGCGCCTCGGACAAACCCTGGCCGGACGTTTCCAAGCCGCCGGCGCCACCGGCATGCGCGCCCTCATCGGCAAGGACACCCGCCTCTCCGGGTACATGCTCGAAACCGCCCTCACCAGCGGCCTGGTCTCCGGGGGCATGGATGTCTACCTCGTCGGCCCCCTGCCCACCCCCGCCGTCGCCCACCTCACCCGCTCCATGGGCGCCGACGCGGGAATCATGCTCACCGCATCGCATAATCCTTTCGACGACAATGGAATAAAAATATTCGGCGGCGACGGGTTCAAGCTCGACGACGCCATGGAGGCCAAGCTCGAAGCCGAGCTCCTCGCCGAGGACGTCCAGCGCGAACACATCCCCAGCGACCGCCTCGGAAAGGCCTTCCGCATCGATGACGCCAGCGGCCGCTACATCGAGTTCGCCAAAAGCTCCATCGGCAGCCAGAGCCTGCGCGGACTCAAGATCGTCCTGGACTGCGCCAACGGCGCCTCCTACTCCATCGCCCCCACCATCTTCCGCGAACTCGGCGCCGAGGTCATCAAGATCCATGCCGAACCCGACGGCTACAACATCAACAACGGCTGCGGCGCCCTTCATCCCGCCACCGCCGGACACGCCGTCAAAAAGCACGGCGCCGACTTGGGTATCTCCTTTGATGGCGACGCCGACCGCGTCATCTTCACCGACGCCCAGGGCGCCGTGATCGACGGCGACCGCATCCTGGCCATGTGCGCCATCTCCCTCAAAGAATGCGGCCAGCTCCGCCGCAACACCCTGGTCGTGACCTCCATGAGCAATCTCGGCCTGCACGAGGCCATGCGCCGCCACGGCATCACGGTCGAAATCACCGACGTCGGCGACCGCTATGTCTTGGAACGCATGCGCGCCGGCGGCTGCAACCTGGGCGGCGAAAAATCCGGACACCTCATCTTCCTGGACTACGCCACCACCGGCGACGGCATTATCAGTGCCATGCAGGTGCTTAAGCTCATGAAACGGACCGGGAAAGGCGTCACCGAACTCGCCGCCTGCATGGAGGAATACCCCCAGAAGCTGGTCAGCCTGACGGTAAAGGAGAAGCATCCCCTGGAGACCCTGCCCAACGTCCAGGCCGCCCTCAAGGCCGGCGAAGCCGCGCTGGGCGCGGCCGGCCGCATCGTCCTGCGCTATTCCGGCACCGAACGCAAAATCCGCGTCCTCGTCGAAGCCCGCGAACAGGCCGCCGTCAACACCTGGACAGAAAAACTGACCGCCGCCATTCACCAGGACCTGGGATAACCCTCTGCGACAAAACGAACATTGAACATTCAACATCGAACGTTCAACATTGAGTCAAATCTCCTTTTTTGAACAGAAGTTCGCGAAGAACACAAAGGAATTCCCCTTCGACGTTGGACGTTCAATGTTGAATGTTCAATGTTCGCATTCTCCCACCCCATGCTCCCAAAGAAAGCCCCCGCCCATGAAGATCACGCGCCTCCTGTCTCTGGCCGCCGTCCTCGGTCTGTCCATCGCCGCCCTCTCCCTGCGTGCTGACGAATTCATGCTCAAGGACAAGGAAACCGGCAAGTCCTACGGCCCCTTCAAATTCGCCGACGGCGTCGTCAACATCCACGGCAAGGAATACGAAGTCATCAAGACCGACCGCACCGACGAAACCCGCCTCAAGCTCAAAGACATCCGCATGGACCTGGTATACCACAATGTCCTCACCAAGGACATCCTGCTGGACCTGGACAAAAAAGCCAATGCCCTGGATCCGCTGAAGCGCTCCTTCAAGCTCGCCTATACCCCCAGCGACATGGACAAGACCTCCCGGGTCTCCATGGAAATGAAAAACGCCACCCTGGAAGACGCCATGAACCGGCTCTGCGAAATCTCCGGCATGACCTGGCGCGTCAAGGTTGACGGCACGGTCGAAGTCACCTACAAATGACCCTTCCCATGAATGCCTTCATCCTCGACGCCGGCAGTTGCGAAGGCTGCCACCCCCTCACCTGCACCCGGTCGCTCGGATCCTTCCCCGTCGCCAACCGGCCCCTGCGCGAACTGCAGGCGGAGCAACTGACCCGCGGCGGACTGGAAGTCATCGCCTGCACGCCGCCGCCCGGCACCGCCGGCATCTTCCTCGCCGGCAATGCCTGGGTTGGCGCAGACGCGCTGGCCCGACTCGCCGCCTGCCCCGTGCCCACCGTCCTCCAGGATGAACACGGCCATGCCCTGGCCTGGAGCAATGTCACCCCCGAACTTCCGCACACCGGGAAAACCCTCTCCGGCGGCGGCGACGGCTTCGCCATCCTGCATGCCTGGGATCTGCTCAAACTCAACGAACACATCGTCGGCGCCCTGGACCATGACGAAATCCGCGGCGTGCTCAGCGCCCACGCCAACGTCGAGGGGCATCTCCTCCTCGGCGAAGGCAGTCGCGTCCTGCCGGGCGTCTTCATTGAGGGCAACGTTGTCATCGGCAAAAACTGCAAGATCGGGCCCAACTGCTACCTCCGCGGCAGCACCAGCATCGGCGACGGCTGCCACATCGGCCAGTCGGTCGAAATCAAAAATACCATCATTCTCGCCAAGAGCGCCATCGGCCATCTCAGCTACTGCGGCGACTCGGTCATCGGCGAAAAGGTCAACTGGGGCGCCGGCACCGTCGTCGCCAATCTGCGCCATGACGGCAAGACCCACCGCTCCCAGGTCGCCGGCGTCCTGGTCGACACCGGCCGCCGCAAGTTCGGCACGATCATGGGCGACCACGTCCACACCGGCATCCACACCACGATCTATCCCGGCCGCAAGTTCTGGCCCGAGACCAGCACCCGCCCCGGCACCATCGTCGAACAGGACGTCCTGTCCGGCTGACCGCCCGCATCCCGCTTTCCGTCAGAACCGCGCACGTCAGTAAGCGGATTTCCCATCCGTCACAAACCAGCAACCTGCCCGCTTGCTTACGCGCGCGGTTCTGAAAAGAATCTGGTCGAGCGATGAATGGGTATGACATCTGAGGGGGAACATTCCGTGACTGACCGCAGTTCCGTTTCCGAACATTGCCTCGTCTCCAGCCTGGACGGCAGCCGCGAGCCCGTCCTGTTCGCCCCGGCCAACACCGCGGCCCCGGCGCCGCTGATCGTCGCCCTGCACACCTGGAGTTTTAACCGGACCAATCAGGTGGAGCCGGTCCTGCCCTTCGCCTTGGCCCGAGGCTGGCATGTGCTCTTCCCCGAGTTCCGCGGGCCGAACCTCGCCTCCAATCCCCGAGCTCCCCAGGCCTGCGCTTCGGAGCTTGCCCTCGGGGACGTCCTCGACGCCGTGGCCTGGGCCAAAACCCAGATCCAGGTCCAACCCGGCGCCCTTTTCCTGCTCGGCGGCAGCGGCGGCGGGCACATGGCCCTCATGCTCGCGGCGCACCGGCCGAAGCTCTGGGATCTGGTCTACGCCTCCTGCCCCATCACCGATCTCATCCTCTGGCACGGCCAGAACGCCCACTACCGGGCGCACATCGAAGCCTGTTGCAGCGGCCCGCCGGACACCCCGGAGCGCCGCGCCGTCTACCAGGCGCGCTCTCCCTTTTTCCAACCGGGCATGGCCGACGCCGCCGTGCACATCGCCCACGGCAGGCAGGACGCCTCCGTCCCCTTCACCCATAGCATCGCCCTCTACAACCGCCTCCTCCAAACCCGCCCCGACGCCCGCGCCTGGCTCGACATCTTCGACGGCGGCCACGAACTCCACTACGAAACTGCCTTCGCCCGCTTCGACCACACCCTCGCCGCCCCCGCCCGCCCCAACGACACCCTATCCCAGTGACCGGCCTGTTCTCCCCCCGGTTCCCCGCATCGTTTTTCCGTTTTTCCGTCCTTCCGTTTTCCGTTCCCATCCTTACCCGTAAGAAGGCAGGGAACACGGGAGACACCCAGTGGCGCGCAGGCTCCGTCGCCGCCCGTCTTCCGGGAGTATAGTTTCTCCGTCCTCACAATTTCAAGAACGTTCAATGTTGAATGTTCGACGTTCGCATTTTTCTGGAGATCCTCATGAAACGCTGGGCCTGGCTGGTGGTCGGACTTTATTTCGCGATGCTGGCGGCCTTGACGCTGCCCTTGATCTGGGCGGGGTTTTGTCCAAAAATGGAGATGGCCGAGGGCTTCAAAGTTTTCGCCAGCGCCGGCTATTGGATCTGGCTGGCGGTGATGCTGGTTGGACAACTCCTGCTGCTGGTGGTGCCCGTGCTGGTGGCGGAGAAACGGCTGAAGAGCCGCCGGCCCTTGCTGGTGCCGGTGATCACCGCCGCGCTGCTGTTCGCCCTGCTGTTCGTGGCTGCCGGCCTGGCGCTGTGGTGCGGCATCTGGGGAGACAAGGAGCCGGAACTCCTGAAAACCCTGTCGTTGCCGCTGGGCCTGGTCTTGTTCGACATCCTCGGACTCACCGTGGCCCTGTGGCTGGCCTGGGGACTGGTCTTCTGGCGCTTCGCGAAGGCCGCGGACACTCCGGAGGCCCTGCTGCCGCGTCTGACGCGCTGGCTGCTCACCGGCAGCATCCTGGAATTCCTAGTGGCCGTGCCCTGCCATATCGCCACCCGGCACCGCGACGACTGCTGCGCGCCGGCGGGGAGTTTCCTCGGCCTGGCCTTCGGCGTCTCGGTCATGCTGATGTCCTTCGGCCCCGGCGTCTTTTTCCTCTTCGTCGCCCGCTGGCGCCGCCTCCATCCCGCCACCGCGAAGGGAGCGCCGCAATGAAAAAAATCCTCATCGGCTGCCTGGGAGCTGCGGCGCTCTTTGCCATCCTGACGGCCGGGGCCGTGTGGTATTGGTTTTTCCGCGACCTGCCCAATCTCGAAGCATCCCTGTCACTGCCTCAAACCGTGGAACTCGATGCGAGCGTGACGATGCTGGTGACCACCACCAACACCCACAAAACCGCCGTCACCCTGGACAGCATCGATATCGACGACTCCTTCCTGAAAGGCTTCCAGGTCGGCAGGATCACCCCCAAACCCAGGGACACCTCCCATTTCTTCGGGCAACGGAGCTGGGACTTTGGCCGGACGGTGGCGCCCGGCGAATCCCTGGAAATCGAATTCACCCTCAAGGCCATTCAGGAAGGGCACTTTTCCGGCGACCTTGACGTGTGCAACCCGAACCAGGACTTCACAACCCAGGTCGCCGACGTGGTCGTGAGGAAAAAAGGCGAGTCCGAAATTCCATGATGCTTTCCCGGGCAACCCGTTCCCTTTTCCTGCTGCTGGCCTTGACCATTCCGGCCGCCGCGACCACCGCGGACGCCGGGGGAAATTCCGGCGCGCCGCCGCCGGTGACGCCAACGCAGGTAACCTTGCAGAAACACTTCCCCGAATGGTACGCCGCGGCCACGGCCGAGTTCGGTTGGCGCCTTTTTCTGGACGGCAAGTGGGCGGCGCTTCCCGCCGTGCTGCCGCC
This sequence comes from uncultured Lentisphaerota bacterium, assembly GCA_903894975.1. Classification (GTDB taxonomy): domain Bacteria; phylum Verrucomicrobiota; class Lentisphaeria; order Oligosphaerales; family CAITYL01; genus CAITSE01. The sequence continues at coordinate 9,366 of CAITSE010000302.1, forward strand.
CCGCGTCATCGTCCTGGTCCACGGTCTGGACGAACCCGGCAAACTCTGGCGCAGCCTGGCGCCGGCCCTAGCGGCCAAAGGATACACGGTCTGCGAATTCCGCTATCCCAATGACCAGGCCGTGCGCCCTTCCGCCGCCTACCTGCTGCATTCCCTGGTAGAACTGCGCCGGCGCGGCGCCACGGACATCGTCATCGTCGCCCACAGCATGGGCGGCCTGGTCAGCCGGGAAATGCTCACCAGTCCCACGCTGGGCTACGCCGCGGTCGCAAAAGACGCGCAAATCCCCCGCGTCCGTCGCCTCATCATGCTCGGCACCCCGAATCACGGTTCCCCCCTGGCCAGGGTCAGATTCGCCGTGGAACTCCGCGACCAATGGTTGCACCTGGTCAACGGCGAAGGACATGTATTAAGCGCCTTTGCAGACGGCACCGGCGAAGCTGCCGCAGACCTGACCCCCGGCAGCAACTTCCTGGAAGATCTCAACGGTCGTCCCCTGCCGCGGGACGTGAAGCTGACCATCATCGCCGGCGTCGCCAGCCCCGTCACCCCTGAAACCCTTGCCGAACTCGCCCGCGTCAACCGCAACGAACCCGACATTGCCAAGCGCAGCACGATGGAACAGTTCCGCCAAAGCCTGACCGAAGTCGCCGACGGCGTCGGCGACGGCTGCGTCTCCGTAGTCTCGGCCAAGCTTGACGGCGTGACCGATTTCATCACCGTCCCCGGCACCCATCTCTCCATGATTCGCAACGTCCTCGCCGGCAGCAACCGCATCCCCCCGGCCGTCCCCCTCGTCCTGGAACGCATCGCCGCCGAATGGCCGGAATTCACCACAAAGCCGTTTTTATCCACGAATTCCACGAATGTCACGAACCCGTCCAAGACACCATAACCCGCACACCCCGGCAAACGTGTTGTTGAAAACCGTCCCGTCATACGCCATTCGTGTCATTTCGTGGAATTCGTGGACGCATCCTATCCCCTTTTTCGTGGTTTCATATTCAGACCTGCCATGCTCCTGATCTGGCGCAAAATCCGCACTCTGGTCGGCGTGAACTACGCGGTCATGCTGGAGTACCGCGCCGAGCTGTACCTGTGGGCGCTGGCCGGGATCATGCCGTTCTTCCTCATGGGCCTGTGGATGCAGGCCGGCCGCGACGCCCACCTGACCCGCGACCCGGCCTCGTTCGCCCGCTACTTCCTGGCCGTGTTCCTGGTCCGCCAGTTCACCATCGTCTGGGTAGTCTGGGAAGTCGAGAACGATGTGGTCCAAGGGCGCCTCTCGCCCATGCTCCTACAGCCCATGGACCCGTTCTGGCGCTACCTGGCCGGGCATGTCGGCGAACGTTTTGCGCGGACCCCCTTTATCCTGGCCCTGACCGTGCTGTTCTTCCTGATCTATCCGCAGGCCCGGTTTGTGCCCGCCGCCAGCGCGCTGCTGCTGGGCGCGGCCGCCATGCTCGCCGCCTTTGCCCTGCGTTTCGTCATGCAGTACGCCTTCGGCATGCTCGCCTTCTGGACCGAGCGCGCCAATGCCATCGAGGACCTGTTTTTCATGCTCTATCTCTTCCTCTCCGGTTTCCTGGCGCCCCTGGAACTCTTCCCCGCCGCCGTGCGCGATTTCGCCCTGTGGACGCCCTTCCCCTACATGGTCTATGTCCCCGCCCAGCTCCTCAGCGGCGGCGACGTCCCGAACCTGGGCCGCGCCTTCCTGATCATGGCCGTCTGGACCGGAATTTTCCTCCTCATCTACCGCGCCCTCTGGCGCCGCGGCCTCCGCCGCTACTCCGCCATGGGCGCGTGAACCAGTAAGAATCGGGGGATGGCGTTCTCCCATCCCCCGAACCCCCTGGAGAGTGGCAGTGGCCACGCCTGCTTTTCCAAAACGGAAACGGGTCGGAGACCCTCTCAGGGGGATTCAGGGGGGCGGAGAACGCGCCCCCCTGACTCTGGAGGCTTTGGCCTTAGCCGCGCAGGTGGCCGGCGCCGCGGGCGACCCATTTGTAGGTGGTCAGCGCCTCCGGGCCCACCGGGCCGCGGGCGTGCAGGCGGTCCGTGCTGATCCCGACCACCGCGCCCAGGCCGTACTCGCCACCGCCCGACAGCCGCGTCGAGGCGTTGACCAGGACCGAGGCGGAATCCACCCCGCGCACAAAAGCCTCCGCCAGGTCCAGCCGCTGCGTGACGATGCCGTCGGTGTGCCCCGAACCATGCTCGTTGATGTGCCGCACCGCCGCCGCTACGCCGTCCACGATCCCGACCGTGAGGATGGGCGCCAGGTATTCCATGGTCCAATCTGCCGCCGCCGCCGGCTTCACCGACGGCGCCAGAGCGCAGACCCGGGGACAGCCGCGCAGTTCAACTCCTTGCGCGACAAATGCCTTCACCAGCGCCGGCAACAGCCGCGTCGCGGACTCCGCATCAAGCAACAGTTTCTCCAGGGCGTTGCAGACCTCGACCTTCTCGCACTTCGAGTTCACCGCCAGCGCCACGGCCATCTCCTCCGGCGCGTCCGCGGCCAGGTACAGGTGGCAGACCCCTTCGTAATGCTTCAGCGTTGGGATGCGCGAATTCTCCGCCACCTCCCGGATCAGGCTTTTGCCGCCGCGCGGGATCAACAGATCCACATACGGCGTCAGCCCAAGCAGTTCGCGCACCGCGGCGCGGTCCGGCGTGTCGATGAACTGGATCGCGGCTTCCGGCAGGCCGTTTTCCCGGGCCGCCGCAGCCATGGCCGCGGCCAATTCCCGGTTCGTCGCCAGCGCCTCCGAGCCGCCGCGCAGGATCACGGCATTGCCGCTCTTGAGACAAACCGCCGCCGCGTCCGTGGTCACGTTCGGCCTTGATTCGTAGATAATTCCGATGACGCCGATGGGCACGCTGACCCGTTCGACCCGCAGGCCGTTCGGCCGCGTGTGCCCTTCCAGGATGCGCCCGACCGGGTCCGGCAGCGCCGCCGCCTCGGCGAGGCGGGCGAGCATGTAGCGGAACACCTTGTCCGAGATCTCCAAACGCGTCAGCATCGGCCCTTCCAGGCCGGCGACGCGCGCCGCCTCAATGTCCCGCCGGTTCGCGGCCATCACCGCCGCCCGGGCCGCCTCCAGCTTCGCCGGCATGGCCGCCAGCGCCCGCTGTCGGACCTCGCCCGGCAGCGCCGCCAGTTCCCGCGCCGCCGCCCGCGCCCGTTTCCCCATCTCCAGAACCGTGACAGATTGATTCATGTTCCCTTTATCCCGTTGTTTGACTGCCGATGGACCAGGTCACCGAGAGCCATGGCAGAACCAGGCCGACAATCATCAGCAGCACGAGCGCCGTTGCCACGAGGATCCCGGACGCCCGCATCAGGCGTACGCCCCACTCCGACTGGACGATGCTCCCCGCCCAGCCGGCGGCGGCCGCCCACGCCAAGGGGATCAGGAACAGGAAAAACCCATAATACCGTAGAAAATACATCCCCGCGGGATCCGAGCTGCCGGGAAGCCTGTCGTGCCAGATTTTCAGCAGCCCGGCCGAGATCATGATCCCCAAGGTGATGATCACCACCATGATCACCCCCATGAGCGCAACAAATTTTCCATGCTCTCTCATGACCGGAGTCTCCTGCCGATTCAAAATCGCCAGCGCACCCTTCTGCGAAATTTCGCGGACAGGCTGGCCAGGAAATTATTTCCCCTTCTCATAGAGGCGCTTGCAGAACTCCGTCCTGCCAGCAAAGCAGGGTTCAGGGTGTCAGAGTTCAGGAGGCAGAGTCTGCTGGATGTACAACACTTTCACAATTTGACAGTTGCTTTCACGGCCCTGAACCCTGAACCCTGCTTTTGCCTTGCGACACTTCTGCAAGAGCCTCATAGAATGACGGCAGGATCTCGCCGAACGGCGTGTTCCCGTATTTATTCTGCAACTTCTGCGCCTCCCCGGCTACCCTTGAATCAAACATGATCCCGACGGGGGCGATCCGTTGTTGGTTCTTAACCTTGCCGTTCGGCTGATACTGCGCGGACGTGACCATGGTGCAATTCCTCTGCACAAAGTTGTCGAACTCTTTGGTCGCTTCAAGATAGAGCCTGACCTGGGGGTTGGTGGTAAGCTGATAGCTCGTGTCCTTGGCCGCGGCGGCTTCCGGCACGCCCCGGAGCTGGGCCAGGAGCTGGCACCAGTCGTACGCCTCTTCGGGGCGGTTCGTCCGGTCGGCCTGGATGCGGGCGGCGAGGCGCTTGGCAAACGCGGCCTTTTCGTCGTTGAAGCTCTTGGTCAGGCTGGGGTTGCTGGCGTTGGCCAGATACTGCCAGTTGAGCCAATCCATGCCCTCGGCAATCTGCGTGAAGTCGGGCGCCTCGGAGCCGGGAAGAAAGCGTAGTTTGCCGTTCTTCCTATCCGCCAAATTTTTACAGGTTTCCACCATGACCGTGCGAACCAGGGGGGCGAAGGCGTGGCAGAGTCCGTAAAACGTCACCCGTTCGTTGTAGGGCTTATCCTCATCATACCCGCCGTCCACGCCCAGGATGCCGACGATGTTGCGCTTGCGTTTCTCTGAAAGCACAAAGGCCGCCTTGACCTGGTCACCGAAGGCGCCAAGATAACAGCGGGAGGGGTCAAACGGGTATTTCTTGAGCACTTCGTCAAACATCGAAAGATGAAAGTTCACGGCCGTTTCGAGGCCTGTGACCCCGCAGGGCAGAGTGACCACAAAGAATTGATTACGGTCGGCCCCTTCCTTGAAGAGTTCCAGGCGGTTCAGGCTGGTAGTGTCCGACACCAGAAGGAATAGGACCGGCCAATTGTGTTTCCGGCCGGGATCATAACTTTTCGGATAGTAGAGGCGGTACGACTGGGCCGGATTCTTCACGAATGGAAAGGTCTGCGTTTTTCCTCCGGGTTGCACATCGTCCGTGCCGCCTTCCGCGGCCCCGGCCAGGGACGTCACCAGAATCAACGCGGTAAAAAACGGCAGAATCTTGCGCATGGATCGATCACCTTGTTCTGTCGCCGGGGCGCGACGGTTCCACCCGGAACCGTGCATCATTTGGACTCGCCGCCAAACGACGGCAAGATCTCGCCGAACAGCGTGGTCTTGTACTTCTCCTGCAGCTTACGGGCATCCTTGGCCAGGGACTCCTCATATTTCTTCACGTTAAGGATGGTCCGGGTTGGGGGGATGGATTTCCCATTCCGGTCCGCGGACACGAGCGGGATGATGAAGTTTTTTTCCACGAACTTATCGATGTCCTTGGCGGCTTCCAGATAAAGCCGGACCTTGGGATCGGCGGCAAGCTGGCTGTTGGCGGCCTTCGCCACGGCGGCCTCGGGCACCCCGCGGACTTGGCTCAAGAGCAGGCTCCATTCGTAGGCGGCTTCGGGATGGGCCACCCGATCCGTCTGGATGCGGTCGGCGAGGTTTTTGGCAAACGCGGCCTTTTCCGCGTTAAAACTTTTGTCCTGGGCGGAATTGTTGCCGGTGGTCATGTACTGCCAGTTAAGCCAGTCCATGCCTTCGGCGACCAGCGCGGAGTCGGGCGTGCCTCCGGCCCCCGGGAGAAAACGCAGTTTGCAGCTTTTCTTCGCCAGCAACTGGTAGAAAGTCAGCACCATCTCCGTGCGGACGCCGCGGTGGGCCGCATGGCAGAAACCGTAAACCGCGGCCCGGCTGTTGTAGTGGCCATTTTCTTCACACCCGCTATCCGCAACCAGAAGGCCGAGGATGTTGCGCTTGCGCTTCGCGGACAGGACAAAGGCCGTCGCGGCCTCCTTCCCGAACCCGCTGAAATAGCAGCGGGTTTCATCGATCGGATATTTCCCGATCACCTCGTCGATCATGACAAGCTGAAGATCCATAGTCCGGTCATTGTCCTCGACGATGCAAGGCATGGAAACCAGGACGAACTGGTTGCGGTCGGCGCCTTCGGTGTAGAGATTCACCCGGCCCGAACCGCCGCCCGGCGCCGCCAGGACGAACAGGACCGGCCATTTGTGTTCCCGGTTAGGATTGTAGCGGTTCGGATAATACAGGCTGTACGACTGGCGCGGATTCTTTTCGAAGGGAATCTCCTGCGTCTTGCCCGGCTGCGCGTCCGCACCGGCCGCGACGGCGCAGGTCATGGACCCCGCCAGAATCAGCCCCGTGAAAAAAGACCGCATCTTTCGCATGGATTCACCCTGTTCCTGCCCCGGCATCAGGCCGTTCATTCCACTCGATTTTCAAACTTATGCTCTCGCCAAGGCGCAACGCTCGCCAAAAGCAACTGGCACCGCAGAAAACAAAGTACCACACGGCCCGCACGGCGCAAGTCCGGAAAAACCGGCGGACCGGGAGCGGCGGAGAACGCACCCCCGCCCGGTAGTTGGAACCGGCTCGCTTGCGCTGGGCGATTATTCGTTTAGTTTATGGAATCCGAGCCGTTGCGAAAAAACTTGCCCGCCGGCAAACCGACCCCAGCCCATCATCATAACGGCAATAAGCTGCATCCAAGCAAGTCGTAGCTAGTAAAAAAGAATCGAAACATGCCACACACCTTCCCTCCCCGCGGCGTTCTTTCCGGAATCGTCTCCTGCCTGCTTGGCCTGCTGGCGGCCACGGCGTCAGCCGAGGTCGGCGGCCTTGCGCCCAAGGGTCTGCTTGACCCGGCGTCCCCGGATGCCGCCAGACAGATCACCCCCAGCCATCCGGATCTGGTTGCCATCGCGCCGGATGCGAACGGCATAACACTGACGGTCCAGCCCGGCAAACCCGGGACGCCGGGCATTTCCCTGAAACCGCTGGCCTCCGTGTTCGACATCTCCGCCTACGGCCACATCGAAGTGAAAGTCACCAGCCTCAGCGAGAAGCCCATCAGCGTCGCCATGCGGGTCGACAGCCGTGGCGAATCCAACACCTCTTCCCTTTACCTCCTGCCCAACGAAAGCCGGCCTCTCACCGTTTTCTTCGGCTACAACGGGACATCTCCGGGCGATGAACTGGATGCGGCCGCCATCAACCAGGTTCTCATCTTCACCAGCGGGTCGAAAGACACAGTGCGGAAATTCCGCCTCGGAACGATCCAGGCGGCGGGCGCGGCGGGAGAAACCGTCCAGCCCGATCCCAAGTTCGTCCGAACCAGGCCCGCGGGCGGTCTCCTCCTCGGCGGCAGCGCACCGGTTGACGCGGCCAGACAGATCACCGCCAAGGGCGGCGCCAAGGCCGTATTCGCCGCAAACGGAAAAATGCTCCAATTCAACTTTTCCGGCGGCGCGAAAGAGGAGTTCGTCTCCTTCACCTCCGGCGTCGGCATGTGGGACCTGAGCGAGTATTCCGCCATCACGGTAAAGATCAAAAACACGGGGAGCACCCCGTTCACCCCCAAGCTCCGGGCCGACAGCCGGAAAGGCGCGGGCGAAATCCTCACCGCCAGCGCCGCCATCCCGCCCAACGGAGAAATGGAAATCATCATTCCCTTCCAGGCCGCCATCCCCTTCAAAGCCCTTGTCGACAAGGAGCAGGAAGTCCTTGAACTCAAGAAAAACTGGGGGTGCGAACCCGGCACCGGCACCAACTTCAAGAGCCACCTGGCCACGGGCGTCACCTTCCTTTCCGACAAATCGGACGGCGCCAAAAGCTTCCAGGTCACCGTCCTCGCCGCCTGCAATCCCCCACCCGTTCTCCCCGCCTGGCTCGGGCAGCGGCCGCCCGTCGCCGGCGAGTGGACCAAGACCTTCGAGGAGAATTTCGACGGCAGCAGCCTCAACCTCAACCGGTGGAACTGCTACATGGAGGGCGGCAACCCCTGGGACCGGAGAACCCACTTCTCCAAGGAAAACCTCATCGTCAAGAACGGGACACTCGCGCTCCGGGTGGCCAAAAAACGCGGGTTTCACAATGACGATCCCGAGACCAAAATCGAAACCGACTTCGCCACGGGCTATGCCGACACGTTCGGCAAATGGACCCAGCGCTACGGCTACTTCGAATCCCGCATGAAACTGCCCACGGCCAAATGCCTGTGGCCCGCCTTCTGGCTGCTGCCCGACCGCGGCGTCAACACCCCCGCCAACCAATGGGGCAAGATGGACGCGCGCGGCGGCACCAAAGACGGCGGCATGGAGTTCGACATCATGGAAAACCTCTCCGTCTGGGGCGTGCAACGGTACAACATCGCCATGCACTTTGACGGCTACATGAAATATCACAAGACCCTCGGCGCCGAGGACAACTATGTGCCCGCGGACAAGGACGGATACATCACCAGCGGCCTGCTCTGGACCCCGGGCTCCGCCATTTTTTACGGCAACGGCAAGGAACTCTTCCGCTGGGAAGGCCCGCGCGTCAGCAGCGTTCAATCCTATGTCATCCTGGAACATGTGACCGGCGGCTGGGAGAAGGAACCGCTCGACGCCGCGCAACTTCCCGCGGATTTCATCGTCGACTACGTCCGCGTCTGGCAGCGCAAAGACCTCGCCTCGCCGGAGGACGGCCCCAAGCCGAACGACGGCAACCCGCTTCACCCAAACAAGTAACCACCAGTAAAAGGAACCGGAACATGGCACAATCTCTCCATCCTCGCATCTTCCGTCCCTGGATCGTCTCCAGCCTGCTCGCCCTGCTGGCGGGCACGGCCTCGGCCCAAGTCGGCGGCATCGCGCCCAAATTTCTGCTCGACCCGGTCGCCCCGGCGGCGGCCGGCCAGATCGTCCCCACCGATGCGCAGGCCACCTTCACCCTGGGCAAGGACGGGATCACCGTGTCCATCGCACCGGGGGCGGCGCAATGGCCGGGCCTCGGCGTCACGCCCGAGGCCAAAGCGCCCTGGGATCTCTCGCCCTGGGGCCACATCGAAGCCCGACTCACCAACCTGGGCGCGGAGCGAATCTCGGTGGGGATGCGCGTCGACAATGCGGGCGACTGGCGGAAGGAGCCGTGGAACGCCGAGAATCTCACGTTGAATCCCAAAGAGAGCAAGATCGTCAAGGTGATCTTTGGCCACTCCTACGGGTTTCAGCCCGCCTTCAAGCTCAACAGCGGCGCGGTCATCCAGGTGCTCTTCATCGCCAACGGCAAGTCCGACAAGCCCCGCGCGTTCCGCATCGAAGATTTGCAGGCGTCGGGCTCGTCGGGCGAAAAACCACCGGTCGATCCCAGCACGGCGCGGGCGAAACCGGCGGGAGGCGTGCTCTATGCCCCGGCCATGAAGCTCGAGGCCGCGAAACAACTGGTCGCCAAGGGCGGCGCCAAGGCCGGTGTCGTCGAAGGCGGCATCCAGATCGAGTTCGCAGGCGGGCCGAAACCGGAACAAGTCATCTTCCAGCCGGCCGTCGGCAGCTGGCAACTGACGGACTGCCTACAGGTGACGGTGAAGCTCACCAACGCCGGCGATGCGCCCGTGACGCCCAAATTCCGCCTGGAAAGCAAGGGTGGCGCGAGCGACACGGTCGCGGCCCCCGGACCGATCCCGCCCGGCGGAACGGCGACGGTCATCCTGCCTTTCACCCCCGCGGTGTCGCCGGTGATCCCCACCGATCCGCGCCAGACCGTCTCCGGGCCCGGATCGTGGTCCGAGCAGAACTGGGGGCCCAAGCCCGGCACGGGCACCGTGTTCACCAGCCCCTGGGCCAAGGGCGTCACCATCTTCTCCGACACCACCGCCGGCGCCAAGCGCCTGCTGATCACCGGCATCACCGCCGGCGTCCCTGACCAGCCCAAGCTCCCTGACTGGCTCGGCAAGCGCCCGCCGGTCGAGGGCGACTGGAGCAAGACCTTCGAGGAAAACTTCGACGGCCCGACGCTCGACCTCAAGACCTGGAACATCTACACCGCCAACTACTGGGACAAGCGCACCCATTTCAGTAAAGACAACGCGTATATCAAGAACGGCTGTCTCGTCCTCCACTACGAGAAGAAGACCGGGCCGCACAATGACGATCCCAACGATCCCACCAAGACCGTCGGCACCACCGATTACGCCTGCGGCTTTGCCGACACCTTCACCAAGTGGACCCAGCGCTACGGCTACTTCGAGGCGCGGGTGAAGCTGCCGAAGGCGCCGGGGCTGTGGCCGGCGTTCTGGACCATGCCCGACCGCGGCCCCGAGGCCGGGGTCTGGTGGAAGCGCGCCAGCACCGCCAACGGCGGCATCGAGCACGACATCCTCGAGTACCTCTCGGGCTGGGGTCCCTACCGCTACAACCTCGCATTCCATTGGGATGGCTACGGCAAGGAACACAAGAGCGCCGGCACTTCGATCAACTACGTCCAGCCCGACCGCGACGGATTCATCACCACGGGGGTCTACTGGACCCCGGGCCTCGCCGTCTACTACTCCCAGGGCAGAGAAGTCCTGCGCTGGGAAAGCCCGCGCGTGAGCAGCGTCCCCGCCTACATCATGTTCAACATGGTCTCCGGCGGCTGGGACAACCTGCCGCTCGACGATGCCCAATTGCCCGACGACTTCGTCATCGACTACGTCCGCGTCTGGCAGCGCAAGGATCTCGCCTCGCCGGCCGACGGCCCCAAGCCGAACCTCGGCCTGCCCTCCTCCATCAACGCCCTGCTGGAAGAGGAACGGTTGGAAAAAGAGCGCCAGGAAAAAACGGCCAAGTGAGCACGAGAGCGGACGGCGGACGCCCCTGACGGCCGCCAACCCTTGAGCCCCGAAGACCGGCCCGCCAAACCAGAGAGAAACTCATGCAACCCTCCGATTCCGTCCCGCCCTCGCTTCCCGTCAAAACCAGCGGCATGGCCATTGCCAGCCTGGTGCTTGGAATCCTCAGTCTGTGCTGCCTGTTTTTCCTCACCGGCATTCCCGCCGTCGTCTGCGGGATCATCGGCATGAAGCGGGTCGCCCGGTCCGGCGGCGCCCTGAAAGGCCGCGGCGCGGCCCTGGCCGGCGCCATCACGGGCGGCATCGGCACCTTGGTCTCGCCGGTTATTCTTGCCGCTCTCATGCTCCCCGTCCTGATCACGGCCAGAGAAAAAGCCATCACGACCGTGTGCATGAGCCACCTCCGCCAGATCGGCGTCGCCTGCATCGCGTATTCCGTCGACAACGGCGACCGTCTGCCGCCCGACTTCTCCGCCCTCGTCAACTACGGCCTGACCGGCCCCACCCTGGTCTGCAACTCCGATCCGCAACGACTGGCCGGCCAATCCGGGTATTCTTCGTACCAGTACTGCGGGCAAGGCCTGACGCTGTCTGCCGTGAAAGAGCCGAGCCGCACGGTCCTGGCCCGCGAACATGACGGCAACCACCGCAACACCGTCAACGTCCTCTTCGTCGACGGCCATGTCGAAACCGTCGGCAACGTCGTGAACCCGTCCCTGGCGGTGCGGGAGCAAAAGGTTGACCCGTTTTTTTTAAGCACGGACACCGGAAAATCCAAGGCGAAAAAGTAGTGTCACGTCGCCGTAAACAAGCGCATTGTGAGAATCATGAACCCGTGAAGGAATCCCGCCGAAAAGTACCCCAACCATGATCATCCCTACCACCCGAAACATCATGCCGGCCCGGACGGACGCCCGAATCCTGTCCGCCCGCGCCTTCGCCGCCGCAGTGCTGCTCGCAGCCAGCGCGGCCACGCTCTCCCTCGCGGCCGCCCCCCCGCCGGCCCCGGCCGCACAACTGACGCGGCTGAACGACGCCCAGCGCACCGCCATCCTCGCCCTGTATCAAAAAGCGGTGGAGGCGGGAATGCCCGACGCCACGAACGGAACGCTGGTGGTCGGATGGATGACAACGCGGGAGCCCCTACCAAAGAACGGCCTGCTGCGCAACATCTTCCGGCAGCCTTCCGTTGCGAACAACACGCTGAACACTACCTACGACCGGACCATCCATCTCCGCTTCGCCAACGGCTCCTGGCTGCTCGCCTTGAGCGATTCGTTCCAGACCGATGCCACCCATGCCCTCGCCGTGGGCGACGGCCTGGTGGAAACCACGGCGCCCGCGCTGGCCTCGGTCCTGGCCCAGGGTCCCGCCAAAGTGGGAGGAAGCGGCGGTTGGATGCCCGATCCGCTGCCCGCGATGTTCACCGCGGCGGACATCCCCCGCTTCGAAGCCTGCGTCGAGGCCGCGAAACCGTTCACCCGCACCGGCATCGACCCCGACTCCATCGCCAGCCTGCAACTGCTCCGCCTGGGCGTGGCCGAGGCGGATGCGCTCCTCGTGGTCGCCGGCGCCCACGCCAGCTACGAGAGCATCCTGCCTCTCCGCCGGACGCTCGCGCCGCCGTTGACCGCCGTCCGGCCGCTCAACCTGTCGGAAAGCCCGGCGATGCCGTCTCCCTCCGACCTGTCCGGCTTCGCGAACTCGGTGCCGGAACATCTCGGCAAGCTGTCAATCACGGCGCCCGAGACGGTCGCCAGCCAGATCCTCGCCAAATGGTTCAGCGACCGACTGGCCGAGCTACAGGTCGAGGGACAAGCCCGCGTCAACGACAAACTCACCGCCGCCAAGGCCGCGGAGGCGGTGCTGGCGTTCTCTCCCGCCGAAGAGCGCGACGCCCTGCGTCCGATCCTCGACCTGCTAGTGGCCCGCCTCGCCCTGCCGGCCAAGGCCGCCGCCGACGCCGACCTGCCGACCCGCCTGCAATCGTGGGAACCGCCGTCCCAGGAACAACTCTCGCTGAAATCCATGCCGGAGTTCAAGGAAAGCACGATCGCCTCCCTGCCGGAGAAACAGCAGAAAATCCTCCGCGAGATGATGGCCCGGAAACAGGCCGCGCTGACCTGGCAGCCCGTTGCGGCCGACATCCGGCCCATGATCGAACTGCTGGAGGATCCCCGGCCCTCGCGCTGGCTCGACGGCCAGACGCCGCGCACCCTCGGCGACAATGCGCTGCGCGCCCTGAAATTCACGCTCGGTTTCGATCCGCGCCTGCTGGTCGACCGGAAGACGAACGCACCGTGGACCGCGGAGGAACGGCATGCCGCCGGCGCCGCCTTGCAGACCTGGGCGAAGGGGTTGGAGGGCAAGCCCTTATTTCTGGGAATGTCTGGATTGGTCGGGAAACTGCCGCTCTATCAATTATCCGGCATGCTCAGCAAACAACCGGCCGAGGAGCGCACGGCGTTCCTCGACGCCATCGTCGCCGCCTGGACAGCCACTCCCCCGCTCACCCAGTCGCCCGCCCAGATCGCCGGCATACTCGCCCTGGCCGTCAACCACCCCGGCATGACCGCCCTGGTGAACACTTGGAAGCCTGAGGGCAAGCTGCGACCCTTGCTCGCCTGCTGGCGCGACCGCCACGACGATCCGGCCCTTCTCAACACCCTCATCGACGAACTCGCCGCGGTTCCGCCGGCTGCGGACGCCAAAGATCCCGGCCCCCTCGGCTTCGCCCTCGCCGAAAGCCTCCGTTCACCCTCGCCGGCCCGCCTGCAACGCATCCTTGCCCTGGCCCGCGAAGCGCCCGGGGATGGCCGCACCTGGGCGGTGCTCAGCGCCGTCGCCCGAAGCGGCCTCACCGCCGAAGGCGACTGGGCCGCGGTCAAAATTCTCGACGGCAACGACGGCCCGCTGGGAGCCGCGCGCCAGCCGCTTGCCGGCGCCGAACGCGCCGCCTACCTGAGCGTGGCCTGCGCGTTCCTGGACGATCACCGGGCGATCCCCGACGCGGCGATCCGCTTCGCTGCCGGCGACGCCATGGGCGGAAGCGCCACGATCGCCGGCGTCCGGATCAATTTCGCCCGGCCCCAGGCCGCCCCCGGCACGCCCGCCCCGGCCGGCGAACGCCAGCCGCCCCAAAACCTGCGCGTCTGCGACCTCGCCGCGGCGGCCTTGACGCGCAACCTCTGGGCCTTCAAACTCCCAGCCTCCCAGCCACAACTCCGGCAACGCCTGGACCTGTGGGCCACCCTGGAAGAGCGCGACCGCATGCTGCAGCCGATCACCGACGCCTTCAATGAGGATCAGCCAGACACCCTCCCGGGCGCGGCCCCGGCCAAAGATAAGAATGCGTTCTAGCCAGAATTATTCAAGACCTGATCAGCACCCGACACCTCGGGATTTCGACGCCTAGCTCCGAGCCGCCGGCGCCCATAACCTCAGCCGGCTTCCGCTTCCAGATGGCGGCCGGCCAACGTGACCCAGGGGCGAAGTTCAGCCAACGCCTGAGCGAAGGTCGCGGAATCAAGCTGCTGCGCGGCGTCGCTCAAGGCGTTGGTCGGATCCGGGTGGGCCTCAATGATAAGCCCGTCGGCGCCGACGGCAATGGCGGCCTTGGCCAAGGGAAGGACCAGGCGCTTGACCCCGCCGGCATGACTCGGGTCGGCAATCACCGGCAGATGGGTTTCCTCGCGGACGAAGGCGATGGCGCCCAGATCCAGGGTGTTGCGCATGGCCTTTTCGAAGGTACGGATACCGCGCTCGCAGAGAACGACCTGGGAGCAGCCGTTGACCATGAGGTATTCAGCGGAAGAGAGCCATTCCTCGATGGTGGTGGCCAGGCCGCGCTTGAGCAGAACCGGTTTTCCGGCCTTGGCGACCTCTTCCAGGAGATGGTAATTCTGGGCGTTGCGCGCGCCGATCTGGAGCATGTCGGCGACGTCCGCCACCGGAGCGATCTGATCGGAACCGAGGATTTCGGTGACGATGGCGACGCCGAATTCCTTTTTCGCCTGGCGCAGGATGTCGAGGGCCTGGGTGCCGAGCCCCTGGAAATCATAGGGCGAGGTGCGCGGCTTGAAGGCCATGCCGCGGATGATGCGCACTCCGACGTTGACCAGGTCCTTGACCGCCTGGTGGAACTGTTCGGCGCTTTCCATGGCGCAAGGGCCGGCGATGACCTGAAAATGGCCGCCGCCAAGCTTGTTTCCACCGATGTCGACGACGGTATCCTGGAGATGGTAGGCGCGGGTGACGAGTTTGTAGCGTTTCTGGATCGGGATGACATTCTCGACGCACGGCATCTCGCGCAGGATTTCCAGGGAGCGATGCGAGAGTTCATCGCCGACGGCGCCGATCACGGTGCGTTCGACCCCCTGGATGACGCGCGGCTCATAGCCAAGTTCGACGATGTGCTGCTTGACCTCCTCGATTTGGGCGCGGGAGGCGTCAGTTTTGAAGACGATGATCATGGCTGGGTCTTTCCTCGGTTGGCGCACCGCCGCGTCACGCGGCCACAAAAAAAGCCGCGTCCCGGCGGGCGGGGCGCGGCTGCTGTTCCGGTTTTCCAGGTTGGATCACCCGGGAGACCGGGCGCCGTAACGCCCCGTATCCGGATAAAACCAAAACCCGAATTGTTGCCGGTTCTGTTTCATGGGATCATTCATCCGCCACATGGCGAGTTGCGTCCTTATGACAGAAGGAAATGTGCCTTCAAATCGGCCGAAGTCAACCGTGATCGGAATCGGGATCGAAAGGGATCGCCGCAGATCACCCCACCGCACCAACCCGGATGGCGTACAGCCCCGACCGGGCGGTGATGAACAGGGTGCGATCGTCCGTGCCGCCGAACGCACAGTTGGAGGGAGATTCGGGAATTAGGATTTTCCCGAGCAAACGCCCGTCCGGAGCCAGACACCAAATGCCCTCCCCGGACGAGGTCCAGATCCGGCCGGCGGCATCGACCCGGAAGCCGTCCGGCTTGCCCGGAGCAATGACCGCAAAAACTTCACCACCCGCCAACGAACGGTCGGGACGGACCCGAAAGCGGCGGATATGGTGATGGCGGTCAAACGTGTCGCTGATGTAGAGAAACTCTTCGTCCGGACTGAAACAGAGGCCGTTGGGTTTTTCAAAATCGGCAGCCACCACGGTGAGGGTGCCATCTGGATCCAGCCGGAACACTTGCTGGGCCGGTTGTTCCTGCGCCTCCGGCGGGATGCCATAGGGCGGATCGGAGAACCAGACGGAGCCGTCGCGGCGGCGGACGGCGATGTCGTTGGGAGAATTCAGACGTTTGCCCTGAAAGGCGTCCGCCAGGACGGTGATCCGGCCGTCAGGCGCGGTCCGGGTCACCCGGCGTGCCCCCTGCTCACAGGTCAACAGGCAGCCGGCAGCATCAACCGTGTTGCCGTTGGCATGGCGGCTCGGCTCCCGAAACACCGTCAGGCCGTCCGTTTCCCGCCAGAGGTACATCCGGTCCGCCGGGATGTCGCTGAAAATCAGCCCGCCGAAGGCCGGCGCCCATACCGGGCCTTCCACAAACTGGAATCCGGAGGCCAGCCGCACCGGTGCGGCGCCCGGTTCCAGACACGCCTCAAACTCCGGCGCCAGGCTTACGACTGGATCCATCATCCGTAAGATCCCGTTGCAGGAAATCCATGAACTCGACCACACCCATCATCACGGAGAGGTTCGCCACATAGCCGCCGGTGCCGATCACCACTTCCTTGACCGGTCCGGAGGCATTGTCGACGCACCCCGGATAGCCGCAATACCGGCGGTCGAGCATGCTGACGTCGTTTTGTCCGTCCCCGATGGCGGCAACCTCCTCGGGACGGATACCGAGCGTTTTCTCTAACTTGGTCAAGGCGTCGGCCTTAGTGCCGGCCGTGGGAGCCAGGCAGACTTCACAATCCCAGCGAAAGATAAAGAAATCGACATTCCCCTTGAATTCTCCCTGCAATTCCTGCTCCACTTCCCGGGCCTGCGCCTCGTTCGGGAAACGGAACCAGAAATCCAGCATCCGTTTGCCGGTGAGGTTTTCGGCGCCCGGGAACCGTTCCATGGTCGTCTTGGCCAGCGCCAAGATGTGGGTGCGATGCCGCCGCACCTGCCGTTTGCGCCGCAGGTTCAGGCCCAGGTTCCACCACCAGAATGGCCAGTAGCGCCCACCCGCGCGACGGTAGATGCAGGCATCCTCCATGACCAGAAAATCCGGAACCAGCCCGTGAATGAGCAATTCGCCCACCACCGCCGGAATCGTCGCAATGTGCCGCCCCGTAACCACCGCCCATTTCATGCCGTACCGGTAGCGGAAATGCCGGAGCTGCTGCCGGAAAAAGGCATAAGTCTCCCGCCCGTCCTTGGGTTCCCCCAGGAGCGTACCGTCAAAGTCGGTGGCGAGCAAACGCAGACGCTTCATAAATCCCCTCCCCGCGAATGCATTTCGCGGAGCGTGCATACTATCCTGCCAAAAAGGCAGACTGCCACCCGCAAAACAACAACCCGGCAACAGCCTCCCCGATTCCCCTTGCCACCGCCAGTCGTGATGAAAATTCCGGGAAAACCCGTTTCTCCGCAGATTTCGCACCCACTCCACTCTTTGGGGCAAGTGTTCAGCGCGGTCGCCGTAGTCGTAGTCTTTTCCCGGATTGTACCATGCCGAGGCTGGGGAGTCAAGGGGGAATTTTGGATTTTGGATTGCGGATTTTAGATTGGGGGCAGGATGGTTGTATTTGTCCGGGCCGGGGCTTTATTCCCTTCCTCATGTACCACTTCTCCGCCATTCTCCGCCGCGCGCAACCGCTCTTCCTGGCCATCGCCCTGGCCCTGGCCGCCGCCGGCTGCCTGACCCTGGAACAAACCCTGACCTTCGCCAAGGACGGCTCCGGCACGGTCACGCTCGACTACGGGGTCGAGGAGGCGCTGATCCCGGCCCTGGCCGGTTCCCAGGGGGCCATGGAAAAACTGCAGGGGCAGGCCGCGCCCGTGCCGGCCCGCTACCGCTGGTTTTTCAATGAGGCGCTGGCCAAGGAAACCTTTTCCGGCGAAGGCATCCGGCTCCGGGAATGGACCACTTGGGCCAAGGACGGCCGGCGTCACGTCCGCATCGTCTGCGATCTGCAGAACATGGCCAAGGGGCTGGCCACGGGCAAGTTCGGGGATTTCACCTACATGAAACTTGAGTCCGGCGAATACCTTCTCCGCGCCGAACTCCCGCCGCCACCCGAAGGCGCCAAGCCGCCGGACGACACCCGCATCGCCGAACTGAAAGCGCTCTGCAAAGGCTTGCGCATCACCCTGGCCGTGGAATGTTCCGGCCGCATCCTGCAGGCGCCCGGGGCCGAAATCTCCGGCGGCACCGCCCGCTGGACGCTCGACGCGGACAAGGACGACGCCTTCCTCCGGGCCAATCCCAAGCTCGAAGCCCGCTTCGAATAATATCTTCCGGGCGGAACCGGCAGATATTATATTTGAATATGGAGTCTTCCATTCCTTTTGCGCCCTTTCGCGGAATTTCGCGGGCAATAGGCTGTTGATGAATCATTCCGACCAAGTAGAATGGAAAGTATGAACCCGATCCATCGTCTCGGATTTGCCCTGGCCGCCGGCCTGGCGGCGGTGTTGGCCGGGTGCATCGTTCCGTGCCTGCAGCCGCTGTTCACCGGGAAAGAGGGCATCGCCGACCCTACTCTGACAGGCTCCTGGATCCAGAAAAAAGGCAAGGGAGAGACCATTTGGTCCATTGTCCATAATGCCCCCACCAACACCTATGAAATCACCGTTCTCGACAACAAGGGGCGCAAAGCCGCACTGAACGGCATCCTGGGCGAGATTGACGGCGAACGCTATATCTGCGTCCAATCCGATCCTCGCAGCTCGCTCAAAAACTTGCCCGAAGACGCGGCCTGGTTCAACTGGCCGATTTACTCCGTGATCCTGCGCGTCGAAAGCACCTCGCCTGATCTCAAGTTGACCCTGCTGGATCCGGAAGCCTGCCCCAAATATGTCCGCGCCCATCCCGAGTCTGTAGCCCACGCCTGGATGGGAGACGGCAACGGCTCCGAAAACGACGACATCCTCGTCCTCAGCGCCCGCCCCGCGGAACTCCGGGAATTCATCCGCCGTCACGCCAACGACGTGTTCACGGACAAGAATGTGCTGGAGTTCACCCGGCCCGCACCGGCTTCCGTTCCTTCCGTTCCTTCCGTTCCTTCCGTTCCGGCCCCGACTCCCGCCGCCGCGCCCTGATCCGGGCCGGATTGATTTCAGGCCCCTGCTTCCTACGTTACTGGTATTGAAGAACCCCGAGGATTTTTTTCATGACGCGTTTGGCCATTCCGTTCCTGATGCTTTGCAGCTTCCTGGCCGCCGCCGGGTGCAAAACCTTTCTCGGCACTTCCATGGCCGAGGTGGAAAAGGCCCGCGCCACGGCCCTGACCAAGACCTTCCCGGTCACGCCTGTTCAGGCATATGACGCCGTCCTGGCCGCCGCCGCCGAAGAGAAAATGATCGTCTTTGTCAAAGAACCCGCGCGCCAGGCCGTCATGCTCCTGAAAGCGCCCGGGTGCCTGGACACCTCCGAAATCGGCGTCTTCTGCGTACAGAAAGCCCCGGGCCAGACCCAAGTGGAGATTTCCTCCCGCAGCGTCTTCGCCCGCGACGCCACCGCCGCCCGCCTTTTCGCCCTCCTGACCACCCGTTTCGCACCGCCGCAAACCGCCGTTCCCTGACCACGGGAGTGAGCCCTATGGCCGCTTTAACCTCTTTTCTCGGATCGCTGTTCGGACACCGCCAGGGCGACCAAGCCGCCACTCACGCGCTCCTCGGCACCATCCGTCATCTCAATACCTTCTCCGCATTGCCTGAAGAAACCTTGCTCGCCCTCTGCGACAAGCTCCAGGAAATGCCGGTGAAAAAAGGGCAGGCCATCATCCGTCAGGGCGAGGACGGCGCCCATTTCTACGTCATTGCCGAAGGTACCGTCACCGTGACCAAAGCCGTTTCCCCGAATGCGGAAAATTCCGTAGTCGCCACCCTCGGCCCCGGGGATGCTTTCGGCGAAGAGGCCCTCATCTCCAACGCCCGCCGCAATGCCACCGTGACCATGACCGCCAACGGCTCCCTGTTCCGCCTCGCCAAATCCGACTTTGACGAACTGCTCAAGGAACCCGTCATCACCTGGGTCTCACGCGTTCAGGCCTTCCGTGACACCGCCGCCGGAACGGCCGCCTGGCTCGATGTCAGCGACCGCAAAAGCGCCGCCCGCCGCAACGCCCTCCCCGGCGCCCGCTGCATCCCCCTCGCCGATCTCCGCACCCAAATCCCCGATCTGGACCGGAAGCAATCCTATATCTGCTGCTGCCAGACTGGACGCCAGAGCGCCACCGCCGCCTTCCTTCTCACGCAAATGGGATTCAAAGCCGCCGTGCTCCGCGGCGGCCTCCAGCGCGTCCCCGGCTACGAAACCGCCGGAGAGAACTGAGACGGTTTTTGAGGTGACCGCGTCTGCGTCCCCACCCCGGGAAGTGCCGGGGTAGGGAGGAATGCCAAAGGCAACTCGACGCTCCCAGGGAAAACCGGGACTCAGCCGGCGGCCTCGGGCCAGAGGCGGCTTAGGCGCATGGGCGACCAGAGATCCTGGTGGAAAGCACGCAGGCGCACAGTGAAGGTATGCTCGCCAACCGCGTCCAGGCGGTGGGACGGCTGCGGCTCGGGCCCGCAGGAGTTGCTGCCCAAGCCGTGATGCTGGTGATCGATGCGCATAAAGGTCGCGTCCCGGCGCTTGAGGTCGCTGGTGTGCAAGGCTTTGTCCAGATCCTCCGGACTGTAATGGCTGGCGCTGACGCTGGCCGTGGTCTCGGGCACGGCCAGCAGGCCGGTGCCGCGGATGTCGGTCACCGCGAGCCAGCGGGAGTCGGCCTTGTTGCCATGCTCCTGCGGCAGGACGTAGGGGACGTACTGATCCTGGACCAGGCCGCGCCACTTGCCGATCAAGGCGCTCTCGCGGAAGTCGCGGTAGCTGTCGTGCGGGCCGCGGCCGAACCAGCTCATGCGGTCGAAAGCGCCGGGCATGGTCAGGCGCAGGCCGAGGCGCGGCAACGGCGGTTGGTTGTGGCCGGCAACGGCGACCCGGCTGGTAATGAGGACATCGCCCGAGCCGTACACCGTGTAGCGCTGCCACACCCGCAGCAGGGCGGCGCGGCACACCGCGGCCAGAGTCGAGTCGACCTCGACCACCAGGCTGCGGTCGTCGCAGGAGATCACCCTGAAGCGGTCAAGCCGGTGCTGCATGCGGTCGTAACCGGCGGTTTGCCAGCGGTTCTTGATGTTCCGATCATTGTCGGTCGGGGCGCGCCAGATGTCGACCTGCGGTCCGGCGGTCAGCAACGGCAGCCCGTCGAGGGTCCAGCGGTCGAGACGGCCGTGGACGGTGTCGAAGCCGAGGTCCCAGTTTTCGCCCTGGACTACCAGACGGTTGCGTTCTTCGCGGACCCCGAACTTCGGCATGGCGGCCAGCGCCACGCGCAGCACGGCGGGAACCTTCACGGGCAGTTCGAGCTGCAGCGCCGCGACTTCGTGGCCGCGCGGCGCCCACACCGTGCCGGTGGCGGCGGTGAAGCGCAGGTTGAGGAACCACTGTGCGCCCGGACGCGGAACCGGCGCGGCGATGCCGAGGGCGATCTCGCGGCTCTGCCCGGCGGCGATGCCGTCAAGGCCGGCCACGCGGCCTTCCGCCACGGTCTGGTCGTCGCAACGCAACTGCCAGACGCCGTCGAGGTGGGCGAGACTGCGGAAGTGGAGGCGGTTGGTGAGGCGCACCACGCCCTTCTTCAGATCAACCAATTCGACCGCGACCGGGGCATACACCGCCTTCAGCTCGATCAGGCCCGGATAAGGCGTACGGTCCGGCCAGACCAGGCCGTCGACGCAGAAATTGCCGTCATTGGGAAAGTCGCCCCAGTCGCCGCCGTAGCCGAAGCAGGTGGAGCCGTCGGCGTTCTTCCCGAGCGCCACCGAGTGGTCGGCCCACTCCCACACGCAGCCGCCGATCAGCCGTTTCGAGGCGCGGATCACAGTCCAATAGTCACCGAGACTGCCCGGGCCGTTGCCCATGGCATGGGCGTACTCGCAGAGAAAGAACGGCCGCGGTTCTTCGGCCGGGCTCATCTTCCCGTAACGCTCCAGGGCCGGGATGTCGGTGTACATCTGGCTGACCACATCGACGTAGGGCCGGTCGCCGGCGCCTTCGTAGTGAATAAAGCGGGTGGGATCGGCCTGGCGGATCCACGCCGCCATCGCTTCGTGGTGGATGCCGCTGCCGCTCTCGTTACCCAGGCTCCACATCACCACGCAGGCGTGATTTTTGTCGCGCTCGACCAGCCGTTCGGCGCGGTCAAGACAGGCCGCCTTCCAGTCGGGATGGGTCAAGGCCAGGGCCCAATCGGCGGCGTTGGCGGAGCCGTGCATGCCCTGGAAGCCGTGGGTCTCGAGGTCGGCCTCGTCCACCACAAACAAGCCGAAACGGTCGCAGAGATCGAGCCAGCGCGGATCGTTCGGGTAATGGCTGGTGCGCACGGCATTGACGTTGTGCTGTTTCATCAGGGTAATGTCACGGATCATGGATTCCATGGAAATGGCATGGCCGAGCTCGGGATGGGTGTCGTGGCGGTTCACGCCCAGGAACTTGATGGACGCGCCGTTGACCCAGAACTGCTGGTCACGCACTTCGATCTTGCGGAACCCGACGGCTTGGCGCTGCACCGCGGTGACCTTGCCCGCCGGGTCGAGGGTGCTGACCAGCAGGGTGTAGAGGTTCGGCTCTTCCGCGTTCCATTTCAGCGGGTTGGCGACCGGGATCCGGACGTTGATCTGCTGTTCGGCCCCGGCGGCCAGCGCCGCGAGCGACAGGGCGCCCTCCGCCACGGCGGCGCCGGCGGCGTCGACCAGTTTCAGCGCGACCTGATGCTTTTTGGCGGCGGCGCCGGCGTGGTTGATGACGCTCAGGCGCAGGTCGAGGACAGCATCCCTGCACTTCTTGTCGATCTCGGTGCGCACCCGAAGGTCGCGGACATGCACCCGGGGCAGCGCCACCAGGGTGACGTCGCGGAAGATGCCGGAGAGGCGCAGGAAATCCTGGTCTTCCAGGTACGAGGCGTCCGACCACTTGAACACCTGCACCGCCAGCAAGTTTTCACCCGCGTTCAGATGCGGGGTGAGGTCGAACTCCGAGGGCATGTGACTGCCCTGACTGTAGCCTATCTGCGTACCGTTTAGGTAGACATAGAAGGCGCTGTTGACCCCGTCAAAGTGAAGATGAATGCGGCGGCCGGCCCAGCCTTCGGGCACGGTGAAACTGCGGCGGTACAGGCCGACCGGGTTATCGGTGGGCACGCGCGGAATATCGACCGGGATCGGGTAATTGACGTTGGTGTAGTGCGGGCGGTCGTAACCGCGGTCCTGGAACATCTGCCAGTTCGACGGCACGCGGATGCGGTCCCACCCGGCGACCGGGGCGGCAGCGCTCCAGCCCTCGGGCAGTTCGCACGGGTTGGGGCACCACTTAAAATCCCACTCCCCGCTGAGCAGGCGGACGAACGGGGACTGGCCGCGTTCGCCGGCCAGGGCCGTCGCTTCGTCGGCAAAGGGAACCAGCGTGGCGTGGGCGGGCAACCGGTTGCGGTGCAGAATAGTCGGATCCTCCCAGTCGCGGGGGGGATCGGCCTTGGGCGCGGCGGAAAGCTGGTTGCGGCGTTCCAGTTCGGCGAGGGAGACCGGTTCACCGGCCGTCAGGACAAACCCACCACTGCCCGCCAGAACGCGCACGGCCAGAACATGGACGCCGGCCTTCAGTCGGACCTCGACCGGGAAGCCACCGCCTTTGGCGGTGGTATGGCCGCCACCCGAGCCAAGGTTTTCGCTCAGCGGCTTCCCGTCAAGGAAGGATTCGAACCACCAGTCGGCGCCGAAACCGAGGACGTAGCTGCCGGCCGCCGGCGCGGTCACAGTCAGGTAAACCCAGGCCGCGGAACGTACCGGCTGAGAACCAAGCAACGCCCCGAGATCCAGCCGGCCCTCACCCACCGCAACCGTTTTCCCGGTCAGGGTTTTGCCGCCGATGTGCAGTTTTCCGGGGCAGGTTTTCAGTTCGGCCGGAGCTGGTTGCGGATCGTTGGCGGCCAATGGCCCGAAAACGGTCCAGGTGGTGCTGAAGACAAGCGGTTGGGCTGTGACGGACATGGGGATCCCCGCGGGTAAAGACCACGTTGATGGTCTGATTATTCTTCGCCGTGGCAACAGAGAAAAACTCCGCCCAATTTACCCTGTAAATACCAAGTCGCCGACCCTGGGATCGGAAATTCTCCGTGCCACTGTGCCTCCGTGAGATAAACCGCAAGCAGGATTACCGGCTTCACGTTGGCCGGGCGGGGGGCGGCGGAACGGCCGAGGCGGCGCGCTGAAGTTCGTGCCGGCGCCGGAGGAGTTCGTTGTTGCGCACCAGGTATTGCTGCTGTGCGACGGGATCGGGTTCTTGGGCGAGCCTTGCCCGCAGTTCCGTCAATTCCCGCGAAATTTCCTCCTGCTCCAGCCGGCGCAGGCAGTCTTCGCGGGCCTTGACGGCCTTGGTCGCGAACCGGGCCTTGGTCTCGGCGTCGGCGCCCTCTTCCGGCGGCGCATAGTCATTGGAGACGAGGAGTTTCATGACGGCGCCGTCGGCCGTGAGTTCCGTGTCTTCCAGAAGATGCCGGGAGGCGCCGTCCCATTCCCCCTCGGCGCTCAGTGCCAGGAGCATGCCCAAGGCGCGGCCGAGGGGCGAGGTTCCCAGCAGGTCATGCGGGATCCGTGCGTTCACTTCTTTGGCGCTGGGTTCATGATGCAGGCACACGTCCAGCAACACGCCCAGAGTGCGCTGGGTCAGGGTATCTGGAACGACAGGGGGCGCGGGACGGGCGGCCATCGCGGCGGCCTCGCCCTCCGGTGGCGGCGGCGCAGCGGCACGACGGCCGAGGTCTTGCCGCTGCTGCTGGTTCATCAGTGCCTGAAGTCCGGCCAGGACGGCGGACTCCGGCAGCCCCAACTGCCCAGCCAGCCATTGGGCATAGCCGGCACGGGTGATCGGGCTCGGATAGCGCGCGATCACCGGCAGGGCCAGGTCGGTGATGCGGCTTTTGCCTTCCGGCGTGACGGCGGGAAAACGGCTGCGCCCGACGGCCAGGACGTGCTCCAGCGGATCGATGCCGCCCTTGAGCACGCCGGCCAGAAATTCCGCGCCATGCTTTTTCAGCAGCGAGTCCGGGTCTTCCTTGCCGCCCTCGCCGGGCAGGGTGACGACCTTGGGACGCAACCCATGGGAAATCGCCAGTTCCACGCCGGCCAGGGTCGCCTTCTGGCCGGCCTCGTCGGCGTCAAAGCAGAAGGCTACGTCCTCGGTGAAGCGCCGAAGGAGACGGGCGTGCTCCTCGGTGAAGGCGGTCCCCTGAGGCGCCACGGCATTGGTCATACCGGCACGGTGACAGGCGATGACGTCGAGCTGCCCTTCGCAGATCAGGGCGAAGCCGTGCTCCTTGAACGCGGCGCGGGCCAGGTGCAGCGCGTAGAGGATGCGGCTTTTCTTAAAGACCTCGGTTTCCGGACTGTTCACATACTTGGCGGCCTTGGCGTCTTTTTCCAGGATGCGGCCGCTGAAGCCGGTGACGCGTCCGGTTTCATCCCAGATCGGGAACATGAGCCGGCCGCGGAAGCGGTCATAGAAACCATCCGTGCCTTCGCGCGGCACGACCAGGCCGGCGGCGCCGAGAATGCTCGCATCGTATCCTTGACGCTTGCCCCATTCCAGAGTCGCATCCCAGGAATTGGGCGCATAGCCCAGGCCGAACTTGCGGATAGAGTCGTCCGGCACTCCGCGGTCCCGGAGGTAGGCGCGCACCGGTTCCGCATCGGGATGGTTGAGGAGCACCTGCTGGTACCAGCCGGCGACGGTCTTGAGCAGCTCGAACAGCCGGTCCTTGAACTGCCGCTGCACGGCGCCGGAACCGGGGCCGGCGGGATCGCGTTCCGGAATCTCAATGTTGAAACGCTGGGCCAGGAGCCGGATGGCGCCGACGAAATCGACATTCTCCCGTTCCATGATGAAGCGGAAGACGTCACCGCTCTTCTGGCAGCCGAAACAGTGGTAGGCCTGGTGCCGCTGACTGACCTTGAACGAGGGCGATTTCTCGTTGTGGAAAGGGCAGCAGCCCCACATTTCCTGGCCGCGCCGCTTGAGCGGCACATAGGACTCGATCACCTGGACGATGTCGGCCCGGTCGCGGATTTCCTGGATCGTGCTGTCCGGAATACCGGCCATCGCGCGTTCGTCCGGAGTTGCCCGGCTCAGTGCCGGGTGGCGCTCTTGGCGGTGGAGGTCGTGGCCGGCTTCAGGGGAACGATGCGGCCGGCGGTGGAGGAAGGCTTGACCGTGGCGGCGCCCTTGGTACCGGAGGCCGTTTTGGCGGCGGCGGTCTTGGCCGTGGAGGTCGCTGCCGTACCTGCGGCGATTTTGGCGGCGCCGGCGGGAACCGTAGCGGTGCCGGCGTTCGGCACTTCCCGGGAGAGCTGGAGAATCCGGTCGTGAATGCGGGTGGCCAGCGAGGTGTCGCCGTTTTTGACGGCTTGCCCGGCGCAGAACCGGTAATGCCTCAGGGCCTCGCCCGGATTTTTCTGGTAGAGGTCGCAGAGAACCGCGATGTTCTGCGGGGCGAGTGTGGATTCCGGGGCCGCGCGCCAAGCCAGGTCGAAGGACTTCCGGGCCAAGTCGTACTTCTGCAGGTCGGTGTAGAGGTAACCGAGAGCATTGTAGACGTCGGGATTCCCCCGCATGTTGTCAAACACCAGCAGGGCCTGCAGATACCGGGTGCCCTCTTCCAGGTGCTGCTCCAGGCAGCTGCGGGCGAGCAGGATCAGCAGGTTTTCCAGGTTCTGGTCGCGCGGCAGGGATCGGAGCTGATAGGCTTTGCGCAACGGCACCAAGGCCTGCTCATAACGGCCGGCCAAAGAGAGGACCATGCCGTAATAGAGATTGGCGGAATAGTCTTCTGGCGCCAGTCGGGTCGCCTCATCCAGGCGGGCCAGGGACTCGTCATACTTGCCGCCCTGGTAGGCACACCAGCCGTTCAGAATCAGGGCCGGGACATTGCCCTTCTCCTTTTTCAAGATCCTGCCGGTGATCTCATAGCCGGTCTTGAAATCGCCCTGAACTACGGCCTGGGAAGCCTCCTGCAGCTTTTCCTTCACATTCAAACAACCGGCAGCCGCCAACGCGACCACGACGGACATCATTCCGACACTCAGACGGACGGCCAGCCTCTTCATCGAAAAACTCCTGAACCCGGCGGTCTCCGCAACCCGTCGCCACACTCCGCGGCGCGGTTCCTTCTGAAGACTCGTTCCGGATGAGAAACTGTAGCGGCCCCGCACCGTTCTGCAACCCGGCATTTGTATTCCGTCCAGCCCCGTTTATCCTCCCCTGAACATGAAATTTCTCCACCTTGCCAAACCCGCCTTCGAACCACTGCTCCGGCGTGAACTCATCCTGGGCGGCCACACTGATGCCGCCACAGCCGGGCCCGGCGCGGAAAGCGCGACCCCGCCGGATCCGATCCTGCCGCCTCCCGACGCCCCCCTGCCCTTCGACCTCTGCTTTGCCACCACTACGCTGGCCGATCCGGCCACCCTCGAAGCCGGCACCGTCAACGGCCTGATCGGCGGACTGGGCGACTATTTCGCCACAGCCTTCCGCGACGTCCGCATCACCACGCCCTGGCCCTTGCAGTTCGTGGCCGCGCCCGGCACCGACGGCCTGGGCGGCCGCGCCACCGTACTCGCCCGGGAATGGCAACGCTGGCTGGACGGGCGCATGTCCCGCGTCGCCAAACTCGCCAGCGAAGACACGCCCGCACCCCATGTCCTGCACCGCGGCCTGCTGGTCTTTGTCTCCGGCTATGACCGTCTGACCGCCGCCACGCGCTTCCAATTCTGGGGCCAGCGCCGGATGAAGGACGACCCCAAGGCGCCGTCCCGCTCTTATCTCAAGGTCGAGGAAGCCTACGGTGTGCTCGGCGAAGAACCGGCCACGGGCCAGACCGTCGCCGACCTCGGCGCGGCACCCGGCGGCTGGAGCTACAGCGCCGCCCGGCACGGCGCCCGGGTGGACGCCGTGGACAACGGCCCGCTCAAAGCCGGCGCCGCCGGCAACCCGCTGATCACCCACCGCCGCGAAGATGCCTTCACCTTCCGGCCGGCGCCGGGGCGCCGCTATGACTGGCTCTTCTGCGACATGATCGAAAACCCCTACCGCGTTACCGAACTCGTTGAACGCTGGGTGGCCGAAGGCTGGTGCCGGCATTTCATCGTCAACCTGAAATTCGGCCATCACGATCCGGTGGTGCTGGCGGCCAAGCTGCGGGAACCGGGCCGCGGCCTGATCCGGAACTGTGCGGTTCTACGGATCCGCCACCTGTTCCATGACCGCGAGGAAATCACCCTGGTCGGCCGGGCGAATTCGTAATTAATCTGTTTATTTTCAATCGCGGCACGGCGGCGGAAGAAGAATTCGGCGGGCTGGAAACCCGCCGGCCCATTTGGCCGGGTGGGACACCCGCCCTCCGTCACGGGTCAGTGGGCAAGATGCCCACTTTCCCACATAGGGGGCAGGATGCCTCTCTCCCATTGGACGCCACCGGCAGGCTGCGACGAACTCCCGGAGAAAGGACCTCCGCCCGCGTCGTTTTTCCAAAGATGGCGGAGAACACGCCCTCTCCGAGTTTCACACTGGCGGCGCGTCCATGCGACCCATACGGTAGCCGGCGGGATCGATCTCGACTTCGCGGAAGCCGTAGGCGCGCACCGTTACCTCCAGTTGCGGCGCCGCGATCTGTGCCTGCATGACCATCGCCGGCTCGACCTCGATCCGGGCCAGGTCGCCCAAAACCCGGACCCGCACCTGCGGGAAACCCAGCGCCCGCACCGCCGCCTCCGCCGCGGCAACCGCCGTCAGCCGCTCCGGCGTAAGCTTCGCGCCGTGCGGAAATCGCGTGGCCAGACAGGCATTGGCCGGCCGGTCCCAGTTCGCCAGGCCGAGTTCGCGGGACAGCGCCCGCACCCCGACCTTCACCAGCCCCGCCTCCGCCAACGGACTGCGGACCTTGCATTCCTCGGCAGCGCGACGGCCGGGCCGGTGCGCGCCGAGATCGTCCAGGTTTTCACCATCCACCACCCACGCCAGCCCCTCGGCCGCAGCGAGTTCGCCCAGCGCCCGGTAAAAACCGGACTTGCAGCGGTAGCAGCGGTCCACCGGATTCGTCTCGTACCAGTCCTGGTTACGCGCATCCGTTTCCAGAATCTGCCGGCGCACGCCAAGGTGCCCCGCCAGTCCCGTGGCGGCGTCCCGGTCCTGGGCCGGAAAAATCGAGGAATGCGCCGTCACAGCCAGCAGTTTTTCCGGCGGCAGTTCCTCGGCGGCCAGGGTCAGAACCAGCGACGAATCCACGCCCCCGGAAAACGCGATCAGGGCCGAACCCAAGCCGCGGATGTTCAAGCGCAGTTCCCGCAGTTTCAGCGCCAGGTCCCCGGCGCCGCCGGGCGGCCGCGGCACGCCCTCCAGCACCATGCCGCAGATCGCCGGCACGACGCCGGCCTCCTCATTGCCGCCGGTCACACGATTGGCAGCGGCCAGGGTCGGCGGCGTGGCATTGGCCATGGCAATGCCGAGCCCGGCGAACCGGAGCATCTCCGCGTCATTGTCACTGTCGCCGATGGCCGCGACTCGTTCTGGCGCGATAGCGAGCATCCGGCAGAGTTCCGTCAGCGCCTCGACTTTGCCGGACGCGGGATGGCAGATATTGAGGATGCCCGGTTCCGTGATCTCGACCTTGAAGCGCGGGCCGGCCGCCGACTGGAAGCGCGCCTCAAATTCCGCCTTGAGCGCGACCAGCCGTTCCGGATTGGCGCGGTCGAGATAAAGCAGTTTTTCCGTCGGCGGCGGATCCCGGCGCAGTTCGTCAAACGAGGTTTCGGCGACCGGCTCGCGGTTGCGTTCAATCAGCCAGTGGTCCCCGGTCTTGAGCGGTGTGAGAATGTGATCGCCGCTGAACAGGGCGATGGCGACCTTCTTTTCCCGGCCGAACTCCAGGGCCTGGGCCGTAGCGGCGGGATCGAGCGTGAGCTTGCGGAGAAAACGGCCGGTGACGGGATCGACGATGTCCGCGCCGTTGTTGCCGATCTGCGGCGCGGTCAGTCCCAGCTCCTTCACCCAGGGCGCGACGGCCTGGTACATGCGCCCGGTGGCCAGCACGACCTGGATTCCCGCCTCCTGTGCGGCGCGGATGGCCAGGCGCACCTCGGGCAGCAACCGCTTGGTCCCGGTGACCAGCGTCCCGTCCACATCCAGGGCCAGCAGCGCATAACGCAAACCTTCCGGCACGGCAAACCTCCGTCGGGGTGATGGTAAAGGAATACCATAGCGCCACTCCAAAATAGTACCTTGAAGCCCGATTCCCGCATGGTACACTTTCCTCGCGGCGCAAATCCTGCAGAAACCGTTTCTTGAACGCCTCCGCACACAGGAAATGGAGAGGCAGAAGAGATTTTTCCCGCTGCCGCCAAACGAAAATATCCATTCCCTTTGAAAAGAAATCCCTCCATGAAACGTCATCCCATTCCTGGAACCGACCTTCATCTCTCCACCTTTTGTTGTGGCCTTGGTGATCTCTTCACCGTGGGAGAGACTGATGCCTCCGACAAACTGCTCGACACATACGTCGAGGCCGGCGGCAATTTCTTTGATACCGCCCACATGTATTGCCACTGGCTGCCCGGCGGCAACGGCCTGAGCGAAATCAGCATCGGCGACTATGTCCGCCGCCGCGGCCTGAAAGACGTCATCATCGCCACAAAGGGCGGCTGCGGTTCAAACTGGCGCTATCGCAAGGTCGTCGACGACCTATTTTCTCCTGGACGCCTCATCGCCGACATCGACGACAGCCTGGCCCGTCTCGAAACCGACACCATCTCTCTTTATTACATGCACCGGGACGATCCCCGCGTCCCCGTCAGCGAGATCATGGACACCCTCCACGCGGAGATCCGGCGCGGGCGCCTGCGCTACATCGCCGCGAGCAACTGGCGCTTCGAGCGCCTGGCGGAGGCAAATGCGTATGCGCGATCGAAAAATCTCCAGCCTTTCGTTCTTGCGGAAATGAACTGGAGTCTGGCCGCCCACAAAAGCCGCTTCGGCTTAAATACGCCGGGGCAGGTCGACTGGTATCGCCAGACCCGGCTGCCGGTGGCTCCCTATAGCCCCACCGCCCAGGGGTTCTTCACGGGAACCGCAACGGAGTCGGAAAAAGCCTTTGGCACGCCGGAGAATAACGCGCGCCGGGAGCGGGTCGCCGCGTTGGCCGGGAAATCCGGAGCCACGCCCACACAAATCGCCCTCGCCTGGCTCCTAAACCATCCCTTTCCGGTCTTCCCAATCATCGGCACGTCGAATCCCGACCGGCTTACGGACGCGCTCGGCGCCGAGCAGGTCACGCTCACGGAGCAGGAGTTGGCCTGGCTTGAGGGGCACTAGGCGGCCCCAGGGACCGGCCCCAGGGACAGTGAAAGAATCCTCTCACGGAGGCACGGGAACACGAAGGGAAGCGGAACGGGCCAGGCATTCACCGCGCCTCCGTGTCACCGTGAGAAAAATGCGTGATTTGGGGCCGCGTCTGTTTTTTTGAGCACCGGTTAAATCCCGCGGCCGGCATTAAGGACGAAAGCGAGAACCGAAACCATGCCATCCGATTCCCAAGCCCACCGCCAATGGCTCGATCAGGTTCGCGCCGGCACCCCGCGCGCTTCCAACCCGTACATGGTGGTCCGCAAGGTCACCGCGACCACGTTGGATTTTCTGGCCGCAGATCCGCTGATGGCGCAAAACAGTTTTCGCAACCGGACTGGCGATACCGCCGCACTGCCGACCTTTGCGGCGTCGCGGGCCTTGCTGCCGACACCGTTTTGGGAGGGCCATCAGGATGCCATTGACTGCTGGTGGAAGACCTGGGAGATGGCCTTTGCCAATCTGCGCCGGCCATCTTCCCCAACGCATGTGGCCAATTATATCGACACCGCATTCAATGACTGTCTTTTCATGTGGGACTCGGTCTTCATCCTGCATTTTGCGCGCTACGGCGCGCGGGTGTTCGATTTCCAGCGGACCCTGGACAACCTGTACGCGACCCAGCTTGAAGACGGCTTTATCACCCGCGAACTGCGCGCCGACGGCACCATGCAGTTCCACCCCCATGACCCCGCCTCGACCGGACCGAACGTCCTGGCCTGGAGCGAATGGGCGCATTACCAGACCACCGGCGACGAAGACCGCCTGGCCTGTGTTTTCCCCGTGATTCTCGCCTATCACCGCTGGCTGCGCTACAACCGCAGCTGGCCCGACGGCAGTTATTACAGCAGCGGCCTGGCCTGCGGCATGGATAACATGCGCCGTCAAGGGCCGGACTATGAACCCCACACCCACCACGGCCACCTCTCGTGGATCGACGCCACCGCCCAGGCCGCGCTTTCGGCGGACCTGCTGGTGCGAATGAGCGCCGTCCTCGGCCGCACGGAGGAAGTGGCCGAGGAACGCCGCGAATTTAAACGGCTCACCGCCTGGATCCAAACCCGCGCCTGGGATCAGAAACAAGGATTCTGCTTTGACGTCGACCGCGACGGCAAGACCAGCGGCGTCCGCCAGGTCGGCGCGTATTGGGCGATGCTGGCCGGCCTGCTAGATCCTGGACAGGCCCGGCGCATGGCAGCGCATCTTGAGGATGAAAACGCCTTCAAGCGCCCCCATCGCGTCCCCTCCTTGTCCGCCGATCATCCCGCCTACTCCGCCACCGGCGCCTACTGGAACGGGGCGGTGTGGCCGCCGACGACCTGGATGGTGCTGAAGGGACTCGAACGCTACGGCCTTGACGACCTGGCCCATGAGATCGCCGTCAATCACCACGAGAACGTCCTCCAGGTCTGGCGCGAAACCGGCACCGTCTGGGAAAATTACGCCCCGGAATCCGCCGCCCCCGGCCAGCCCGCGAAAAAGGATTTCGTCGGCTGGAGCGGCCTGGCCCCGATTGCGGTCCTGCTCGAGCACCGTTTCGGCCTGCGCCCCGATGTCCCGGGAAAAACCCTGGTCTGGGATGTCCGCACCACCGAAGCCTTCGGCGTCGAACGCTATCCCTTTGGCGCCGCCGGCCTGCTCGACCTGCGCTGCGCCGCCAGAACCGCGGCCGACCAGGAACCGGTTCTCAGCATCCGCAGCAACATTCCCCTGACCCTGGACCTGCGCTGGGCCGGCGGCCGCCGCTCGATCAGCGTCGTCCCGTAAACAACAGGATGGGAATTTCCTGCTTCATCCGTTGAACCTGGAATTCGCGCCGAGCTGGGGCTCGGCGTTCCCAGGTGGGGCGGTATACCCGTGCCTACATCGTGCAAACTGACACAAATGGACAAGGGAATCCTTTCCTTCCGTGTCACCGTGCCACCGTGAGATAGTTCTTTTCCTGTCCCTACGGCCTTCCCGTGTCACCGTGCCACCGTGAGATAGTTCTTTTCCTGTCCCTACGGCCTTCCGGATTACGAGTAAGGGTTTGACTTCCGGCGTCCAGCAGGATAATGTCCTTTCGTGTAGCGAAATATGTGGAAAACGTAATCATACGCCCGAAAACCGGCAGGGAACATGACAACCCTCACCCCAAACGCCACGCCGCCACTTTCCCTCACCGGAACCTTCTCCGGCGGCGCCACCACACCGGCGGGATCGTCCACTTCGGGGTGGTTCCGCGCCATTTTTCTCCCGTATTCCCCCCGGCCGCTCCGGACCATGAAATCAAAATTCCTATCAGTATCAGTATCCGTTGTCATCCTGTTGTTTGTGCTTGATGCCACCGTGGCCGCAGCCGACCTCCTCCCCATCGCCGGAACCGGTTTCAACTACGATATCGTCGTCGAAGCCGGCAAGTCATTTAACGACCCCAACGTCCTTTCCGCGACCATGGATGGAATCAACACTTGGTATGAGGTCGGACAGAACAGCAGCGCCCCGACCACGGGAATCCCCTGCGGCCAGACATTCACGAGCTTGTCCGACAGTTGGGACCAGTTCCACCTGCAGCCTGCGACCGCCAACAACGCCATTCTCCTGGCCAAAGATCATAACATCGGCACGTTCACCTTCAGCACGCCGGGAGCGTATCATGATTTGGCGATCTTGGCCACCTCGGCCAACGGAAGTTACACCATTAACGCCACCTTAAATTACACCGACGCCACCACGCAAGTTCTCTCGTTTCGTGTTGACGACTGGTTCACCACCTCTCCGTCCTACCAAGGCTCCAACCCGGCCTGCTCGGCTTATGGACGGATCAATACTTACGGGTATTACAGCGACGGGCTCAGTAATCCGCAGCTTTATGAATTCGACATTTCGGGCATGGACACCAACAAAAGCATTTCGAGCATCACGTTTTACAGCCCTTCCGAGGATCTTTCCAGTCACGTGGCGATCATGGGTGTCAGCGGGGACATGGTGGCGGTGCCCGAACCAAGCACGATGGCACTTCTGGCAATCAGCGGCTTGGGCCTGCTGCGCGGCGTTCGGCGTCAACGCGCTGCCTGAAATCAACCCTGTGCGTTTCCTTCGGCGCAGGGCCGTAGAGAAGGACCGTAGGGACAAGGAAAGAATCCCTTGCCTGCATCTCACGGCGAGGCGGCCACGTGCCGGGACGCGGCCTGGGCGAGGACGGCGCTGCGGGACTGGCCGGTGCGCCTGGTATAGGCATCCAGCCTGGACAGGACGTTTCCCGGTAACGTGATGTTGATCCGGACGGATCGGGTTTCGGAAATCTCCACATCCACCAGGAGGAACTCCCGGAACTTTTTCCAAGCGGGATCCTTCCGCAGGACGGAAAGACGGGAAAGGCTGGCCGAGGGCGGGATGGCGGCGCCCTCTTCCCTAGCGGGCCGTAGGGACAGGGAAAGAATTCTCTCTCGGAGTCACGGGGACACGGAGGAAAACGGGACGGACCGGTCATTCACCGTGCCTCCGTGAGAAAAATGCGGAATACAGTAGCCCGGGCGAGCCGCCCAAGGATTGCCTAGCACCCATAAACGTGGCTCCGGCTTGGCCGGGCTAGGCCATCTCGCCGTCGCGGTCCAGGATGCCGTGGTCCGTGACCTCGAGGATCCGCGTCGCCAGGGAGCCGATCAGGCGATGGTCGTGGGAGACGAAGAGGACGGTATTTTCGAGCTGGGACAGGGCGAAGTTGAGGGCTTCGATGGATTCCAGGTCCAGGTGATTGGTCGGCTCGTCCAGGATCGTCACGTTGCCGCCTTCTAGCATCATCTTGGCCAGCATGAGCCGGGCCTTCTCGCCGCCGCTGAGGACCTGAATTTTCTTGAACACATCGTCGCGACTGAAGAGCATTCGCCCCATGAACGAACGGAGTTCGGTTTCATTCCGCTCCGACTCCGCGGCGTACCGGGTCAGCCAGTCGAGCGCCGGGCATTCCGCATCCAGGATCTCGCCCGGGTCCTGCGGGAAATACCCGACCTGGACGGTCTCGCCGAACGCGACGGTCCCCTTGTCCGGCTTGATCAACCCGCACAGGATTTTCAGGAGCGTGGTCTTGCCCACGCCGTTCTTCCCGATGATGGCCACTTTCTCCTTCGGGCCGATGGTGCAGGAGAAGTTCTTGAACAGGCAGCGGTCGTAACTCTTCGACACCCCTTCCACCTCGATCACCTTGTCGCCGAGGCGACGTTTCGGCGTGAAGCGGATGAACGGGGAGACGCGCGAACTGGGCTTCATCTCCTGCAGTTCGATTTTCCCCAGGGCCTTCTTCCGGGAGGTGGCCTGCTTGGCCTTGGAAGCGTTGGCGCTGAAACGGCTGATGAAGGTCTTCAGATCGTGGATCTGCTTCTCCATCTTCTGGTTGGCCTTTTCCCGCAACTCGCGCATCTCCAGGCTCGCGATCACGAAGTCGTCGTAATTCCCGGTGAACATGCGGATCTCATGATAGTCCAGGTCCGCGATGTGCGTGCAGACCTGGTTCAGGAAAAAGCGGTCATGGGAGATGACGATGACCGTGCCCTCATAGTTCGCCAGAAAATCCACCAGCCATTCGATGGACTCCATGTCGAGATGATTGGTCGGTTCGTCCAGGAGCAGGACGTCGGGATGGGCGAACAGCACCTGCGCCAGCAGCACCCGCAGCTTGAACCCGCCCTGCAGCGTCCGCATCTCCTTGCTGAAAACATCTTCGGTGAAGCCGAGGCCGGCCAGCAGTTTGGCGGCGTCGGTTTCCATGGTGTAGCCGCCGGCATGCCCGAACTCGTCCTCGATCACGTGGCACCGTTCGTCTTCCGCCTCGCTCAGGTCCGCCTTCGAATAGAGGGCTTCCCGTTCCAGGTGCAGGTCCCAGAGTTTCCGGTTGCCCATGTAGACGGTGTCCAGAATCGAAACATCGTCGAACTCCGCGTGATCCTGGCGCAGATAGCCCAGGGTGCAGTCCCGGCCAATCGAGATCTCACCGTGGGTCGAGGGAATGAGCCCGGCCAGGATTTTCACAAACGTGGATTTGCCGGAGCCGTTGGCCCCGATCAGCCCGTAGCAGTTGCCCGGGGTGAACTTGACCGTGACATCTTCAAACAGAATGTCCGGTCCGAATCTCTTGGTCAGCTTTGAGGTGGCGATCACGGCGGCAGTCCCATCCTTGCAAAATCAGGCAAAAAAAAGGCCGCCGCGGTAGCCGGAAGGCCACCCGACGGAAGACGTATACTATAGCCGCACATCAAACAGAAACGGGTCGAAGACCCTCGCCAAGGGGTTCGGGGGCGCGCGAACTGCGCCCCCGACGGCATGGGCTGGCGCCTATTTTTTGAGAGCGTACCCGGCCAGTTCCGCTTTGATTTTTTCGTAGAGCGACGGCAGCCAGGCCGGGGCTCCGGGAGCAGGCCCGAGGTTCGCGTGACGGCGGAACTCGCACGGACTCAGGATCACCTGAATATTCGACAGGCCGGTACGCGCGGCCAGCACGAACAACTCTTCCGCCGCGGGATCGCCCATGGCCAGGCAGCCGATGGAGACGGCGTTGCCATGGATCATGATGTCGCCGCCGAGCGTAGTCCGGCCGTCGAGTTTCGCCTGAGCGCGGTCGAAGTCATTGGGGTAATTGACCCGCAGCGAGAGGTGGTAGCGGCTGTTCGGGTTCAGGGATTCGATGCGGTACAGCCCTTCCGGCACCTGCCGGTCGCCCTCCCGGAGCTTGGGCCCGGCGTTGCCGCTGGCGGCCAGGATCGGGTAAGTCCGGATCAGGCGGTACGGGCCGGTCGCGGCCGCCGCGTAGAGCTGCAACTCCCGTTCCTGCTTGAGCCCGATCAGCGTCGCCCTGGCCGGAGGATAAGGAATGCCGGCGGCCTTGAAATGCGGCGCCAGCCGCGCCTCCGCGGCCGCGCCGAACTGGGTCACGCGGTCATCGACGCTCGCGGATTGGACCTGGGTAGAGAGTGACATAAAGAAGAGAAGAACAATCGGGCACAATCGATTCATCGGTTTGGCTGCAACTTTCCAAATCACCAGTCGTTTTTGCCACAAAGAACACATGGAATGAATGGAGATTCTTCTTCTTTATGTTCTATGTGTTCTTTGTGGCAAATTTCTATTTCAACCCGATACCGCCTCGTTATGGCAAGTTCTCGCTCCAGACTCACATCCGGCCGCGGGCGCGGCCGGCGATGCGGTTCCAGAGGTCCAGGGGCGAGCGAATGCGGATGGCGTGGCGCGGGCAGGCTTCGACGCAGCAGAGACAGAGGATGCAAGCGCGCTCATTCACCGTGTTCGGCCGTTGCGAGTGATCGGCCCGGGCGCGAATGGCCCGGCGCGGGCAAATGCCGATGCAGATGCCGCAGGCAACGCACAGTTTTTGGTCGATTGCCGGGCGAAACCGCAGCAGGCGGCTAACCAGTTGGAAAAGTGATTCGGGAATGTACCGGAGCAGGCGCGTGTCCGGCTGCTTCAGGCGGACGGCGGCGAGACGAGCCAGACCGTCGCCCAGAAGCTCGATGTGCGCCAGCCGGGTTTCGCCGGCGCCGGTTTCCCGGGCGCGCTTGAGCATGGGCACACTTTCCGGGTTCAGGCCGAGGGTGCGGACGCAGACGGCGTCCACGGCCACGGCATCGGCCGCGGCCAGAAGCACACCGACCGGGCGGGGCGTGCCGTTGGCCGGCCCCTCCCCTTCCATGGCCACCACGGCGTCCACCACGGTCAGGGCCGGCTTGACCTGAACGTACCAGTCGGCTAGGAACCGGCTCATGGCGGCGGGGGACGGATGGCGGGCGTGGCACATGGCCTTGGCCTCGCCGCAGGCCAGGCCGAACAGGTTTTTCATGGCGCAGGTCATGGTGGTGAGGCCATGGGTCTTGAGCTTGGGCAGCGAGATCAGCACGTCCACCTCGGAGAACCAAGAGGGCACGGGCAACGCGTCCTCGCCCACAGGCATCGGCGTCACGGCATCCTCGAACGATTTCAGTTCGGCGCCGGCAAGTTCCGCGGCCACCGCCATGCCGGTCTTTTCCCAGAGAATGGCTTCGGAATGCATGCCGGCGGGGCTGTCGCCGATCCAGACCCGGGCCGCCCCGGCCTCGCGGCAGAGCACGGCCAAGGCCCGGACCAGTTCCGGATGGGTCGTGACCGCCTGTTCCGGCGGCCTCGCGCTGAGCAGGTTGGGCTTAAGCAGGACGGTCTGCCCCGGATGGACAAAACGGGCGATGCCGCCTAGGAGATCCACGGCGCGACGGACGGCGGCATCAACCGTGTTCGGCCCGTAGTCCGCGCATTCCGTGACTACCACCGGCGTTGGGGTTGAATCTGGGGAAGACATCTTCACTCAATGGCTCAGGCGGAAGGGGGGCTATGGTCTGTGGGTCTGTGGGGGAGCTTGATCCGTCCGATCCGTCCGATCCGTCCAATCCGTCAGATCTGACTGATCAAACATCACAGACCACGGGCCAAATCACGG
This sequence comes from uncultured Lentisphaerota bacterium, assembly GCA_903894975.1. GTDB lineage: Bacteria > Verrucomicrobiota > Lentisphaeria > Oligosphaerales > CAITYL01 > CAITSE01. The sequence goes on from CAITSE010000302.1 coordinate 48,034, forward strand.
TTTGCTCTTTCCCGCTTCGCCGAGGTTGCGGTAGTATTCTTTGAGCATTTCCCGGTAGGATTCGTCCTTGATCTGATCCAGGTCCGCATCGCCCCAGACATTGCGTCCGGCGGTGTCGGCCGCAGCGCCTTCCAGGGCCAGCGGCATGGAGGAGCCGGAGGCCAGTTCGACCTGGCTGGTCTGAAGATGTTTGATCACCTTGCGGCTGAGGGAACCGTACTCGGGGCGGGCGGCGTCTTCGATCTCGCGTAATCCCCGGGCGGCCTGGCCCAGCCCGCCGCTTTCCAGATAAAGCAGGCGCGCCTTGGTGTACATGGCCTCGGTCTCCCGGCGCAGGGGCGTGACCTTGCCGGCATGGTCAGCCATGCCCTGGTCCCGCCGCGGCGCCTGCCCGAACAGGCCGACGCTCTCGGATTCGCCGCCAAGCTTGCCGCCGCCAGTGGCCTTGGCGTTCATGGTGGAATCGTCGGCCTCCTCCACCTGCCCTTTCTGGAACGGATCTTTGGTGAAACGCGCGCCGGTCTCGCGCCCTTCCAACCCCTTGACCTTGTTCTCAACCACCTCGCCGTTGCTCTGTCCCTCGCGGCCGGCGCCGCTGCGGCCGGTCATCTCATTGTCGTTCGGCTTCATGTTGCCGGACTTGCCCTTGGCGGAGAAGTTCGGCATCGGCCCGTCCATGATCGCCCAGCCCATTTCGGCGTCGGCCATCATGTTGTTGCCGGTGGTGTCCTGCGACTTCTCCTCGATGTCCTTGGCCTGGTCCAGAAGCTGGCCGACAATGTCCTCGAGCTCGTCCGGGAGCGGCACCAGCGGCATGTTGGGAAATTCATCGGCGTCAAAGGCTTCCATGTTCCAGTTAATGTTGTCCGGCACGTCCGGAAGCCACATCTCCACGTCCTTGACGCGTTCTTTGGCGGAGCGGATGGCGTCCAGCAACGCATCCTCTTTCTGGACCGCGATTTCGACGGACGGCTCGTTGGCGCTGTTCATGGCCTGCTGGACGTCTTCGAAAATCTCGCGCATCTTGCCGTTGAGTTCATTGGCCACGGGCAGTTCGGGGAACTGGAAGAGGTCGTTGGCGAGCTTCTCGATGAGGTCCTTCATGGCCTCCTGCTGCTTGTCCATCTCCTTGAGCTTTTCCCGGATGCCGGCATCCATCTTGCCCTGGCGCCCCAGCTCGTTGGTGGCCTCGACGATGCCTTTCTGTTGTTTTTCCAGGTCGGCCAGGGCCGCGGCCATCTCCTTGAGTTTTTCCTCGGCTTTGCTGACGATCTCTTTGGCGCTCTTGACGTTCCAGCGATTGAGCAGGTCCAGGCCGAGCAGGAGCTGCTTTAGAATTTCCTTCTGCCGTTCGAGGGCGGGCGGCAGGCTGGCGCCTTCCAGTGCCTCCGCGGCCAGGACCATGCCCTCGTACACTTTTTTCTCCTGCATCAATGCTCGCACCTGGCGCAAGACGTCGGCAAACCCGTCGTCCTGGGCCTCGCCTTGGGCTTCGAGCAGCGTGGCGGAAAGTTCGAGGAAGGTCGAGAGCTGAGAGGCGATGACATCCTCCTCCTTGGCCAGCAGCGGCGGCTTGACCTCAGGCGGGGCATCGCCCTTGACCAGGTGCGCGGTGGCGGCCAGGTTCTTCTGCTGCCCGCCGCAAACCTGGCGGAAGAGCGCGACCACGTCCCGCCGGTTTTCGTGCAGCGTCTCCTGTCCGGTGGCGTTCTGGATTCCGGTGAGCCGGGTCAGGATGACGCGCTGGACCGGCAGGCCGGCCTCTAATTTCAGCGGCCGCAGATTGACGCCGGCGGCAGCGGCTTCCTCCAACAGGCGCACGGCTTCCGGCATTTCTTTTTTCTCCAATTCCGCGAGGGTGCCCGCCAGTTCGCCAAGACCGTCGGGATGGGCGATGAGTTCTTGAGCCTGCTCCCGGACTTTGCGCTGGTTCTGGTGCAGCGCCTGAAGGGGCGCATTGGCCAGCGGTGTGCCCTTGCGCGCCGACGCCACCTGCTTCTCTCCGCCCTGAAGCGTCTCCTGCTGCAGCCGGATCAGCGACGCCAGGCCGGTCTTGGCCGCGTCCTCGGCTTTTTTACGGGCATCGGCCGCCTGCTGCGGTTCTTCGACACTGATTTCGAGCACCGGCGAATACCCGCGCTGTCGAGCCGCGTCCGGTCGGCCATCTTCGGCGAATACCCGCAGCGACGTGCGCTGGCCGGGCGGCACATTGAGCTCGGCAACCTGGACCATAAAGGTGCCAGTCAGCTCCAGCGCCGCCTTCGGGCCGGCGGCAGGTTCCATCCGGAGCGGGCGCCAGCCCTTGGCCGGATCCCCCACCGCTTCCAGGCCGGTTTGTTTCAGCCCGCGGTCGTCCCGCGCCTGCCAGACCACGGCGAACCTCCCCAGCGGCGGCAGCTTGATGCGGAGCGGCGTCTCCGCCAGGCGCACCACCGGGATCTGGTCGGGAACCACGGCCACCGGCAACGGCACGGTATTGGCCAACCCGCCGGAACCAGTCAGGGTCAGCACCGGCGACCCGGCGTCGGCGGCGGTGAAGGTGACGGCAAACGTGCGGAGTTCGCAGCGGCCGGCGGCGGGATTGCGGCCGGTGGCATCGGCAGCGACCACGGCGGTTTGGAGCGGGGTGTCGGCCTGGCCGCGCACCGTCAGTTTCGACCCGGCCGGCACCGCCACGGGCTTGGCGGCCGTGGCCTCGCGCGGCCCGAACTGGAACGGCTTCAGCCCGAGATAGGCCGGCGGTTCCGCCGCGGCCTCCCAGGAAACCAGCGCCGGCGGCGCCGCGATCCCGACCTTGAACCACGCCGACCGGTCCTGGCCGGCCCGAACCCGGTACTCGCACGGCTGGTAGATCTGCGGAATCCGCGCCTCCAGCCGGTGCGCCGGCACCGCGTCGCCGGACACGACCGGCGCCAGTTCCGCCCCGGGCATGCCGGTCATGACAAGCTGCTGGGCCGGCCGGTTCGCACCCCGGACTTCCAGGGTCACCACGCCCTTGCCCCATTTCTCCAGAAAGCCCAAAACCTCCGCCTGAACCACCACGGTGTCGCCGCTCCGGACCGTGGTCGATTCCGGCATGACCCGGCGCAGCACCAGCCGATCGGCACCGGCTTGCGGACGGGACGGCGAGGAAAGCCGCGCCAGGCCGGACTTCAACCGTTCCGGCGCGAAAACCGCCGCGCCGGCCAGCAGCGTGAACATGGCCGCGGCCACCCACAAGGCCCGGACCAACCGCCCCGGCACGGGGAAACGAAGCCGCATCACCCCGTCCCAGTCGGCCTTGCCAAGCATGGCTTCCACCAGGACTGCCGGCGCCGGCCCGGACGCCCCGGCGACCGGGTCCGTCATCTGCACGGCATTGACCAGAAGATTCCGTTGCGTCCCGTCCTGCGCCAGTCTTTCCAGGCGCAGCGCGGTGGCCGCCGCCGATTCCCGGCGCAGCCAGGCGGTCAGTCCCGTCGCGATCCCGGCGGCCGCCAGTCCCAGCAGCGCGGCATCCCAGCTCCAGGCCAGCCAGGACGGGATCCAGACCAGCGCGTCCAGAATGACAAACAGCATGACCAGGACGCAGGCCGCGGCCAGGATGACGCCCAGGCTTTCCGCCGCTACGAGCCGTCGGCGCCGGGCGGCTTCCTGCCGGATCAGCCCGCGCAACTGTTCCATTCGGGGTGGGCGGTTCGTGTCATCCATGGTAGCTCATCGCCGGCCGGGTTCGGAGTTCCGCCTTCAGGCGGGGCCGCCGCGCCGTTATAGGGTTTCGGGTTTGGCGTATTTCCGCTTGAGCAACTCGATGTCTTGCTGATCCTGGGGACGACCGACGGCTTCCTTGGAGCGGAGCAAATCCTCTGAGCCCACGCACTGAATGGAGACTCCCCGCTCCACGACCACTCTGGCGCAGGCCGCCACCTCGGCAAACGTCCGCAACCCCGGCGGGGCGAGGTGGAATTGCAGGACGCCCCAGGGAGTCTGGTACGTCTGGACAAAGTTTTCCCCATGCTTGCCCAAGGGCAAAACGGGACCATCCAGCCACTCTTTCAGCGCCTCATTCAGTTTCTGGAAGTTGTCCTCATCCCGCGGAGGAATGAAGAGATCCCAGTCCATCGTGAAGCGCGGCAACCCCTCAAGGCGCATGGCCTGGCCGCCAATGACCAGGTAGCGGACGTTGGCGTCATTAAGTCGTTCCAGCACCGGAATCATGGGTGTTCTTAATCTGCCATTGCTCTGGCGGGAGGCTGGCAAGCTTGAGCCGTTGTTCGCTCTTCCACCGGTTCATTTCGGCATAGGAGCGGAAAGCGATACGGGTCAGACCGGGGATGCGCACGGCGTAAGGAAGTGGCTGAACCTGCGGATGGCGGGCCCAGAAATCAATCTTGGCATGGATGTCGTCGGTCCGTTTCACGAAAAGCTATTCCTCGCGGCGGGAATCCTCGTTTGCCGCAGGATACTGTAGCACGGCTGAGCGGTTGCCGCGACAGCCGGATTTCCCGGCGACGTAATCCCTCAGTTATGAGAGGGGGCCAGAGTTAGAAAGGTCTGTGGCCTGTGGTCTGTGGGCCTGTGAGGAAAGCGTGGACAAGAACAAAACCTTCGATTCTCCGTCTTCCTCTTTACCACCAGCCACAGGCCTACAGACCACAGACCTCTTGTAACTTGAGCCATTACCCCGGCGACGCCGGCCCCCTGCCACCGCTTACCACAGTGCCACCGTGAGAAAATCTCTTCCGTTCCGGCTTTGTCAGGGCTGCGGGAGGCCGTCGACGCGGCGGCCCAGGGCCGGGAGGCGGGTGCCGTCCGGCAGGGAAACCGGCGCGTCACCGAAGTTGACGGTGACCGTCACGCCGTTGGCAAAACGTGTGCGCTGGACGGCATGGTCGGGGGTCAGCCACTCGTGGGAGAGCATCTCGGAATAGCCGGTCGCCCGCGCCACCGGCGTGGCCGCCTGGTAACTCTGCACAAACCGGTCCTTGTTCGCCGCCCAAATCTTGCGGTCGAACATGAACATCGGCGGTGTGCCGTAAAGGGCGTTCCAGAGATCCCGCCGGTCCCAGAGCTTGGGCAACTTGTTGTTATAATCGCCCCAGTACCACTGGGCCACCACACAGTCGTGGTAGACCAACTCCCACAGCGGCAGGCGGTAAGCATGTCCGGTCTGGAAGGCAGCGACCGGCGCCGGAACCTCGTCCCAGATCCGCGCCATGTCCCGCCCCGCGTCGGGAATGCGGTACGGGCCGAGGCTGAGCATGCCTTCGAAATAATGTACGAACGGCACGGCGGCGTCATGCCCCGTCTCGCTGCCGCAGACCAGGCCGCAGCCTTCGCTGACGTACCGGAGCAGTTCCATCTTGTAGAACTTGCTCTCGGTACGGGTCATGGGATGCCGCGGATGATAGCACTCGCGCCAGGGCGCGGCGGTGGTGGTGTCGAGGAAGCGGCAGCGGTAGGGACGGATCGCCAACTCGGGCGGGATGCGCCGTTTCGCATAGGGCAGTGCCTGCCGGTCGCAGAGGGTGCCGCACGGGAGCATCTTGCCGTCCTTGGTCTCGACTTCCCAGCCGCGCACCCAGCCGCCGTCCGCGCCGATCATCAGGTCGTCGTTCTTCCAGGCGTCGCTGGTCCAATCCGGGTGCAGCCATTTGAGGCGCGGAAATTCCGCGGGGTTCATGGCGTCCTGGTAAAGGTCGTAGCGGCTGGTCAGGAAACCCTGGTCATTCAGCGCCTTGATCTGGTCCGGCGGCAGGGCGCTGCTCCAGAGGACGCGCCCGATGCCGAGGGCCTTCAGGTCGCGGCACCACGCCGCGGCGTCGCCATCCCAGCACCAGATGTTCACGGCGCCGACCAGCAGATCCACGGCGGGAACGGCCTTGCGCTTCTCCGCCAGGGTCTTGAAAAGCCCGGTCTGCTTCGCGAATTCGCGGTAGCGCTTGGCCATGGCGACATAGCCGCCCTTGTCCACCAGGACATAGCGGATGACGCGCTCAGGCCCGAACCGCTGCTTTTGCGGCTCCCATTGCGGAACCAGCCCCAGCAAACCGCCACAACGGGGAATGGACACGGACGCGTCATCCGCGGTCTCGACGATCGCCATCCAGCCTGTCCCGCCCTCACCCATGGCGCCGTACCACGGCATGCACAGCCCGTGGCCGCCGTAAAGATAGTAGTGCATCGCGGGCAGGGACATGTCGTCCACCGGATAGCTGATGCCCTCGTTGACCGGCAGGATGAGCCGCTCGCCCCTGGCGGACGCGAACGGCGCGGGCCAGGCCAGCGGCCCTTCCATCTCCCCGTCGCCGCGGATGCCGACAACCAGTTCGGGCCTGTCGCCATCAAGCCCCGCCCGCACCGTCAGTTCGCGCTGGGACACGGGATCGAACAATTTCACGGCCACGGCCGCCGGCCCGTTGGCCTGGGCGTCGAGAACGGCCAGGGCGCCCCCGCCTTCCACCTGTTGCACCCAGTTCCGGTTGGCGCGGAGATCCTTCACGGCAAAGGTCGCGTCGGCGGTGCGGAAGGTGACTTCGAGGGCGTTGTTGCGAAAGGTGATAACGCCCGGCAGCCCCGGCGCGCGCAACGCCGCGAGTCCCTTTTGCCGCGTCAGGGTGAAATCATCGCACCACACGGTGGAGGAATCGTCCCCGGTGAGACGCGGCTTGATCGTGGCGACGCCCGGCGGCACGACGAAACGGGAGCGCAGGAGGCGCCAGTCCGGGGTCGCGGCCGTTGACCGCCCGGCGTACATCCAGTCGCTGACATTGCCGACGGCATCGCGGGTGACCACGCTCAGCATCGCATTGCCCGCGCCCTGGACCCGGACCCAGGCGGTCAGTTCGAAGATCTCGCCGGGCTGAACATCCAGCGTGAGGGAAGAACTGAGGCTCCAGTCTTTCCGGCCGGTGTGTTCCAGACGCAGGGCCTGGGCGCCGCCATGGCGCACGGCGGGATCGAACGCGGCCTTGCCGGCGCCGGTCTCACGGGTCCAGAACGGATCCCAGCCGTCCAGACCCTTTTCAAAATCGCCATTCACGAGAAGATTCCCGCCGGCCGCGTCCGCCGGCTCAGGAGCCGCCGCCGCGACCAGGCCGCAGAATACCGGGAGCCAGCACAGAGCAAGAAATAAACGGTTCATGGCGGGAGCCTTTTTATTTCCAGCCTGAATTATTCACCACAGAGTTCAC
>CAITSE010000303.1 GCA_903894975.1 uncultured Lentisphaerota bacterium
CATGCTGGCCAATCCCCCCTTCGGCGTGGAGTGGAAGCCGGAGAAAGACCACGTCACCCATGAGCACAACGAGTTCGGCTTCAGCGGCCGCTTCGGCCCCGGCCTGCCGCGCATCAATGACGGCGCCCTGCTCTTCCTGCTCCACATGATCTCCAAGATGCACCCCGCGCCCGCCGACGGCGGCGAGGGCTCGCGCATCGGCATCGTCTTCAACGGTTCCCCCCTCTTCACCGGGGACGCGGGCGGCGGGGAAAGCAACATCCGCCGCTGGATCATCGAACATGACATGCTGGAGGCCGTCGTCGGCCTGCCGGACCAGCTCTTCTACAACACCGGCATCTCCACCTACGTCTGGATTGTCACCAACCGCAAACCCGCCAAACGCGCCGGCAAGGTACAGCTCATCAACGGCGCCGACTTCGCCTGGAAGATGAAGAAAAGCCTTGGCAACAAGCGCAAATGCATCGGCGACGGCGCCGAGGGCACGCCCAACCACATCGCGGTACTCACCCAGCTGTACGGCGGCTTCCGGCATGATGCCCGCCTGACCGTGGGCGAAATTCAGACCAACGTTGATCCCAAGCGGGACCAGACCCAAAGCCTGCTGGTCAGCAAGATCTTCGACAACCGCGAGTTCGGCTATCTCAAGATCACCGTCGAACGCCCACTGCGCCTGAACTTCACCGTAACCGACGAACGTATTGCCCGCTTCATGCGTACTGCGGCTTTCCAGGAACTTGCCGTCTCCCGGAAACGCAAGAACAAGGCAAAGATCGAAGAGGAAATCCTGGAAGGGAAAGCCGCCCAGGCCGCCATCCTGGAGGTGCTGGAAGGCATGAGGGGGGGCTTCGCCGGATTCCCCCCCGTCAAGGACCGCAAGCAGTTCCAGAACGAACTGGCGGACGCCTTCAAGGCCGCGGACATCACGCTGGACGGGCCGCTCCGAGCCGCGCTCCTCGCCCCCGGCAGTCTGGGCGAGAAAGACCCCACCGCCGAAATCTGCCGGGACAAAAAGGGCGACCCCGAGCCGGATGCCGACCTGCGGGACACCGAGAATGTGCCTCTCCCGCCCGGCATCGCCCTTCCCCTGCCCCTTGACTACGAGAGCAAAAAGAACAAGGGCAAGGTAGACGTCACGGCCTTGCTCGACCTTGTGCGTGAACACTGCGAGGCGTATCTCGCGGCCGAAGTCCTGCCCTACCGCCCGGATGCCTGGATCGATCACAGCAAGATCAAGGTCGGCTACGAAATCCCCTTCAACCGTCACTTCTATCAGTACGAACCGCCCCGCCCCCTGAACGAAATCGAGGCGGACATCGCCGGCCTGGAACAGGAAATCATGGCCATGCTGAAAGAGGTCACGGCATGAGCGAAAACAGCCAATTCATCCTCTACACCGCACCGGATGGGGCGGTGAAAGTGGAGGTCTTCTACAAAGACGAAACCGTCTGGCTGACCCAGAAGGCATTGGCGGAATTGTTTGGCGTCCAGATCCCGGCCGTCAACAAGCACTTGGCGAACATTTTCGCGTCGGGAGAACTGACGCGGGAAGCAACTGTTTCCAAAATGGAAATAGTTCGCGACGAAGGGGGGCGTGAGGTACAACGCGAAGTGGAATTTTACAATCTCGACGCCATCATCGCCGTCGGCTACCGGGTAAACAGCTACCAGGCCACGCGGTTCCGCATCTGGGCAACCAAGACGCTGCGGGAATTCATCACCAAGGGCTTTGTGATGGATGACGAACGGTTGAAGCGCGGCAAGCAGCTCTTTGGCAAGGATTTCTTGACAGTTCAAACCCAAAGCAGACGAGGTCGGAAATGAGCTATCCGACTTATCCTGAATATCGCGCCTCACGCTTCTTGGAAGCTGAAGGATTCCCAGCACGTAGCCGGTGGTTGAGCGAAGCGACACCACCGGACCGCCAACCCCAAATCAATTGCACCCCGGCAGGGGTGCCAGCAGGATGGGAAGAAAGGCGGTTGAAGTTCGTTGCCACCTGCAATGATGAGACCCTGCCAGAAACCACAGACCCTGATTTTGAGATCGCGTATGTAGACATTTCGAGTGTGAATTTGGTCGATGGCATTACCGCGGTGGAAGTCCTGCCTTTTGAGAAGGCTCCCTCGCGGGCAAGGCGCATCGTTAGAGAGGGTGACACCATCATCTCGACCGTGCGAACCTATCTCAAGGCAATCGCCCCCATCAAAGCCCCGCCGGACAACATGATCGTGTCCACCGGGTTTGCCGTTGTCCGCCCGCTTGAATTCCTTGCCCCCCAGTTTTTGGGCTACGCACTGCAAAACGCCACATTCATTGATGCCGTGGTCGCCAACTCCACCGGAGTGAGCTACCCGGCCATCAATCCGTCCACGCTTATCGGCCTAGTGGTCTCCTATCCAAAGAACGAAACCGAACAGCAACAAATCGCCGCGTTTCTGGATTGGAAGACGGGGCAGATTGACGCGCTGACAACCAAGAAGAAAGAGCTGCTGGAGAAGCTCAAGGAACAGCGCCGCGCGGTCATCACCCAGGCCGTCACCAAAGGCCTCAACACCGCCGCCCCTCTCCGCGATTCCGGCATCCCCTGGCTCGGACAGGTGCCGAAGCATTGGGAGGTCATTCCACTCGGATTTCTAATAACGATGTTAGGCGGCATGACCCCCAGCATGGCAAACTCGGAGTATTGGGAGGGTGACATTCCCTGGGTAACTCCAAAGGATATGAAACAACCGCGGATTTCAGATTCCACCGACCGGATAACGGAGAAGGCCCTTGCGGAAACGTCAATCTCCTTGATTCCGACACACACGGTTTTGGTGGTGGTAAGAGGTATGATATTAGCCCATTCCTTTCCAACCGCTGTTACAGAACGCCCTGTGACCATTAATCAAGATATGAAGGCTCTCCGGACTGGGGATAAGCTGGAAGTTGAATATTTATTTTGGTCTCTCGTTGGGTTCGGGAAAATATTCTCTGCCCTGGCTCAGGAGTCCGCACACGGCACTCGTAAAATGGAAACAGAGACGCTCAAGAAATTCACCTTCCCCGTGCCCCCGCGGAATGAACAGAAAGAAATTTCCCATGACCTTGAGAAACGACTGAGGAAACTTGACAAGCTGGCACAAGCGACTGAAAGCACGATCGCCCGACTCACCGAATACCGCACCGCGCTGATCACCGCCGCGACCACCGGCAAGATCGACGTGCGCGGCTGGCGGGGCGCCCGTGGAACATAAGCGCAAGGACTGGCCAACCGACCAACTGGCATAGTACATTTCTCCTCAAAGCCGGAGTGATTATGTTTCCCAAACGGACTACTTCCAACCCGAAACACCGCTTTGCCAAATCGCCGGCGAAGGCGGACTTGGAGCGCCTGGCGAAAGCGGTGCAGTACGGTGGCAATGGGGAGCACAAGCGAAATCCTGGAGATTTTGGCCTTCCTCCGCCATTGGGACCGCGCCCCGGCAAGACTCTTTGTGACGGAGCCAACATTTTTAAGCGCAAACTGGCGCTGAAGCTCTTGAAGGAAGGCATCCGGCGGGGCTTGGTGAGCGAGCAGGCGCGCAATGGTTTCCCGCAGAATATCTGGGCGGTCAGCGAGGAAGGCGTGCCGTTGGAAGCGCAGTTGGAAAACCGTAAAACCGGCGCCTACCACGGCTACCCGATGCTGGAGGACGACGCCTTCCGCGAGAAGGTCATCGAGAAGTGGGGAGCCTTTCATGAATGAGGAATTGAAAATTGAGTGCAGGTGGCTGGGGCGTCAGACCGGCAGCCCGTTGGACCGTGCATTTTATGCGGATATCGGCCTGGCCGTGGGCAACAACTGGCTGACGCTTCTTGAAGATCAAGAAGCCAGCACCGTGACGAATCACCTGCGAGGCTGCGCCCATCGCCTGGCGACGTGGTTTGCAGCCAACTGGTGGAGGCTGCGCTGGGAACCGGAAACCCGCAGTTCCCAAAAGGACGCCGACTGGCGCATCGCCCATAGCATGGCCTCAGCCGGTGGGGGCTATGTCTGGCCCAACGTAATTTTTGCCAGCGATGGGGACAGTTTGGCGGTGGCATCCCGCCCCAGGATGAAGCCTGCCCCCTTTGAACCGATCCGTTATCTGAACCAAATGGTTGCCCGCATCACGGCAGCGGAGTTCGAACGGAAAGTGGATGCCTTCCTGGAGTGCGTGCTCTCCCGCATGCATTCGCTGGGCATCGAGGACGATACACTTCCAGAACTTTGGTCGGAGGTGTTGAAGGAGCGTCGTGATCCCACCGCGAGCCAGTGGCGCAAGCTGGAGGCACTGTGTGGCTATGACCCGGACGATGCCCCGGCGGAGATCCTCGAACTGTTGATCGCGGATAAGGCTCGGCTGGGAGGCCAAGCCTTGGAGGAAGTGGCTGCCCAGGGACGACACTCCACCGCTGAAGTGTTGCAGTCAATCCTTGATCTCGCCAGCTCAAAGACAACGCCGGCGAGCGGGGGATTTCGCGGCAAGATGCCGAAGTTGACATCGTTGCAGAAAGATGATGCCAATGCACGGCCCTGGCAACGGGCCGCCAAACTCGCCCAACTGGCTCGAAAGGAATGGGGGCTGGGCAAGCAGCCGATCACCAACAGTCAATTAGCGGACCTGCTGGGAACCACCCCGGCAGTCTTTAGTGACCGGACCAAAGCGGCCACGCCCATGCCAATTGTACTGCGCACAGAAACCGACGACGGCTTTGATCTTTACTTCGACAGATCATGGTCAACCAGCCGGCGCTTTGCCACCAGCCGGCTGCTGGGCGATCATCTTTGTTATTTCAATGGCGGACGATTGATCCCAGCGACGGACGCCAAAACTTCGAGGCAGCAGTTTCAACGGGCCTTTGCCCAAGAATTTTTGTGCCCGTTCGACGCCCTTTTGGAGAAAATACAGACAGACCAGCCGGATGATGAAGACATTGCGGAAGCCGCCGCTCATTTTGATGTGTCGACCTGGGTGGTGGAGACAACCTTGGTCAACAAAGGAGAGTTGGACCGCGAAGCTCTGAACTGGGTTGCCTGAATCCGTTGACGTGCGGCGGCGTTGGCCTTTCTTCCACAAACCTTGAAAAGGTCAACCGAGTGCTGGGCGAACAGAATTTTACGCTGACCATTTTCTTATGTAAAGAAAATGGCAAAATTTTACCATAACCTTCCCATAAGGTAAAGTTGGCCTCCTCTGCCACTGGAAGAACCTTCATGCCTGCCAATCAAAAGCACACCGAGGCCCGGCTGGAAGATGCGATTGTGGAGCACCTGACCACGCAGGGCGGGTATGTCTTGGTGGACTACACCAAGGGCGCGGCGGCGGGGCGGTATGACAAGGCGCGGGCACTGGATCCGGCGCTGCTGCTCGGCTTCATCCAGGCCACGCAAAAGAAGCCGTGGAAGAGCCTGACGGACATCCACGGCGCGGAAACCGGCAACGTGGTGCTGGACCACCTGGGCAAGGAGCTGGAAACCAAGGGGATGTTGAAGGTGCTGCGGCAGGGGTTCAAGTGCTATGGGAAAAACCTGCGCGTGGCCGTCTTCGCCCCCAGCAATCGGATGAACCCGGACACGCTGGCGCTCTATTCCCAAAACGTGCTGAGTGTGACGCGGCAGCTTTTCTACGGGGAGGCGCATGCCAAGTCGCTGGATCTGGCGTTGTTCCTCAATGGCCTGCCCATCGCCACGGTGGAACTGAAAAACCCGCTGTCCGGCCAGACCGTGGAAGATGCCGTCCGGCAATACAAGAAGGACCGGGACCCGCGGGAGCTGCTCTTTGATTTCAAGAAGCGCGCGCTGGTGCATTTCGCGGTGGATCAGGATCAGGTTTTCATGGCCACGCGGCTGAGCGGGGACAAGACGCATTTCCTCCCTTTCAACCTCGGCAACCAGGGGCACGCCGGAAATCCGCCGGCCGCCGATGGCGGCTACCGCACCGCCTATCTGTGGCGGGAAGTCTGGCAGCGGGACAGTCTGCTGGACATCCTGGGGCGCTTCATGCATCTCCAGATCGAGGAGAAGCGCATCCTCACCGACGAGGGAATCCGCAAGATCACCCGGGAGACCATGATCTTCCCCCGCTACCATCAGCTCGATTCCGTGCGCCGGCTGGTGGCGCATGCCCGGACGCATGGGCCGGGGCGGAACTACCTGATCCAGCACTCGGCCGGTTCGGGCAAGTCCAATTCCATCGCCTGGCTGGCGCACCGGCTCTCCTGCCTGCATGACGCCGACGACAAGAAGGTTTTTGACTCGGTGATCGTGGTGACGGATCGCCGGGTGCTGGACCAGCAGCTCCAGAACACGATTTACCAGTTCGACCACAAACAGGGGGTGGTGCAGAAGGTGGATGAGGACACCCGGCAACTGGTGCAGGCCCTGGCCGGCGGCACGCCGATCATCATCGCCACCCTGCAGAAATTCCCGTTCATCGTGGAAACCCTGGAAAAATTGCGAAAAGACGAGCCCTACGGCCTGGACATCCCCACCAAGGACAAACGCTTTGCCGTGATCGTGGACGAGGCGCACAGTTCGCAGTCCGGGGAAAGCGCCATGGAACTCAAGAGCGTCCTGAATGCCGAGGGCATCCAGGAAGCGACAGCGGCGTATGTCACGGAGCATGGGTTGGATGAGGACGAAGATGCGGATCACCTCGCCGGGGTGGTGCGGGAGATGCTGAAACGCAGCAAGCAGCCGAACCTGAGCTTCTTCGCCTTCACCGCGACGCCCAAATACAAGACGAAAAAGGTGTTTGACGAACCCGGCCCGTCGGGCGAATCGCCGTTCCATCTCTACACGATGCGGCAGGCGATCGAGGAGCGGTTCATCCTTGATGTGCTGAAGAACTACATCACCTACGAGGCGTATTTCCGCCTGGTTCAGGTCAGCGACCAGGATCCGCATGTGGAGCGCAAACGGGCCGCCCGGGCGCTGGCCAGAACGTTGGCGCTCCACGCGGTCAATCTCCGCACCAAGACCGAGGTGATAGTGGAGCACTTCCGCACCCATGTGAAACACAAGATCGGCGGCCGCGCCAAGGCCATGGTGGTCACCGATTCGCGGCTTCAGGCCGTGCGCTACAAGCAATCCTTCGACAAGTACATTGCCGAAAAGGGCTATACGGACATCAAGGCACTCGTCGCCTTCTCGGGCGTGGTGGAAGACCCGGAGGCGCCGGGCAAGAACTGGACGGAAGTCGGCATGAACGGCGGCATCAAGGAACGCGAGCTGCCGGAAAAGTTCGACAGTCACGAGTATCAGGTGCTGCTCGTGGCGGAGAAATATCAGACCGGCTACGACCAGCCATTGCTGCACACGATGTATGTCGACAAGAAGCTCACCGGCTTGCAGGCCGTGCAGACCCTTTCGCGCCTGAACCGGACCTGCGCCGGCAAGGAAGACACCTTCATCCTGGATTTCCGCAACACGCCGGAAGAAATCTTCAAGGCGTTCAAACCGTATTACGAAGACACGCCCGCCGAACCACTGACGGACGCGCAGCACCTGTACCGGCTGCAACACCAGATCGAGGAGACCGGGCTGATCTTCACGGAGGAGGTCAAGGCGTTCTGCGCGGTCTATTTCAAGCCGCGCCGCAAAGAGACCGTGCTCGATCACGCGCAAATGAACGGCATTCTGGATCAGGCGGTGGAACGCTTCAAGGCCCGTCCGGAGGAAAAACGGGAAGAGGAAAAGGCGCTGCTGGTCAACTTCCGCAACCTGTACAGTTTCCTTTCCCAGGTGATTCCCTACCAGGACTCCGACTTGGAACAGCTTTACACCTACCTGCGCTTCCTGCTGACCAAACTGCCCCGGCGCGAGACCGGTCCAGGCTATCACCTGGAAGACGAAGTCGCCCTCCAATACTACCGACTGCAAAAGATCAGCGAAGGGCAAATCGATCTGAGCACGGGAGAAACGAAACCGTTGAAAGGCCCCAGCGATGTCGGCACGGGACAGGAGGATCAAAAGATCCGGCTCTCGGAACTCATCGACATCCTCAACGAACGTTTCGGAACCGACTTCACCCAGGCCGACCAGCTCTTCTTTGACCAGATCCAAGAAGAAGCGATTGAGAGCGACACCCTCAAGAAAGCCGCCGTGACGAACTCGAAGGACGACTTCCGGTATGTGTTCGAGAAAGCCTTCGAGGGGCTGGTCATCGACCGCATGGAAGGCAACGAAGAAATCTTCGGGAAGCTCATGAGTGACGGTGAGTTCCGGAAGCTGGCCGTGGAACACCTGCTGCATAAGGTCTATGGCGCCCTGAAAGAGCCCAAAGGGGACGTGGCAACGCCATGACCCGCCGCGCCGACTGTGGCCTGGGGCGCTTTTTCCCGAGGGGAATTATTTGGGGCTGGTGCCCCCGGGCCAGTCGTCGGTGCGGAACGGGGCGGCCGGCAGGCCGGTGGCGTTGGTCAGATTGCAGGCCGGGTTGTTGGCCCAGGCGTACCGTACCGCCAGGGGCGCCGCCACGTCCGGGGCGGAGACAACTACCGCGACGCCATCAAGGCGAGCAGTGGCCCACTTGAACTTCCGGTCGCTGCCGGCGATGGCGAAGCCGACTAGTTCCTTCCCGTCCGCGCTCTTTAGCCCGACCGCATCGTCGAAGGCCAGACGGATCGCGCCGCCCTCGACCGTCTGCGCCCGGAAGCGCGGCCCGGAGGCGGCGACTGGCAGGCGGTAAACCTGGGCCTCGGCCGTCAGCGCCAGACGTTTGCCCACATCCTGCTTGTTGAGCGGGTGAACGTTGTCCGCCTCGCCGATGTCGATGGTGATCGCCAGGCCGCAGTTCGGAACCTGGCGCGCGGTCAGGGACTGCGCCTCGCGCATTTCGGCCCAGGCCGACATTTCCGGCCGTGTGCCGCGGCCCATGTGGTTGGGCAGTTGCACGACCAGGAACGGAAGGTCGCCCTGTTCAAGGCGCCCGCGCCAGTCGCGGATCAGCGCCGGCAACAGCGTGCGGTATTGCCAGGCGGCGTCGGTATTGCTCTCGCCCTGGTACCAGAGGATGCCGGTCAGTGTGAGCGGCAGCAGCGGCGCGATCATGCCGTTGTACAGCGAGGTGATGCCCGGGACCCGGTCATACCGCACCGGCGCCGGCGGAGCGGCGGCAAAGGCCGTGCCCAGGCGCAGCTTCCACACGCCGGCCAGCGGCGCCGGCGGCAGCCCTTCCGGGGTCAGCGCCAGTTCCTCGGCCTTTCCGGTCAGGCCGCATTCGCCGTCCAGGCAGACCAGGCGCACGGCGACCGTGTTGCGCCCGGCCCGCAGCAATCCGGCCGGCACGCGCTGTTTGCGGAACCAGTTGACCGATTCGCTGTCGCCAACGCTTTTGCCATTGATCCACGCCGCATTCATATCCTTCACTCGGATGAGATTCAGCATACCGCCTTTGCCGGCCGCCTCCGCGGGCAGGTTGAAATCGCGGCGCAGCCAGATCGTTCCCGTGAAATCCGGGGGTACGGCCTTGGCTTCTTTAAGCTTGGCGGGAAGAGTGACGTCGCGCCAATCGGCGGCAGTGGATGCCTCGGGATCCGCCCAGGGCGCGGGGTCGCCGGCGGAGCCAGGATCGTTGGCCCGGTACCACTCGCGAATCAGGGTGTCGTAGTCCTTGCCGGTGCGGGCCTGCTGCTCACGACAGCGCGCGACCAGTTCCTGGAAACGGGTGACCGGTGCCGCGAACTCCGGCATGGGCGACAGCGCCTCCGGGCTGACCCAGCACTCCGCGCGGGTGCCGCCGTACGAGCTGTTGACCAGGCCGATGGGCACCTGAAGATCCTGGTGCACCTGCCGGGCGAAGAAATACCCGACCGCGGTGAAATTGCTTACGGTTCCCGGCGTGCATGCCACCCATTTGGCCGAACTCAGCGCCTGCTGCGGTTGCGGCTCGCCGGCGATCACGCGTCCGACCGCCAACTGGCGAATGCGCGGCCAGTTGGCGGCGGCCTTCTCCGCCGCCGCGTCTTTCGCTCCCGACACGGTGAATTCCATGTTCGACTGGCCGGAGCACAGCCAGACGTCGCCGACCAGCACATCCGTGGAGGTGCTGCACCGGATTCCGGCCGCGGCTTCCAGGACATGCGGTCCGCCGGCCGGCAGCGGGCCGAGCCGCGTCAGCCACCGGCCATCCGTCCCGGCGACGGCCGTGGCGGTCGCGTTCGCCGGCAGGTTGGGACCGCGAAGCGTCACCGTCACGGCGGCTCCCGGATCGGCCCACCCCCACAACACCGCCGGGCGGTCCCGTTGCAGCACCGTATGGTCGCCAAATAGCGGTGAGAGCAGCGGCCTGGTGGCGGCGACCGGTTCGACGGCAGACACGGAGACGGCAACCGCCAACAGGAAAAACAGATGCAGGAATTTCATGGAGGAATCCTCTATGGGTAACCACCTCTCGCGGACCGCAGCAGTCGCAGTCGTTGTAATATTGCCAGACTGCGGCCGGACGCAATCCTCCCCCCTCTGGATAGGGGTAGGGATTAGGGCTTTCGCCCTACCCCTCCCTCCGAACCGGACTGGCGGCCACGGCGAAGGCCTGGCCTTGGGATAATGCCCGGCGTTCGGGATGAAGAAATGCCGAGTGCAACTCGGCGCTCCCAGGGGGATGGTAAAAATCTCTAAGCCGGCTAGGTTCCTGTGGTTGTGAACCGCGGGACACCCATCATCCCGGACGACGACCAGCGGAGGGCTCAGGCATGACGGACATGAGAACAGGCGTCGCCGCGGATTACGCCGCCGAACTCGACCGCGCCGCCAGCATGATCAACGACTTGCTGCACCGGGAAACCCTGCCTGGCACCGTGCGGCCCGCCGCCCTGGCCGACGCGGTACGCGCCTACCCGGAACGATGCGGGAAACGTCTCCGCCCCGCCCTGCTCCTGTGGAGCTGCGGCCTGGTCGGCGGCGATCCGGCCAAGGCCCGACATGCCGCTCTGGCCGTCGAACTCTATCACAACTGGACCTTGGTCCATGATGACATCATCGACCGCGACGAGACTCGCCGCGGCCAGCCCGCCTGCCAGGTGCTGCTGCGCGAATCCTATCCCGGCGCCCGGAAAACCGGCGCCGCCGCCAAACGTCACGGCTGCGACCAGGCCATGCTCGCCGGCGACATCCAGCACGGCTGGGCGGTCGACACGCTGGCTCGCGGCACCGGGGACGGTATCCGCCCGGAGATCGCCCTGGCCCTGGTCCGCCGGCTCTGCGGCACCCTGACCCCGGCCCTGCTCAGCGGCGAGGCACTCGACGTCGAGTTCGCCGCCGGCAAAGCCATGCCTTCGGCCACCGCTATCGAACACATGATCGCCCTGAAAACTGGCGCGCTATTACGTTTCGCGGCCCAAGCTGGAGTCCTTATTGGATTGGATTCCAGTGACTTCGATTGCCAGGAGGCCCGCAACCTTGGCGACTTCGCCGAAAACGCCGGCGTCGCCTTCCAGCTTCTGGACGATTGGCTCGGTGTGTTCGGAGACAGCGCTGAACTCGGCAAGCCCGTCGGCGCCGACCTGCGCGAGGGCAAGAAAACCCTCCTGCTCTGCCATGCCCTGACCATGGCCACACCCGCGGCCCGGCGCGAACTCCGCCGCCTGGCGGGAAATCCCCGCCTCGATGCCGCCGGCCTTGACCGCGCCCGCACCCTGATCCGCGACTCCGGCGCCGAAACCGCCCTCCTGACCAACGCCCGCCGCCTGGCGGACTCCGCGCAAAACCTGCTCCTCGCCTTCCCCGCCAACCCCTACCGCGACCGGCTCGGCGCTTGGCTCAACGCCCTCGTCAACCGCCGGCGGTGAACCAGTTGCCGCTTGGGCAACGACAGCGGATTAAGGGACACGGATTAAGGGACAGGGAAACGATACTCGTATCACCCCCTGAACGAACCGGGTGACAGGCCGTCATCCCGGCAAAACCCCACAACCGTCATCGCGCTGGCAGTGATTGGCAACCTGTCCCTATTCGTCTCCGAGCACAGGGTTGCGCAGGATGCCGATGCGGCCGAGTTCGACTTCGACGGAATCGCCGGCGCGGATCGGGCTGACGCCGGCCGGGGTGCCGGTGAGGATGATGTCGCCCGGGAAAAGCGTCATGGCCGCGGACGCATGGGCCACCAGCGTCGCCGGGCCGAAGACCATGTCGCCCGCAGTCGCCTGCTGTTTCACCACGCCGTTGACCCGACAGGTGATGGGCAGGTTCAGGACCTCGTCCAGGCTCAGTCCGGTGACGATCCAGGGACCGAGCGGACAAAACGTGTCAAGGCTCTTGGCCCGGGCCCATTGGCCGTCACGCTTCTGCAAATCGCGCGCCGACACGTCGTTGGCGCAAGTCACACCCAGGACATAATCCCAGGCCTTTGCCACCGGCACATGCTTGGCGGTCCGCCCGATCACCAGAGCCAGTTCCGCCTCGTGCTCGACATGTTGCGACAACGGCGTCAAACGGATCGCCTCCCCCGGCCCGACCACCGCAGAGGGCGCCTTGAGGAACAGCAGCGGCTCCGGCGGCACCTCGCCGCCGTGCTCTTTGGCGTGGTCGGCATAATTACGGCCGACGGCCACGATCTTGCCGGGCGCGACCGGCGCCAGCAGGCGGACATCCGCCAGCGGCCCGATTTTACGGCCCCGACGAACTGGCCGCGCCGGATCAAACAGGTCGCCATCCAAGGCGAAGGCCACCCCATTTTCCACCAAACCGAACGCCGGACCGGTGGCCGATTGATAGCGGATGACAATCATGTCAGACGTCCTGTGATGAGGTCGGGGTTCTTCATTTCACGCCATAAACCTTGAACTCCCAGATGGAATATCCCCATTCCGTGCCGCGCTTGCTTCCCAGCATGCGAACGAAACGCGCCTTTACCGGGGTAAACTCCCGGACATCCTCGCCAGCCTTCCCCTCCGTCACGCTGGCCACATCCTTCCAAGTTTTACCGTCATCCGACACTTGCAGCTTGTATTCTGCGGCACAAGCTGTTTCCCACACCAGCACGACCTTGCCAATTTTCTGTGCCGAACCAAGGTCCACCTGGAGCCACTGCTCGTCAATGAATTCCGACGACCAGCGGGTTTCCACATTACCATCCACGGCCAACGCCGCCGCGTATTCTTCTTGCACGCCTGACGCGGTGGCGGTTTTACCCTGCGCCAGGTTTACCGGTTCCTCAGCCGCTTGGCTGGAAGAAATCAACCCCCATACCAACGCTTGTGTCATGACCATCCCAAACACGATTGAATGCCATTTCATAAAAAACTCCTGGTGGTTGCCTGACCGTGACGCGGAGGGACTGGGCGACACTGTATCACGGGAGGCGGCAACGCGCGAACCCAATCGCTTCACAACCTTCGCACCCGCAGTTGACGCAGCTCCGGCCACCGCTACATTCACCCTCTTTCTCACCCCCGCCGCCCGAGGAGGCCATGGATCCTGTCGCCCTATATCTCGGCCCGCTCACCATCCGTTGGTACGGTGTATTTTTCGCGATAGGCTTCGTGGCCGGGTACTGGGTTCTGCTGGCCCGCGCCCGCAAATCCACCGTGGGCGAGACGCACGCCGGCAACCTGGCGCTAACGGCTATGCTGGCCGGCGTGGCCGGCGCACGCCTCCTGTATGTGACCACGCACTGGAGCCAATTCCAGGGCCAGCCCTGGTTGGAAATGCTGCGCATCGACCACGGCGGGCTGGTCTTCTACGGCGGCTTCATCGCCGCCACCCTGAGCATGCTGCTTTATGCCCGCCGGAACCGGCTGCCGCTGGGCAACATCGCGGATCTCGCAGTGCCCGCCCTGCCCCTGGCCCACGCCTTCGGCCGCATCGGCTGCTTCCTCAACGGCTGCTGCTTCGGCAAGGTCTCGGATTCCGTCCTGGCCTGGACCTATCCCGCCACCTCGGATGTCCGCGCCATCCAGATCGCCAAAGGACTGCTGCCGCCGGACGCCGTCGCCTGCCTGCCGGTCCTGCCGGTACAGCTCTTCGAATCCGGCTTCAACCTGTTGCTCTGCGGCGGATTGCTGCTGCTGGAAAAACGGCTTCCGCGCTACGGCCAGCTGGCCGCCGTCTACCTGAGCGTCTACGCCTGCGGCCGCTTCATTCTGGAAGGCCTGCGCGGCGATTATCCGGCCGGAGGCATGCTGACCCCGGGCCAGAACACCGCCATCCTCCTGCTGCCCGCCGGACTGATTCTCTTCTTCGTGCTGGGAAAATTCGGGGCGAGACGAAAACCAATGCGGGAGGCTAACCGCTGACCTGAATCATGCAGAAACAGCCTTTTGCCCGCTAAATTCCGCGAAAAGGCGCGAAAAAATTCCGGACTCCATTTCGCGACATTTCGCGTATTTAGCGGGCAAAAAAAACAGCGTCAATCTTTGCGATCTTTGCGTTCTTTCGCGGCAAAAAAATGAATTTCTTCGCGGCTTTGCAGCCTTGGCGGGAAACGGTTTTGAAAACGAACGGGGAACGGGGAACTCCATGAGTCACAACGAAGAAGAACAGGAACTGCCGGACGGCTCGGCCGCGCCCATGCCGGCCCCGCCGCCGCCGGACCAGCGCCCGGACCGCCTGGACGTGCCCGCGGAAGCCGCAGGCGAACGGCTCGACGCCTTTGTCGCAGCACACCTGCCCTGGAAATCCCGCTGCTGGTTCCAGCACCGCATCAAAGACGGGGACATCCGCATCAACGGCAAATTCGTCCGCCCCTCCGAAACCCTCCGCGCCGGCGATGAAGTCACCTTCAACTGGCCGGCAGACAAAAGCTTTGTCCTGCAGCCGGAAAACATCGACCTGGACATCCTGGCGGAGGAGCCGGAATTCCTGGTTCTGAACAAACCCTCCGACATGGTCGTGCATCCGGCCAAGGGCAATTGGACCGGCACCCTGGTCCAGGGGCTCCTGGCCAATGCCACGGAAGAGTTTAAGGAGATGATCGACGACGAAATGCGCCCCGGCATCGTCCACCGGCTCGACAAGGACACCTCCGGCGCACTGGTCATCGCCAAGACCGTGGACGCGCTGGCAGCGCTGCGCCACGCCTTCAAGGAACACCTGGTTTCCAAAACTTACCTGACCGTGATCATCGGCGCCCTGCCCCAGCTCCGCGGTGAGATCCGCACCAACATTGGCCGGCACGGAACCGACCGCAAGAAGATGTCGGTCCTGGACCATGCCGGCAAGCCCGCCGAAACGCATTATGAGGTGATCGCCACCACGGTTCATGCCAGCCTGTTGCGGGTGCGTATCCTCACCGGCCGCACCCACCAGATCCGGGTACACATGGCGCACCTGCGCCATCCCGTGCTCGGCGACGCCATCTACGGCGGCCGCCGCCAGGAAATGCCCTTCATGCCCGACCGCCAGATGCTCCACGCCTGGAAGCTGACCTTCCCCCATCCCCGCACCGGCGAACGCGTCGAATTCACCGCGCCGCCGCCGCCGGACTTCCTGGACTGCCTCGCCCGCTACGGCCTCACCCTGCCGGCGGCATAAACCATATCTGACTCGCCAGTGCATCTTTCCAGTTTCAAGCTGCTCCTGGCTTATAGTATACCGGTTTTGCGTTCACGATTAATCCGCGGAGTTTTATGTCTTCCGATCTGGCTGGCCTCCTGATGGGGCTGGGGTCCGCTCTTGGCGCATCCCTGTCCTATCTCTGTTCCCGGCATTATTACGCGGCGACAAACCGCGGGGCCTGGTCGCTGTTCGGCATGGCGCATCTCCAGATGGGTGTTTTCGCCGTGCTGCTGCTGCCCTTCGTAGTCGGTGGCAACCTCGGGCCGCTCCGAACCTGGCTGCCGGCCCTGAGCGGATGCGCCATCTTCTACCTGGCCGCCCAGTGCCTGCTGTTCCAGGCGCTGCGGGAGGCGGACGCCTCGCAGGTCGCCCCGCTGATCGGCCTGAAAATCCCGGTCCTGGCCCTGGCCTCGCCCTGGATCCTCGGTCTCGCCGTCACACCCGGCGGCTGGGTCGCCGTGGGACTGTGCGTGGCGGCCGGATTCCTGATTTCACCGCCAAAGCGGTTAACTCATCTACGCCCGCTGCTGCTGATGCTGCTAACCTGCTGCGGGTACGCCGCCTCCGACCTCTGCATCGGCGCGCTCATCCGCGAACTTCGCCAGGGCGGCGCGGCTATGCCCGCCCTCTTGGCGGTGACGTTCTCCTATATCCTCACCGGAGTTATCGGCGCCGGCGTCGTGCTGGGGCGCCGGGAAATGACCGGCTGGTCGCGGCAGCTTCACGCCCTGCCCTTCAGCGTGACCTGGTTCAGCTCCATGATCCTGCTGTTTCTCTGCTTCGCACGCATCGGCGTGGTCTACGGCGCCATGGCGCAGTCGGTCCGCGGCATCCTTAACGTCATCATCGGCGCCGTCATCGCCCGGCTCGGCTGGCAACACCTGGACAACCTGCGCAGCAACCGCCTGCTCCTCCAGCGCGGCGCCGGCGCCCTGCTCATGACCCTGGCGATCCTGCTCTACCAGTACACGCGCGTTGCATGAAAAACACGAACGTCGAACATCGAACGTTGAACGTCCAACGTCGAATCGGGATCTATGCGGTGCATAGAAGCTGTCAGGTTTTACTTCAACGTTCTACGTTCGATGTTCAATGTTCGACGTTCGTTTTTGCATATGGGGCGTTGCCCTGCCCTGGTTCAATTTTCAGCGTTCGGGTCCGCTACGGCAGTGGATCAATTTCGCGGATGCTGAGCTTCTGGTAGGTCATGGTCCCGAACTCGTGCCGCAGATAGACGGTGAGCATCGGCAGGCCACTCTCGGAGTCCGGAAGCATCCGGCTGAGCGTCAACGGCAGGGCCGGATCCACGCCGGGTTTGGGCGAATCCGCGTCCCGGCCCCAGTTTTCGCCGGTGTCGGAGTGCTCCGCGATCTTGCTCCATTGTCCGCCGTCCCGGCCGCCGGTCAAATCGCGCCACAGTTCCAGGCGGACGTGCCGGCCGCCGTTACAGTCGCGGAGAATGTACTTGACGCCCACGGTCGTCCCGGCCGGCCACTGGTCCCAGGGACGGTTTTCCGGGGAACCCGAATACCCGCTCGGCCCGTTGTGCCGGGTTTCTTTCTCAAAGGCAAACCGCCCGTCCAGGGTGACCTTGGCCCCGTAGCCGCGATCATCACAGAGATTGACGGTTTCCGTCCCGGTCGTGCCGTGGTTGGTGCGGGCGAAGATCTGCACGCCGGAGTAAGACACCCGCTTCGTTTCGGAAACGCGCGTGACGTAAACCGTGATCTCCAGGTTCGGCGACCACATCGCCCGGCGCCTGGGATCATGCACATACATCCGCACGTAATCCCCTGTTGCCGTAAGAGTTCCCCTGCCGTCGATCCGGCATGTGCCGTCGCCGTGCCCGGCGTCGAACCACGGGTCGTCCGGATCAACCTGCCCGCCGAGAGTGCGGGCGCGGCCATTGTCCCAGGCCGCCGCATAGTCCCGCCCCGCCACCCGCGTGGGATTGAGTTGACGTATCCCGAAGCGATCCAGCCGCGCCGCCGGTTCCGTCGCCGGCTCCTGGCCTCGGACAACGCCCGCCAGCAGCAGGCCCGCAGCCGCAACGAAGATCGGAAGAAACGATTTCATAGTCAACGCCGCACCCTCTCAGCTTTCGTGCAGCACCACCATCTGGTGGCAGGTGAATTCCTCGACGCGCAGGCTCACGGAGCCGTCGGCGTTCCGGGTGAGCGGCAGTTCCGCGCCCTGCGGCTCGAGCGTGGCGCGCGTCACCGGTTGCGGCGGCCGCAGCGTCACGTCCGTGCCCCGCAGCGGCAGCAGTTCCTCGATCACCTCGAAATGGTGGGGAGAACCGAAGAACACGCCGTTGCCGCCGCGGGTGCTCATGGTGGCGTGAAGCAGATGCAGGACCTGCCGTTTTTCCGCCGGCTGCCGCATGAGCGTGACCCGGCCGGTGGACGGCAGGTTGACTTGCAGCGTCGCGGTTTCGCCGAGCAGCAACCGCAGCGCCTTCACCGCATACTCGCGGCAGGCCACAGCGCCCCAGTCGCGGTACGTCCCGAACACCGGGTGCGCCAGGTAGACGATGCCGCCCTTGCGCACGCCGCAGTCGAACCCGGACGCCTCCGGCCGGTTGGGCGTATGCTGGTGACTGCAAAAGCGGTTGAACCCGCGGTTGAAGTACGGATCATGCACCGCGCCGAGAGACTCGCCGTCCGTCACCCGGATCCGGTGCGAACCGCGGTACATGACCATCGGCGACCGGACGAACTCCGCCCGCAGGTCCAGCCGCGGCAGCACATAGTCCGGCTGGAACGGGCTCGGCCCGGCATACTCCGCGCCGATGTCGAAGAGAAAGCTCCGGCCGTCCGCCGCCGCGCCGCTGGCGCCGGTCAGGAAGAGACGGCCGCCCTGTTTCAGGTACGCATCGAGCCGGGCCTTCAGTTCCGGCCCCACCGCGACGTCGTCGGGCAGCACCAGGACCTTGTACCGGTTGAAGTCCACGTCCAAATCCAGGACGTCAAAAAGGAAATGCCCTTCGAGCAGGATCCGCGCTGCGCCGGTGTCCGCGGCCGGTTCGCGCCGGCCACTGACAGCGCCGCTGAGAAGCAAGCCGACATCGGCCACGTTTTCGACGCGGTCGCACCACGGCTCTTTCCGCTCGACCTCAGCATAGGCCGCGCCAATAATGTCATAGGTGCTGGGGTCCAGGGCGCCGCCGGGATGGAGCTGGTCGCCGACGCTGCACTTACTGCCAAAGGCGAGCATGGCGGCGCATTCATAGCGCAGGGCGTTCGGGTGTTTGAATCCGCCGAACTCGCCCCAGGTGCTGTGGAATTTGCCGGTCATGCCGAGGAAATCGAGCCCGAGCTGGGCGGCGTACTTGGCCGACATCGGGTAATGGTCATAGCCCCAGCCGCCAGTGGGCAGCGACTCCAGTTCCAGGTGGGAGAAATACGGAAGACTGTCCCGCCGCCCGGGAGTGATGTGGCCGCTGTTGTGAAAGACCGGCATGGCCGGGTTGTCGCAGCGCGCGGCGGCGGTGGTGTCGCGGTAATAGCGCTCGACCGCAAGTTCGGCGCACTTCCGACGGTCCGTCTCCTGCCGCGGATCCAGCCCGTTTTTCGCCATCACCGCCAAGCAGTACGGGCAGCAGCATGGTCCCTGATTGATGATGTCAAGAAAGATGCCGTCGCAGTTCGGGAAAAGCCGGGCCGCCTCCCGGATCTGGGCGCAGAGGTAGTCCAGGTACGGCGAGTGAAAACACAGCTTGTGGTACCCGGGGTCCAGCGGCCCGGAACCGGAAAGTTTGCCGGTGGCGTCCATCTCGCGCCAGTCGGGATGGGCGGCCGCGGCCACCTCGTCATATCCCGCCGAGAGATAAACCGGCGCGTTGACGTCGATCTCCTTGCAGGCATCGAACTGCGCCCGGAGCAGGTCAAACCCCAGGTGCGGGTGCATTTTTCCGATGACGGTCGAATGGTACGTCCAGCCATGGTGGCACTTGGAGAAGAGCGTGATGGAATTGACATGCCCCCGGCGCAGAGTCTCCTGGAACCCCTTTTTCTCAAAGGCCGCGCCGATCCCGGCGATGTCCGGAGACGTGTGAAAATCCAGATGGACCTGGCGGAAACGCAAATAATGCATGACCATTACTCCTGAGACGCAGCGGGAAAACAGCCCCACTGAAGTGGGAACTCCCAACCCGGACCGTCCGAGTTCGGAGTTCCGCCTTCAGGCGGTGCCGGTCTTGTGCTCCATCGTTTTTTTTAAATTGCCCTTGCGGATTGCCGCCGTAGCGGCTTGCATTGGGCTTGCGCCGCGCGACAATATAAGCATGCGTGAAACAAACCACAGCCCCCCTTCCCCGACGCGCCCGCCTCCGCCGGTCGCGAACTCCGTAACTGCACCGGCCGCCGACGCCGGCGAAAAAACCGGCCGCATGCGCCTAGCCCGGTTCCTGGCCATGGCCGGAGTCGCCGCCCGGCGCAAGGCGGAAGAACTGATTGTCGCCGGCAAGGTCTGCGTCAACGGCCAGACCGTGGCCACCCCGGCGTTCACCGTGGATCCCGCCGTGGACCGGGTCGAGTTTGACGGCCGCGTCCTGACCGTAGACCGGCCCGCCGTCGTCCTGCTCCTGAACAAGCCGATCGGCTACACCTGTTCCGCCGCCGATCCGCACGCCAAAAAACTCGTCTTCGAACTGCTCCCCACGGAGTTCGGCCGGCTCTTCACCGTCGGCCGGCTCGACCGCGACAGCGAAGGACTCCTGATCTGCACCAACGACGGCAACCTGGCCCAACGCCTGGCCCATCCGCGCCACGGTTTCCACAAGACCTACCATGTCCGCGTCATCGGCGAAGTCCCGGGCAATTTCGCAACGATCTTCCGCGACGGCATGGAGGACGATGGCGAAACCCTGCGCGCGCTTTCCGCCAAGGGCCTCCGGCGGACGCACAACGGCGCCGAACTGGAAGTGGTTCTGGGCGAAGGTAAAAAGCGGGAAGTTCGGCGCATGTGCCAGGCCATGGGCCTGCATGTCATCGGCCTGCGCCGGGTCCGCCTGGGCCCGCTCGACCTCGGCACGCTGCCCACCGGCGCCTGGCGCCGTCTCTCCGCCGCCGAAACCGCCCACGTCCTGCGGCACGGAACGGACTGATTCTAATTACAGATCAAATTGATCCTATACTTGTCACAACGTAGCATTTTAATTCAACTTCATTCGCGTTCATTCGCGGTTATTAGCGGTTCCAAAAGTAGGAACGTATTTTTACCGCATAATTATATAACCTTTTCTTTTTTAACCGCTAATGAACGCGAATAGTATCCTTTTATTTTTAATTAGTATGAGGTCGTCAAACCGGGTTCAAAACCGTCTCCCGCCAAGGCGCAAAGATCGCCAAGGGAATCCCCTTCGCGTCTTTGCGCCTTCTGTTAAAACCCTCTTTATGGATTCAATTTGGCGGCGGGCGGCGCCTGGGCGGCATCCCGGGCGTACCAGTCGGTCTTGCGGGTGGCGGCCATGATCGCGGCCAGGAGAATGAACAGGCCGGCCGTGCCCATGAGCAGCGAGAAGTCCTGAAGTTGGAGCACGACGTACAGGAAACCGTAGACCAGCGCCAATCCGCCGGTGAGCAGGCCGCCGCGGGTGCCACTCTTGAGCACGCCCGTGCTGTAGAACCCGATCAGCGACGTCGCCGCGGCGGCGCCGATAAGGTAGGCCTTGCCGAAACTGACCACCTCGGACAGCGCCAGCAGCCCCAGGTAGAACAGACACAGCGCCGCCCCGACCAGGATGTACTGCACCGGGTGGATGCGCAGTCGCCCTGTGACCTCGAACAGGAAGAACGTGCTGAATACCAGGACGATGAAGAGAATGGCATACTTCAGAACGCGCTCGACCTCGCGGTAGACGTCCACCAGATTAAGCAAGGCCACGCCGAACATGGACGAACGGATGTCCTCGCCGGACACGCAGCCGTCGCCCGCGCCGCTCCACTGCTGGGGATAGGAGCGGCTGAACCCGGAGACTTTCCACTTGGCGGTGAAGCGGTCGGTGCCGATCTCGCGGCTGTCGGGCGCGACCGTGCCGATGAATTTCGGGTCGGCCCACGGCGCGGCCAGCTTGGCCTCGGTCTGGGCGCCGAGGGGGGCGAGGCGGATCTCGCGGCTGCCGTTGAACCCGAATTTGAGATTGAACGGAATGGTTCCCTGCTGTCCCTGCGCCAACCCTGCGTTCCGAAGCGAGGCGGTCAGGCCGGACTTGAAGCCCGGAAGCTTGCAGCCGGGCGTGAACGGCAGATTCTTGCCGTCCCAGTTCACCGACAGCGAGCCGTCCACGCCGCGCAGGTCGGAGACCGCGAACACCACCACGGCGTCATCCCACAGAATCTGTTCCGGCTTCACCTTCCATTCGTCCAGGGACGGGCGCCGGAAAACGCCGGAAAGGGTCAGACTGCCGCGGTAGAGCACGGCCTCATAGATGCCGCGGCGGCGCAATTCCGGCAGGAGGCTGCCGTCCGCCTCCAGGCGCTCCGGCAGGAAAAAGGCTGTGACGGTTTTCATCTCCTCGACTTCGACGCTCTCCATGCGCCCGTTGACCCGTTCCTGGCGGACGACCTTGACCGGGGCACGATAGGGCACCATCAACACCGGACCGACCACTTCCTGGGCATCGCCCCACATCGAGGTGATCTCCTTCACCGCCCCATCGCGCCGCGACTGCCGCTCGGTCAGCAGTGAATTGATCATGAAGACCGGGATCAGCAGCAGGAGCACCAGAAACCCGACGGAGAAAAGCTTGAACGTGGTGCCGAAAAAGCCGCGCCGGCCGTTTTCGAGCATGCGCTGGCCGGCGGCCTGAAGGGAAGCCGGGTCCAGCGGGATCACAGGCGGGGGCGGCATCACAGTGGGCGGTTGGAACGAGTCGGCCATGGGGAGTCTCCTGGTTTGGGTCAACAATGCAAATGCGGGGAAGCAGTTACAACGGATCGTTCTTTGCGTCTTCGCGCCTTCTGTTCAACCCCGCCTCGACCCAGCCGGCGGCGACCACGCATTCCAGGCCGAACGGCAGGTACCCGGCGTACCCGAGGACCGGCATTTCGAAGATGTGGAAGCGGTTGACAAAGGGCACGGCATACACCCACTTGGCCAGGCTCGGCAGGTTCCACATCTCCCAGAAGAAGCCGCAGACCAGCGCCGCCAGCGCCGGGATCACGACGCCGCGCCAGTCGCCGGTGCGGACGCCGCCGAACACGGTGTCGCGTCCGTGCCAGGCCTGCCAGCCGGCCACCAGGAAGAGCGGCGCCAGCCAGAGCAGCGGGAAGAGAAAGTCCGGCCGGACCCCGACCGCGGCCAGGCCGGCGGCGGAACCGAGCACCGCGGCGGCGCCCCACAGGCGCGGTGAAGGCAGGCGCACCGGCCGCCAGGCGCGGAACGGTTCGGTCAGCCGCGGGAAACTTTCCAAAAACTCCACCGTGGCCGCCATGGCCGGCAGCACCGTGGCGAAGGAAAGGCTGGCCACCACCGCATACTGCGCCGGTCCCATGCCCTGGGCGCCGACATAATACCAGTTCTGCACAAAACGGTTGAGGTATTCAAAGTACCACCAGAACAGGGCGCTGGCGGGAAAGAACGCCAGGAACAACCCCGGCCGGCGCAGCATCAGGCAACCGCCGGTCCGGCGGCAGGTCAGCGCCTGGACGATCAGGATATAGCCGAGCCAGAGCGGAATGAAGGTGAAGCGCTGCAACGGCGCGAACCACGGAAAGCGCGTCCAGGCCAAGGTCCAGGAGACCGCGAGCAGCATGAGCGCGAACCAGCCCCATCGGGGGAAGAACGGGTCTGTGGTCTGTGGCCGGTGGTCTGTGGGGGAAGAGGTTGCGGGTTGCGCGTTGCGGGTTGCGGGTTCGGGGACGAAAGGGGCCGTGGCCCGTGGTCTGCGGCCCGTGGGAGAAAGGGCCGGGAATCGGAAAAAGATGAAACGGAACAGGAACGGCAGGATCACGGCCAGTGTGAAGACTGCCAGTCCCAGGAAGACCGGCCAGGCGAACGGCGCCTGAGCGACATAGCGTGTGAGCGGCGGGAACTCAAAGTATTCCGCCGCCGGTTGTCCCGCCAGCCAGACGCCAAGCAGCGGCAACCCCGCCGCCGCCGGCAGCAGCAGCACGGCAAAGAGCCCCAAACTTTCTTGCTGGGAAGCGCGTTCTTTCATGTCTCCGCCGCTGTACGAATGGCAATTCAAATTTCTGAGCGAAAAGTGTCGCATTCTGGGAATGATTTATCCGTGAATCAGTACAACCGTAGCCCGGGCAAGCCGGCCGCAAAGATGGCATAGCACCACAAACTTGGTTCCGGCTTGGCCGGGCTAGGCGATCGCCTTGCCGAGACGGGCGGTCAGGGCTTTGTCGGCCGAAACACGCTTCCGGTCCGGGATGGCGGCGGCGGCGGCCTTGGCTTGTTCCAGAACCTGCTCCAACGCCTGGAGATAGTCCTGGAAACGGCGGCAGCCAGCCGGGGAGAGGAACACGGTGGTCCGGGGCTTGACGCCGACGAATTCCTTGGTGATCCGGACGATGCCGGCTTCCTGCAGCGCGGTCAGGTGCCGGCTGAGGTTGCCGTCGGTGAGGTCGCAATTGTCCTTGAGTTCCGTGAACGACAGGCCGCCCGGCGCGGCGCAGAGGGCCGAGAGAATGGCCAACCGGCTGGGTTCGTGAAAGAGCCGTTCCAGGGATTCATACGGCGGATCCTGAATGGGCTTGGCAGTCATGGGGCACCTCGGGTTGCGGGATTGAACAAGAGACGCAGAGACGCGAAGAAGACTTTTCTTTGTGTCTTTGCGCCTTCTGTTCAAACGGTTGTGGGTTGTGAGTTGGGGGAATTTTGGATTTTGGATTGCGGATTTTGAATTGGGAATTGGGGAGAGGCGGAAGTGCCAAATTTCGAATGTCAAATTTCAAATCACACCACCCGGCCTCAGCCGGCGGGTTCCTCGATTTTCATCCGGTAAAGGATATAGCCGCCCCACCATTCGCCGGTGAAGAAGACGATGCCCATGGGCCAGGGGTTGGCAAAGGTCAGGCCCGGCCAGAACAGGCAGACAGCGCCGGCCAGGACATAGAAGATGCCCACAAAGTAATTGGCCACCGGCAAGGTGTGCCGGTACGGGATATGGACCAGGCCGTACACGCACATCCAGATGCCGAAGAGCAGGTCAAAATGTCCGTGCAGGACGGCGGCAAGGCTGAGAAACGCGCCGACGGCCAGCGGCGGCAGCGCCTCGAACGCGGGCCGGAGGTTTTTCGGGTCCCGCCGGGCCTCGGGATCACGCCAGAACCACAGAAGTAAGGCGCCGTAGTTCATTCCCAGAGCCGCCATCAGAACGGCGGCCCAGCCGGCCAGGTGGAACCGCGGGCCGGAATCCGGTTTCGCCAGACAGGAGATAACGAAGGCTCCGGCCAAGGCGACGGAACCGGAGATCATGCGGGCGGGCCCGGAATAGCCGCGGAACCGGCGTTTGTCCAGGATCAATTCCCGGAGCCTCCGGACCTGGCCAAGCGCGTCATGGACATGGTTTGCGATCATGCGGTTTCCTCTGTTTCCGCCACCAACATACACTGATGCAAACAACTTTGCAATGCAAATAATAAAAAATCCCGCCGCCCTCTTCCGGGCGCGGATATAGTACGCACCAGGGATTACGCCCGTTTTTCACCGGATCAGAGGAATACCCCCATGTCGGCACTGACTTCCGCGATCTACATCAACCTGCTGGTTCAGCATGAAATGACCATTTCCGCGCTCTACACCGTGTTTGGCCGGAAGCTTCCGGGCATGGCGACTTTCTGGACCGAGATCAGCACCGAAGAAAAAGCCCATGCCATGGTGCTGCGGGAACTGGAAGTGCTCCTGGAACAGAAGCGGGTGGTCTTTGTCCCGCCGGGGGCCAAAATTGCGATCATTGAAGAATCCCTGGAATGGATGACAAATCTCATCCGGGAAACCAACCACAGCGATTCCCTCAGTCCCGGCCACTGCCTGAACTTTGCCCTGAAACTGGAAATGAGCATGATCGAGAAGAATTTCTTCGACCTATTTGCGGGCGGAGATCCGGACATGATCCGGGAATTCAACGCGCTCATCGCGCATACTCAGGAACACATCCACCGGATCACGGCGGAGATGAAGCATCATCACCTGCCGCCGGACCCGGCCTGACCTGATGGCTATGGCCCGGCGGTCCCGCCCCATTTTCCTCAGGCCAGGATTTGCGTGCCGATGCCGTGGTCGGTGAAGATTTCGAGCAGCAGCGAGTGAGGGATGCGGCCGTCGATCATATGAACCTTCTGGCAGCCGGCCTGGAGTGCTTCCACGGCGCTGCGGAGCTTGGGCAGCATGCCGCCGCCAATGACCCCATCCGCGATCAATTGGTCAACCTCTCCGGCATGAATGGTGGAGATGAGGGTCTTTTCCGCCTTGGGATCGCGGAGAATGCCGGGGACATCGCTGAGAAAGACGATTTTACGGGCCTTGAGTTCGGCGGCGATGACACAGGCGGCCATGTCAGCATTAATGTTGTAGACCTGGCCGTTCAGGTCACGTCCGAGCGGGGTGATGACCGGGAT
This sequence comes from uncultured Lentisphaerota bacterium, assembly GCA_903894975.1. Taxonomy (GTDB): domain Bacteria; phylum Verrucomicrobiota; class Lentisphaeria; order Oligosphaerales; family CAITYL01; genus CAITSE01. Next base: position 26,074 of record CAITSE010000303.1, read on the forward strand.
CTCCTCGCGGGCGGTGATCCAGCGGATCTGTTCGGTATCAACATTGACCACGCGGCCGACGAAGCCGAGGTCAACGTCGTTGCCCTGGGCGTCTTTTTCCAGAATTTTCTCCGCGCGGAGGACATTTTTTCCGGAAACGGCGCGGGGGCGGCCACCGAATTCGCGGATAATCGCGACCAACTCGGCATTGACCGTGTTGTGGAGGACGTCGTCCACGATACCGATGGTTTTTTCGTCGGTATACCGCAGGCCGTTGATGAAGCGGCTTTCGACCTTTTCGGCCTTGAGCCTGGCGCTGATGGCCTTGCCGCCGCCGTGAACGAGCACGGGGCGCATGCCGGCGCATTCCATGAATACCATGTCGCGCAACACACCGCGGAGGGCGGCGGCGTCTTCCATGAAACTGCCGCCGGCCTTGATCACGACCAGGCTGCCGCGGAAGTCCTGAATGTAGGGCAGCGCCTCGATCAGGACGTCCGCCTTCTGAATAAGCTGTTCCATGGCTCGGTCTCCTTCAGAAACTTAGCCGAGTTTCCAGGCGAATCCATTCCTGAGTGCCGGCATCGCCCGCGTCAAAATAGTCGCCGGGGATCAGGGTGGAAACAATGAAGGAAGTGCTCCACCAGGAGGTGATCTGATACCTGGCGACAATGCCGATCAGATGGCCGATGACCGCGCCGTCGCCGTTGGCGCCGCCGCCGCCGGCCATGGCGTAACTGGTATGATCGGCGAGGAGATAGGCGTAGGACGGGGTGACCGTGACTTTTTTGGGCACGACCTGGAGTGGCACGGCAAGGCGGAACTGGTGCAAGTTGGTCCAGTTTCCACCCAGCATGTTCGGCATCAGTTCTTCCGTCCAGATCGGATACCCGGCGAAGGAGGACACCCAGCCGCCATAGGAATCACCATCGCCGGGATCATCACCGCTGAACCAGGTGTATTCGAATTGGAACTCGGGCTGCAGGACGGTACCTGTCGGGGTTTTCAGGTTCACCCGGGCGTCGACCATGGAGCCGTAGGCGTTCACCTTGTCGCCAGCGCGCACGCCGGCCTGGTACTTGCCGATCTGTTGGGCGTATTCCAAGCTGTAGTCCACCAGATCATGCGGAGAACCGAAGACGCGGACACCGGGGGTGGCCATCTGCATGTTCTGATTATCGTACTGCTCATCATGCACGTCAACCCCCATCAGATAGAGGTCGGTGTTGAAGATCTTGTCGAACTTGTGCGTCCAGTAAGCGCCAACGATGGAAGAGTCGCCGACGGACAGGCGGCGGTCCCGGTTATTGATTACGATAAATTCGTCCTTGTACTGATTGTAGAAGGCAAAAAGCCGGAGAACGTCTTGTTCCGCCTTATAGGTGGCGACGAGACCGTCAAAATAGAGGGTACGGCTGCCGTCGCCCGGGGTGCCTTCAAAGAGGACCATGCCATTGCCGAACATCGGGCCGATCACGCCCTTGTCGTTCTTTTCGGTCAGGTCCATGCGGCCAAAGCGGAGAGACCAGCCGGTGTCCGCGATCTTGTCGAAGTTCAGGTAGAGATTGTCAATCACCACTTCGTCCGGCCATTCCCAACTGGCCTTGTTGGCGCGGTTGTCACCGGAACGGGAGGAAAAATCCTGCCAGCGGTGGGCGACCCGGGTAAAGAGTTCCACGTTCTGGGTCAAATGCCAGTCGGCCCAGAGCCGGGTCTGCTGACGGTAGAACTCCGTGGCCGGCCCCTGGTTCGCGCGAGTGGGGTTCATGTTGCGAATGTACGCTTCGCGGCTGTAGTGTTCCAGGCGGAGGGAGGTGTCACCGCCCAGGCTGAGAACGGGATTGCCGTCCTTGTCCTTGATCACCGCGACATCGGCCGCCAGACGCCCGCACATCGCCAGACACACCGACACGAGCAGGATTCGCAACATTCTGGATCGCATGATCTGAGTTCTCCAAGTGCCGTCAAATCTGCCGCCTTTTCGACACAAAATTCCGGGTACTTTAAACGATGTTGCGGGTTATGAAAGCAAGCGGCTTGATTCCCGGAGGGTTTCTCCCTACAGTATGAATGGTTCCGGTTGCGCCTTCGCGCCGTCGGGACCGGAGACCAGATCTGGTGTACACCGAGTATTACGGCTTCCATGAGATGCCTTTCAATCTGACGCCGGATCCGCGCTTCCTTTTTTTCAGCAGCAACCATGAGGAGGCGTTCCACCATCTGCTGTTCGGGTTGCGCGAACGCAAAGGGTTCATCCAGCTTACCGGCGAGGCGGGTTCGGGGAAAACCACACTCTGCCGCTCCCTGCTGAACGAACTCGGCCCCCATTATCTTTCGGCCCTGGTCCTGAACCCGATGTTCTCCGAGTCCCAGCTCATGCGGGTGGTGGTCAAGGAGTTCGGCATCCCGAACGTCACCAAGGACCGCCTGGAAAACTACGAGGTCCTCAACGAATTCCTGCTGGAAAAAGTCAAGGAAGGACGGGACTGCGTCCTCATCATTGACGAAGCCCAGGACCTGACCCCCGTCCTCCTGGAACAGATCCGGCTTCTCTCCAACCTGGAAACCGACAACCGCAAACTCATCCAGATCATCCTGATGGGACAACCCGAACTCAAAAAGATGCTGGACACCCCCCAACTCCGCCAGCTCCGTCAGCGCATTGCCATCCGTTTCCATCTCGGCCCGCTGTCGCAGGAGGAAACCCGGCGATATCTGGAACATCGCATGACCGTGGCCGGCGGGCGCGGCAGCCCGGCATTCGACGCCGCCGCGGTCCGCGCATCCACAAATATTCCCGCGGCATCCCCCGCTTGATCAACGCGCTGGCCGACAAATCGCTGCTGGCCGGCTTCGTCTACCGCACCACCCAGATCTCCGGCAAGCTCGTCACCCTGGCGGAGAGGGAATTGGAAGGTCACATCTTATGAGCCTCATCAACGACGCCCTCAAGCAGGCCCGCGCCAGCACCCCCCCGCCGCCCCCCGGCGCGCCTCAATTCCCGATGCATACACCGCTCACGCCGCCGCCCGTACCCGGAATGGCGGCCCCGCCGCCGGCCCCCGCGGCGGGGCCGGCTCCCCTGCCCCAAATCCAAACGGCCTCGGCGGCCTCATTCCAACCGGCGGCGGCAAGTTCGGCGGCCCGAAATGAAGGCAGTCCGCGCGGCCTGGTTCCCGTGCTCGTCACCGCCCTGGTCCTGCTCGGATTGCTGATCGCCGGCGCCACGGTTCTCGGATTCCTCTGGTTCATGCGGAACAAGACCTCTCCGCCCGTCGCCGCCGTTCCCGCCCCGGTCGCGGCCGCGACAACCGCAACTGCCACCCCGACCACGAGCGCCGCCGCCGCCGCTCTCCTCCCTCCCGGCGTGAAAGCGCCGGCCGCCAATCCGCAGACCGCATACGGCCGCGATTACAAACGGGCCGTGGACACGGCGCTGATGGTGGCGGCACAGCACAAGGAAGTCGCCTTGGCGACAGAACCGGCAGCCCCGGTCATGGAAGCCAATCCCGCCCGGGTCAAGCACTCCACCACGACTGCCACCACGACTGTCGCCGACGCCAAACCGCCGGCGGGGTCGCCGCCGCCACACACCGCCGCAACGGCAAAATCCAAAGAACCCGCGAAGCCTGCGATCAAGTTTAATCCGGACACCTATAAGCTCACCGGCATCATGACCGCAGGCGGCAGCCGCATCGCCCTGATCAACGGCCGAATCATGCGCAAAGGGGATCACCTGGGCGACGCCGAAGTCACGGAAATCGAAGCCACCCGCGTCCTCCTGCGTTTCGGCGACTCCGAATTCGACCTGATCCTGCCCGGCAGCAATCCCTAGCCCGGCCAAGCCGGAGCCAAGCGTGTGGTGCTATGCAATCATTGCGGCCGGCTTGCCCAGGCTACTGTTTATCAGACGGCCATCTCCATCACGGCGCCCGCCCGCAAGTTCCACCGGCGAGCAGGCCGCAGGCGGCCAGGATGTCGCTTCCGCCGCTGTAGCGCCGGGCCACGGGTGCATCCAGTCCCGCCCGCAACGCGTCGCGGAACGCATTCAATTCCGCTGCCGGCGGCGGCCGGAAGCGGCCGGAGGGATCGTTGACATCGATCAAGTCAAGCTTGACCGGCAACCCGCGGGTCAACTCCGCCAACTGCCGGGCATCTTCCGTCCGGGTGTTCTCGCCCGAGATCATGACCCAAGCTAGGGTAACGCGCTGCCCCGTGGCCGCATGATACTCACGCAGAGTCGCGATCAGCTCCGCCGTCGGGTACGCCGCCTCCGCCGGCATCAGCGCCCGACGGCGTTCCGGGTCGGCGCTGGTCAGGGACACCACCAGCCGGAAAGGCTGCCGCTCCGCCGTGAACCGCCGGATGCCGGGCACAATGCCCACGGTCGAAATCGTAATCGCCTTGGCGGCAATCGCGCCGCCGCAAGGTTCGGCCAGAATATGCGCCGCCCGCAGCACCGCGTCATAATTGAGCAGCGGTTCGCCCATCCCCATGAACACCACGCCCCGGACCGGATGCGGCGAGTCATCCCGGATTTTCAGCACCTGGTCCACCATCTCCCAGGCTTCCAAGTTGCGACGGAACCCGCCCCGCCCGGTGGCGCAGAAAACACAACCCATGGCGCAACCCGCCTGGGAACTGACGCAGGCCACATACTTCGGATCCTCCGGCCGGTGTAGCAGCGGAATCCTCACGGCCTCAAACGCTTCCGTCCCCGCTCCCCGGAAAAGATACTTGGCAAACCCGTCCCGCGGCGACACGGTTTTTTCCAGCCGTTCCAGGTGCGGCAGCGTCACGCTCCGGCGCACCCGCTCCAACAGAACGGCAGAGACTTCGGGAAGTTCCGCCGGAAACGCATCCCGCCGCAGCACCGCCGCCTGCAACCGCCGGGCCAGACGCAAGGTCACCCCCAGCGGTGCCAACGCGGCGTGCAACCCGGCCGAAGTTTCATTTTTCAGGCATACACGCATCATGCCAGATTCATACAAATTTGATCCGTTGCCGACACATGACACGACATCGAAACGTATATGCGCTTGTTGCGCCCGCCCCGTCGGCCTGGAGAAAAATCTTGACGGCAGAGGAAATAGCCGCGCCCCTTTCCCGTGACGCAAAGCGGGAAGCGGCGTGCCTTGGGCCCGTGTCTCTGGCCTCCGGCTGATTTCAGCCCCAAGGGGACGCACCATAAAAGCCTAGGGCAGAGCGTCGCGTCGCCCTAGGATTCCGTCACAACACCGGTTGAGCCCTGAAGGGGCGACCCAATGGAACCGCGCCTTCAGCGCCCAGAACTACCGAAAACGGAAGCAGCCCAGAGGGTCAGGGTATTGTGACCCCCAGTGGGAATAAAAATACAAAAAACATTCAAGACTTGCCATACCGCGTCCGGCATGATACAATTTCCTCATTCTTCAACAAAGGAACCGTCATGAAAGCCAACGCCTCCCACATCAAGCAGATCAAGGTCGTCTCCAACACCCACTGGGACCGGGAGTTCCGGAGGTCGTTCGAAAAAACGCGCCGGCGGCTGCTCACCATGCTGGACGTGACCCTGGACATTCTGGACAAGGATCCGGCCTACCATTCGTTCACCATGGACGGGCACTCGATCATGATCGAGGATTACCTCGAGATGCGTCCGGAAAAGCAGCCGCTGGTTGAAAAACTGGTGCGCACGGGACGGTTGGTGCTCGGGCCGTACTTCACCCTAGCCGAAGAGTTCAGCATCTCGCATGAGCCGCTGATCCGCAACCTGATCTGGGGACGCAAGACCGTGCAGAAATACGGCGGCAAACCGGGAACCGTCGCCTACACTCCGTCGTCCTGGGGTCAGACCGGTCAACTGCCGCAGATCTGCGCGGACTTCGGCCTGGACAAGTTCATGTTTTACCGCGGGATTTCGCACCACGAGTCGGACGCCGAATTCATCTGGGCCGCACCGGACGGCACCCAGATGCTGGGCAGCCGATTTGCGCTCTATGCGCGCTACAACTGGTACTATCAGGTCCACCGCGCCGTGACCCGGCACACCGTGTTTGACAAGACCTACGAATGGGGCGCTTACGACGAAGTCCCGGTCCGTTTCTCCGACGGCCTGGCGGGCGAAGACCTGGCGTTTGACTGCAAAGATCCCGTGGCGTGCTACGACAAATCCGCGCTGGTCAAGGCGATCACCGACATGGTCGCGGCGGAAGGCGCCCATTTCACGACCGAGGTCTTTCTGGCCATGCACGGCCACGACATCTCGGTCGCCCATCCGCTAGAATCGCGGATCATCAAGGACGCCAAGTCCTTGCTCAAGGGAAAGTATACGATCGAACACACCGGTCTTGAGCAGTATTGGAAGGAGTTGGAAAAGCACCTGGACAAAAAGAAACTGCCCGTCCTCACCGGCGAGCGGCGCTCCCATCTCAAGCAAGGCAAATGGACCTTCCTGTTCCCTGCGACGATCAGTTCGCGAACCTACCTCAAGCAGCATGACTTCTCCGCGACCACGGCGTTGGTCTATTACGCCGAACCGCTGGCATCCCTGGCAACCGCGCTCGGGGATGCCTATCCCCGCGCCTATCTGGATCGCGGCTGGCGCTACCTGCTCTCCAATCATACCCATGACGCCAACGGCGGCTGCGCGCCGGATGCGGTGTGCCAGGACATGGAATACCGCTACCGCAAGGCGGTGGACATCGGCGAGATCGTCACCGAAGATGCCATCACCCATGTCGCCACCCATCTTTCGCCCAAGGGACAAAAGCCCGACGCCATGCAACTCATCGTGTTCAATCCACTGCCCCAGACCCGCGACTCCGTGGCGCACATCGACCTGGAGATTCCCCGCCGGCACGGCGCGGTCGCATTCTCCCTGACCAGCAAAAACGATCCCGCCCCCCGGACGCAACCGATCTCCAACGAGAAATCTAGCTCGTTTGTCGACAACATCTGGGAAGTACCCACCATCCTCAACTCCAACCGGATCCACGCCTATGTGGAATTTAAAAACCTACCGCCGTTAGGGTATCGCGTCTATTCCATCCTCCCCGAGACCAATGAACCGCGCCATCCCGAGACCATGCTCACCGGGCCGTGCGCCATGGAGAACGAGTTCCTGACTGTGACCGTGAATGCCAACGGCACGGTGTCGGTGCTGCACAAGCCCACCGGGAAAAGCTACCGGAATCTCAACTACCTCTCGGACCAGGGCGAGAACGGCAACGCCTGGAAGCACGGCTCCCCGACGGCGGACCGGGTCTACACCAGCCTGAGCGCCGCCGCCGACATCTGTGTCATCACCGATGGCCCGTTGGTGAGCACGATCCGGGCGTCCTATACACTCAATCTCCCCGTGGATTACGCCGACGGCAACAGCCGCAACTCCATCATGCGCCCGATGCCGGTCGCGGTCGAGTACACGCTTCATAAAAACCGCGAGTTTCTTCAGGTTTCGCTGAAACTCGACAACAACGTCAAAGACCACTGGCTCCGCGCCAATTTCCCCACCGAACTCAAGACCGACGTTACCCACGCGGACAGTCATTTTGACGTAGTTGACCGCGCCATCGCCCTCCCGGATTCCACCGGCTGGGTCGAGAAAGTCATGGGAACCCATCCGCTGCGAACCTTTGTCGATCTTTCGGACGGCAAGTGCGGATTCGCCGTCATGCCCAAGGGGCTTTACGAATACGAGGCATTCGACACCGCCGAACGCGTGCTCGCCCTGACCCTGATCCGCGCCTGCCGGATCAAACTCGCGGTCAGCGAGGAAAAACAGACAGAGCTTCCGGACCTGGGGATTCAATGCCCCGGTGAACGCGCCTTTGAGTACTCGCTCTGTTTTCATGCCGGCACCTGGAGTGACGCCGGCCTGCCGGCCCGCGCCGCGGAACCGTTTGTCCCGGTTCGGGCCGTGATGGCCGGCCGCGGCAAGGGGACACTGCCCCTGGAACGTTCCTTTGTGGCGAGCGCGAACGCCAACTGCCCGGTCACCTGCGTCAAGCAGGCGGAGGACGGTTCCGGCATCATCATCCGCTGCTTCAACCCGCTGACCGTCGCCGCGCCCATCGAACTCACCTTCGGCCTTCCCGTGACCGCAGCCTACCGGTGCGGCATGGACGAGCGTGTCCGCGAAAAACTCCCGCTCCGGAAAAACACCCTCCGCTACAAGGCCGCACCCAAGAAGATCATAACGATCAAGATCAGCGTGTGAACGAAGCCAGCACCCTGCCGCCGGTTCAGCCGCACTTGCTGTAGCCGCAGGCCAGGCATTTTTTGCAGCCTTCCTGCATGACCAGGCGGGGCTGGTTGCAGGCGGGGCAGAGGGGCAGGCGCGCGGCCGGCGGCGGCGCCGCGGCGAGGGACACGGCGGTGCCCTCGTCCATCTCGCCGGCGTCGGTGTCGGACTCGGGTTCGGGCGCCATCAGGCCGAGGGCGCGCAGGTGGCGGGCGATGACCCGGCCGATCTCGGCGGCCAGGGAGGGCACGTATTCGCCGCCGCTGAAATAGCCGCCTTCGGGATCGTGGATCGACTTGAGTTCCTCCACCAGGAAGGCCGGATCCCGCTCGCGCCGGAAAATGGCCGAGATCAGGCGGGTCATGGCCACAATCCAACTGTAATGCTGCAAGTTCTTGGTGTTGATGAAGATCTCGTAGGGCCGCCGCCGGCCGCCGTCGTCGATGTCGTTGATGGTGACGTAGAACGCCTCCCGGGACACGGGGGTACGCACCTTGTAGGTGGTTCCGCCCAGCTCACCGGGGCGGCGTGACGGCGGCGCGGCCGCAGCGGAACTGCCGGCCGCGACGACTCCCTCCGCGGCTGCGGCCGGAGCCGGAACGGCGCCGGCCGCCGGCCGATCCTCGGACCGGACCAGGACGCCTTCCAGGTGGCCGCCCGGACGGAACGTGGTGCAACCCTTGAGCCCCCGTTCATAGGCGAGCCGGTAAATGCTCTCGAAACGGTCGAAGGGGAAGTCGGTCGGGACGTTGACGGTCTTGGAGATCGAACTGTCGACATGCCGCTGCAACTCCGCTTGCATCTCGATGTGCTCCTCGGGCGTGACGCGGTCGGCGGTGACAAAGCCCGGCGGCAGTTCCGCATCGTCGGCGGGGCGGCCGAAGCGGCGGATGTATTCCGCGTAGGCGTGATCCAGCACCTCGACTTCATCCACTTCCTGCTCCGCGCCCTTGCGGATGCGGCGGATGTAATGCAGGGCGAAAACCGGTTCGATGCCGCTGCTGACATTGCCGGCGAAGAGCGAGATGGTGCCGGTGGGGGCGATGCTGGTGAGGTGGGAATTGCGGATGCCGGAGCGTTTGATGCGGGCGCGGATGGCGGCCGGAAGTTCGCGGATGAATTTGCCCTGGAGATACTTGGCACGGACCAGCGCGGGGAATTCGCCCTTTTCCTCGGCCAGGCCGCAGGAGGCGTCGTAGGCGGCTTCATTGATGGTGCGCATGGCGGCGCCGGCGAGTTCCCGCGCGGCCGGGGCGCCGTAGGGCAGGCCCAGGGCGATGAGGGCGTCGGCCAGGCCGGTGACGCCGAGGCCCATGCGGCGCTTGGCCTTGGCTTCGACTTCCTGCCGGTGCAGCGGGAAGCGGCTGAGCTCGATCACATTGTCGAGGAAGCGCACGGCCAGACGCGCGGCCGCGGCCAGGGCCTCCAGGTCCAGTACGGCCTGCTTGCCGAAGGGATCCTTCACAAACCGGGTCAGGTTAAGCGACCCGAGCAGGCAGGCGCCGTAGGGCGGCAGCGGCTGTTCGCCGCAAGGGTTAGTGGCGCAGATGGTTTCGCAGTAGGCGAGATTGTTCCACTCGTTGACGCGGTCGATCATCAAGACGCCGGGCTCGGCGTAGTCGTAGGTGGAATGCATGATCCGGTCCCACAGTTCCCGGGCGCGGATGGTGCGGAAGGTTTTGCCGTCGAAGACCAACGGCCAGTCGGCATCGGCCGCCACCGCTTTCAGGAACGGGTCGGTGAGGGCTACGGAAAGATTGAACATGCTCAGGACGCCGGGCTCGCGCTTGGCGCTGATGAACGCCTCGATGTCGGGATGGTCACAGCGGAGGATGCCCATCTGCGCGCCGCGGCGCTGGCCGGCGCTCATGATGGTGCGGCAGGTGGCGTCCAGAACTTTCATGAAACTGAGCGGACCGGAGGATGTCGAATCCAGCGTGGCGATGTCGCTGCCGCGGGGACGGATGGTGGAAAAATCAAACCCGACGCCGCCGCCCTGTTTCTGGGTCAGGGCGGATTCCTTGACGGTCTGGAAAATGCCTTCGATCGAGTCGTCGATCGTGCCCATGACGTAGCAGTTGAACATGGTCGTCTGCTTCCTGGTGGTGCCGGCATTGGCCAGAATCCGGCCGCCGGGCAGAAAACGAAAGTCCGCGAGCAAGTCGTAGAACTTTTTTTCCCAGGCACGCGGCGTCTTTTCCACGGCGGCCACGGCGCGGGCGACGCGGCGCCAGGTGTCCTCCACCGTCTGATCCACGATCGTGCCGCCGTTGCGGCGGTAGCGGTACTTCATGTCCCAGACTTGCAGGGACACGGGCGGCAGGCCGTCGGCGGTGGCGGGCGCCGGGGACGGAGACGGGGCGCGGGCGGGGCGGGGCTTGGACATGGGGCGGAGTTCCTTTGCGGGAAAGACTGTGGCGGAAGGGGTGAAAACAGGGTTCAGGGTTCAGGGTTCAGGGTTCAGGGTTCAGGGTTCAGGGTTCAGGGGGGCGGGGGCAACATCTGAGATCTTTTCTACAGCCATTACAACTCTATATCTTTGAAAAACCTGAACCCCGAACCCTTTGCTGCAGAACGTCGTTCTGCATGCGCCTCGAGGATGCCATCACCCGGCGCCGCGGGGCGCGGCGGGGCGCGGCGGAATGACCAGCTTCATGCCGGGCTTGACGGAATTGCCGCCGCGGAGGGCGTCCGGGTTGGCCTCACGGATGAGGTTCCAGGAGGCGGCGGCGCCGTAAAACTTGCGGGCGATGCTGGAAAGAGTGTCCCCGGACTGCACGGTGTAGGTGGTGCGGGCGCCGGGCAGATTGGCAGCCGCGGGGGCGACTGCAACATCCGTTCCCGCGGCCGGCAAGGTCAAGGCCGCGTGCCCGCCGCCAGAGGAGAGCCGCACCAACGGCGTGAACGGCCGGGAGGCGGTGGCGGCTACCGGAGCGGGTTTGACCGCCGGGCCAGTCGCGGGGCCGGGAACGGTGCCCGGGGAGCGCGCGACGCCGGCCGGCCCCGTCGGGGCGGGGCGCCGGGCGTCGGGCGCGTCGGCGGCGGGATCCATAATCGGTCCGTCCTCGCGGATGGGCGGTTCGACCATGGTCACGGCGCCGGCGGCGCGCGGCGGCGAGGGAATGACCACCGGGGCGGCGGCAAACGCCGTGCCGGTGACGGATTCCGGCGGCGGCAACGGTCCGGCGGCATCCCCGGCGGCCGGAACCGCCGCGGCGGGATCGGACTTGGCCAGCAACTCGCGCAGGCGGCGAACTTCGGCGTTGGCCTGCTGCAAACGCTGGAGCAAGTATTTTTCCCGGGAATTATAGGAGGACGGGCCGTCCTGCTGATTCCGGGTGATGAGCATTTCGACGTCGCCCGGATAGCGGTCGGCGAGTTGGACTAAACAGGTACGTTCCGCACGGGCCAGCCATTTTTCCACGGCCTCCCGGTCCTCGGTGTTGGCCGTGGCCTTGCGCAGATAGAGCCGGTAATGGATGACGGCCTGAAACGGATCGTTCAACCGTTCTTCGCAGAGCATGGCCAGTTGCAGGTGCGCTTTCACCGATTTGGGGGTCAGGCGCAGGCAGGTTTCAAAGGCTTGGGCGGCCTCTTCGTACTTGCCTTCGTCGCGGAGACGGGCACCCTTCAGGTAGAAGGGATTGCGGTCATCCACCATATTCGTATCGGTGCCGCATCCGGTCAGACCGGAGGCCAGGGAAACGAGTCCCGCGGCCAGCAGGGCCGCCCGGAACAGTTTTGCCAGCGTGTGGTTCATGGTGTTTCCGCCAGCGTGGGTTCAGGAGAACTGGACGGCGGAAAGCAGGGATACCGCCATGCCTTTCGGCGCGAACACAGAGCCCTGGCGCACCGTCCAGCGGTTGGGCGCGCCGGCCTCTAGAACATAGTGCGTATTATCGACGGTGGCGGTCAGCGGCGAGCCGTCCGGGTGCCGCGCCTCAAACCCGGTTTTGAGCAGCATGGGCAGGGCGCCGGCCACATCCCAGAGTTTGAGGTGGCCGAAATAGGCCAGGTACCGCCCCAGCATCAAGTACATCAGGGAACTGACGGCGCAGCCGGTGACCTGGACCGGGTTCGGGCGCTGGAAGCGGCCGGTTTTGGCGACCAGTTGGCTGAGAGCGATCATGCTGCCGTCATTAAGCGGGCGCGGATGCGGCGCCAACAGACACAGATCCACCTGGTCGACCGAGCCATAGACATCGATTTTTTCGGCGAAAAAAACCTGGCCGTGGTTGGAAATGAAGATTTCCCCCTGCTGCGGCAGGATGATGGCGCCTTCGGTAAGCACGCCGTTTTCCATGAGGCCGATGGAGGTGCCCCAATAGGCAAGTTTGTGGGCGTAGGGCGCGGTGCCGTCGATGGGGTCGACCACCCAGGCCCGGCCCTTGAGCATGGCCTGGATATAGGCTTCGTCATGGTCGCCGACGGTTTCCTCGCCGAGCATCCAACTGCCCTGTTCGGGATGATTGAACTGGCGATCCAGCAGGGTCTCGATCTCGCCGTCGGCCGGCGTGACCAGGGTCTGATCCGGCTTCAGCCACCATTCGGAATTCTCAAAATGATGCAGGCCGATACGCCCGCACTCCAGCATCAGTTCGAGCATGTCGTTCACGCGCCAAGCCGTGGGATTCATGGGCGCTTTTCCCGGACGGTTCCGGATTGATTTCCCGTCCCGCCTGTTTTCGCCCTGCGGCGGGCCGCATCCATCACCGTCCACTGACACTATGTTCCGCCGGGCGGAAAAAGGCAAGAGGGGGCTCGGGTTTGAAGGTCTGTGGCCAGTGGTGGGAGAAACGGCACGATCCGTCCGATCCGACTGATCCCGCGGAGAGATATTCAGGCATCGCCGCGAGTCAAAGGACGGGAGGGACAAGAGAAAGACACCAGGGACAGAATGATCGACGGGCTGGGAACCTTGAACGGGAAAATCCGGCGTCCCTGGTGTCTCTTGAGTCCCTGGTGTCCCTACCTCTCGTCCTTCAGTCCCTCGCCAAGGTGAAAAGCGGAGCGACTTTGCCGATTTCACCGACCTGGCCGAGCAAGACCAGGACGGCGCCGGGAGCGAGCGGCGTGTCATCCTGGGGATTGTAGAGGAACCGTTCCACCGCGGGTGGGCGGAGGGCAACGACCATGACGTCGGCCCGGCCGCGGAGGCCCAGGGCGCCCAGGGTCTGCCCGGCCGCCGGCGACCCGACCTCGACTTTCAGTTCCTCGAATCGATAATTTCCGGCCCGATCCCGCAACATGGTATCGAGGAAGGTGACAACCGAGGGGCGGACCAGTTCGCTGACCATGCGCAGGCCGCCGATGGAATCAGGATTGACCGTGGCGTCCGCGCCGGCGGTGAGCATTTTACCGCAGGCGGCGGTGTCCTCGACCTTGCTGACGATGCGGAGCTTCGGGTTCAGAGCGCGGGCGGAAAGGGTGACGAAGAGATTGTCCTTGTCTTCGGGCAGGCAGGTGATGAGTCCGAACGCGCGGTCGATGCCGGCGGCCAACAGGACGGCATCGGCGTCGGCACTGCCCGTGACCGAGAGGAACTCGCCATGCTCGCGGGCGGCGGCGGCCAGAACTTCGGGGTCGCGGTCCACGACCACGCACGAGCGCTGGGTCAGCAACAGTTCGTTGAGGCAGTTCAGCCCGGTGTTGCCCAGGCCGCAGATGATCACATGTCCCTGGAGTTGTGCGATCTGTTTGTCCATTTTTTTTCTCCGCATGGCATGACTGAACATGCCTTCCACGATCAGGCCGGTGAGGTTGGTGATGACAAAGGCCGGTACCGACACGCCGACCACGGCCAGCCCCATGGTGTAGAACTCGGCCAGGGCCAGGCCGCGGAGCGACAGCCAGTCGCCGTAGCCGATGGTGGTCAGGGTGATAACCACCATGAACAGACAGTCCTTGAGCGTCCAGTCCGGCCGGCCGTAATAGATGCCGAGCAGGTAATAGCAGAGTGTGCTGAGCACGACCACCGCCCCGAGCACGACTGCGCCGTAGCGGAACCACCGGATCGGGTTGTAACCGCCCATCACGTCCCCGCTTTTGGGGGCGTCACGCTTCTTGGATTCGCTGTTCCGTCTGGACATGCCATTTCCCTGCAAGCATCCGCCGACCCGGCCGGCGGTAGCCCGTACCATAGCCTGTGGCTTGTGGTCTGCGGCCCTGTGGGTGGAGCGCGGGTGCTTGATCCGTCCGATCCGTCCGATCTGACCGATCGGCAAAGAATTACGCCCGGCCGTCCTCGGCCCAATCCGGCACACGGCGCCCGGCCCGGCGCAGGGCGCGCTGACAGGCGTCCGCCTGCGGATCGAACCGGAGCAGCAGGTCGTGAAATTCGTCCTGATGATGAAGATGCCGGGTATGGCAAAGTTCATGCAACAGCACATGCCGGACCAGTTCCTGAGGGAGAAACAACAGCTTGGCATTGAGCGTGATAACGCCGGCATGTGTGCAACTCCCCCAGCGCGAGCGCTGCCAGCCGGTGCGGACTCCGGCCACATCCAGCCCGCACGCCGCGGCCAGCCGCCGCAGTTCCGGCGGCAGGGTTGCCGCCGCCCGGTCCCGCAGCCAGCCTTTCAGCGCCGTCACCAGTTGCGCGGTTTCCACGCCGCGGCCATGCCGGATGTGTAAAATCCGCTCCGCCCCGGCCGCGGCCGGCTCCGCCCACGTCTGCACCGGCACCAGCCGGCCCGGAGCCGGACGTTCATCATAGCGGACAGACCAGTTCTCCTCCAAGGCCGGAAGCTCAATCCGCACCGGTGCCGTGACCGGGGCGGATGCGTCCTTGCCGGACGCGGCCAATTCCGCCTGTCGCGCCGCCAGCCGCTGAAAGGCGGTCTCAATCCAGCGCCGATGGCGCCGGACGACGTCCCGGACTGCGGACGCCGCTACCCCGGGCGGCGTCACTACCACTAGTCCTTCCTGCGGAGTCACTTCCAGTCGAAGCCGGCGGCAGCGTGCGCTCACCCGGAGGACATAGATTGGCAAATCATCATTCATGCCGGCATACCATAGGCTTGATTTTGAATTTAAACCGCTTTACCTTGCGGGGGTTCCGGAATGGTTCCGGCAAATCCTGGATTTTCGGCATTCCGCGGAGGTTTTCGTGAATTCAATCCTGGCACCGATCTTCACCCGGCGCAGTATCCGCCAATTTCTGCCCAGCACCCTGACGGAGGCCCAGCTCCGCGACTTGCTGGAGGCGGCCATGGCCGCGCCCTCGGCTTGCGCCAAGGATCCGTGGCGCTTCCTCGTCGTGCAGGAAAAAGCGCACCTGACGGCCCTGGCCGCGGGGCTGCCCAACGGCGCGTTCCTCAAAGATGCGGCGGCGGGAATCGTCGTCTGCGGGGATCTTCAGGCCGCGCATGACGGACAATTGTCCTTCCTGCTTCAGGATTGCGGCGCGGCCATCGAAAACTTGTTGCTGGCGGCGTCCCTGCTCGGACTGGGCGCCTGCTGGCTTGGCGTGCATCCGCGGCAGGAGCGTATCGAACAGCTGCGCCACCTCTGCCGCATTCCCGAATCCATCCTGCCGGTCGCGGTCATCGCGCTGGGCCGTCCGGGCGAAGAAAAACCGCCCCGGACGCGTCATCAGGACGCTTTTGTCCGGCGCGAAACCTGGTGACCCGCGGATCACGGAGAGCCCATGCCCCCGGAACCTGACAACGCCACCGAACCCACCGCTCCTTCCGGCACGGAAACAGAAGGCCGCCTCACGTTGGCGGCTCTGGTCTGTGACGGCGTCGCCAACTTCGGGGCACGGGCCCGGAAAGACGGAACCCGCGCCGCCGCCCTCCTGAGCCGCGACCGGGAACTGGCCGCGCCGTGCGTGGCCCGGCACGGCGGAGTCCTGCTCAAGACCACTGAAGATATGGCGTTCCTGTATTTTGACAGTGCCGCGCACGCCGTGGCCGCGGCCCTGGAAATCCGGCAAGCCCTGGCCGAAGCCGCGCCAACCCTGCCCCGGGACGAAATCCTCGGCCACCGCTTCGGCATTCACCTTGGCGACGTCATGGTCACGGATGCCAATGTCACCGGTCCCAGCCTGGACATCGCCGCCCACCTCCAGAGCCAGGCCGCCGCCGGCGAAATCTGCCTTTCCCGGACCGTGATGGAAGTGGCCAAGCCCTATCTCGATCTCCAGGCGGTCTACCTCGGCTCCCGCCAATTTCCCAACCTCCCTGACGCACTGCCAGTGTTCCGGTTGGCGCCGGAAGCGCTAGAACTGGCGGCCGGTTCGCGGCGCCGCCGCGCGGTTTGGCGTATCGTCCTCATCATCACCGCCGCCCTGCTCCTGCTCGGCGGCGCCGCCGGCGCCCTGGCCTATTTCAAAAAGAACGCCGTCAAGCCACCGCCACCCGACGCCAAGCTCGTAAAAAAAACCGCCGCCCCGGCGAAACCGGCCCCGCCCAAGCCGCCGCCCCCGCCCAAGACCGTCGACGAGGCGCGCAAGCTCTTTCTCGCCCGCCAGGACCTCGCCGGCTTGCAACAATGGCTGGGGAAAAATGGCGATGGATCTTCGCCGGCCGCCCAAAACGCCAAAATCCTCGGCGAACTTCAGGTACGCATCAAGGACCGCCTGGCCACCACGTCCATGGCCAATCCGCTCCTGCTGGGACCGCCGCCCCCGGCCGGAACCGCGCGTGGCAAAACCGGCGATCCCTTCCGGGCCTGGCGCGAGGCGGACGGCCGCATCACCCTGGAAAATCCCGGCGGCCGCCAGACCCTGAAACTCCAGGACGTTCCCTTCAAGAATTCTCGCCTGATCCTGCTCGCCCTCCTCAAGGAACTGCCGCCGGATTCGCCGGAGGCACAGAAATTGCATCGGGCCCTGCCCGTCGCCGAAGAAGAATACGGCAAGGCCGGCCTGTTCACCCCCGTCCCGACCGCCAGGACCGGCACCGGCCAGACGGCCGCCACCCCGCCCGCGCCAAGCCAGACGGCACCCTGACCGTATTGACACCACCGTCCCACCGTTACACCGTTACATTATGCCATCATGATACATTCTTTCCCGTTAGATTCCGCCGTTTCCCGCCGCGGCCGCCGGCTGGCCGGACGGGGCATTCTCTTTCTGGCTGCGACCTTGTTCCTGGCCGTTGCCCCCGTTCCCGCCACCCCCGCCGCCGGTCTCGCTTTCTGGCGCACCTCCAATCCCGACGGCGCCGAACCTGGCGATTTTCCCGCCCGCACCAAAGGCCGCCGGGCCATGGCCGATGGAATCACCGACTCCGCCACCACCTTCTTCCGCGAATACCGCGAGGCCGCCGCCACCCGCGAACCGGCCTATTCCGATGCCTCTCTGTTTCTCCTCCAGGCCTACTTCCGCCAGGGTCGGACCGAGGACGCCATTCAGGTGCTGGCCGAGCGTGACGCCGCCAAAACCCACGGCCTGCTCCACGACCAGGACTTGGTCGAAAAACTCCGCTACTGGCGCGGCATCCTCCTCTCCATGCAAGGCCGTTGGGCGGAAGCGCGCGACCAGTTCCAACCCGTCGCCGCCAAAGCCGAACACAAAGACACCCAAGCGCTGGCGCTCCAAGCCTTGGGCAACGCCTGCGCCCGTCTCGGCGACTGGAAGGCCGCCGCCAACGCCTGCGAACGCTTTCTGGCAGAATTCCCTAAAAACCGCGAAGCCCCCGCCGTCACCTTCAATCTCTTCAAATGCGCCCTCGGCCTCCACGATTTCAAACGTGCGGAGACCATCCTTGCCGACGCTCTCGCCAAGCTCCCTCCGGAGAATGTGCGCACTCCTACCCTGTACCGCACCCTCCTCCTGCTGGCCGCAGGCGACAACGCCGCGGCCTGGAAACAATTCGACCTCTGCGCCAGGGGCGCAGGGCCGGAACCGCCGCCGGCCGACTTCTGGCTGGCCGCCGTGCGCGTGGCCGACAGCCTGACCGTCGCGGGACGCCCGGCCGACGCCCAGATTATCCTGCAATCAGCCTTGACCACCGCCCCCTCCCCCGCCGACCTGCGCCAAACCCGCATGCGTCTGGCTGACGTCCTCCTGGCCCAGGGAAAGGAAGAGGCGGCCGCCGCCCTGCTCGAAGCGTTCCGCAAGGAATTCCCCGGCAAGCCAGAAACCCCCGCCGCCGCCCTCAAACTCGGCGATATTCTGCGCAAGGCTGGCAATTATCTGGCCGCGGCCGACCGCTTCCGGGAAATCACCGCCGACACCAGCCTGGCCACCAATCTCCGCTACGAAGCCGGCCTGCGCCAGGCCGGCTGCCTCCGCGAAGTCGGCCAATACGCCGCCGCCAGTCGCGCCTTCGAACAAGCCGCCGCCCTGGCCGTTACCCCGGACCGCAAGGCCGAAACCCTCATGCAGGCCGCCGATGCCGCGTTCGCCATCGGCAGTTTCGGCCAGGCCGCCGCCTGGTTCGCCACCGCCGCCGACCTGGCCCCAGACACACCCGCCGCCGAAAACGCGCGTTTCAACCAGGCCATGGCCAAAGCCCGCGAAGGCCAGGCCGCCAAAGCCGCCGAACTCTTCGCCGGCTTCCTCAAAACCTACCCCGCCAGCAAACTTTCCGTTCAGGCCGAACTGGAACAGGGCGTTGCCCTGCGCGACAGCGGCAACACCGTCGCCGCCGCCGCCACCCTCCTGCGCCTGGCCCAGAATCATCCCGCCGACGCCCTCGCCCCCCAGGCACTCCTGGACGCCCATCTCGCCGAAGTCGCCGACGGACGCCTGGACCAGGCCAACCGCATCCTCGGCCAATTCCTGGAAAAATATCCCGCCTCCCCTCTCGCCCCCCGCGCCCTCTACGAACGCGCCCGCCTCGCTTTCCGCGCCGGCCGCGCCGAACCCGCCCTGGCTGACTGCCGCCTCTTTCTCGAACGCCATCCCCAATCCCCGCTCGCCGCCGACGTGCTCATGTGGATCGGCGATTATCAGCTCACCGCCGGCCTGCGCGCCCAGGCCGAAGCCACCTGGCTCGACCTGGCCGCCCGTTTCCCCGCCTCCCCTCTCGCCCCCCAGGCTATCCTGGAAGCCGCCAAAAGCGCCCTGCTCCGCCAGGATACGACCCGCGCCCAGGCTCTGACCGACCAGCTCCAGAAGGATCTGCCCGCCGGCAGCGCCGCCCCGGCCTTCGCCGTTCAAGCCGAACTCCTCCGCGGCGACATCCTCGCCGAACAGGGACGTTATGCCGATGCTCTGACCCATTTCCGCAAGGCCGCCGAAACCGCCAATGCGTCCCCCCTCACCGCCACCGCCCGCGCCCGGTCCGGAGACATGCTCTACGCTCTCGCCGACGGCGGCGCCAAGGACGACCCCAACCTCCTCCAAGCCGCAGAAATCTTCTCCGCCCTCAGCCGCGACCCGGCCATGGCCCCCGGTGACCGCGAAAATGCCCGCTACCGCCTGGGCAAGGTCCGGGAAAAACTCACCCAGAATGATCAGGCCGTGGCCGAATACCTGGCCGTCCTCTATGAATATGAAGACGACCTCAAGGCCGGACGCCCCCGCGACTGGACCGGCTTTGTCCGCGCCGGCTTTGACGCCGCCCGCCTCCTCACCCTCCAGGAACGATGGGAGGAAGCCGCCCGCATCTACCAGCGCGTCGCCGCCGCCGGCCTCCCCGAATCCCCCGAGGCCGCGCTCAAAGCCAAAGAACTCCGCGCCGCCCATCACCTCGACCGGTAAAGAGCGGGTCTGTGGCCTGTGGTCTGTGGGTGGTGGGGAAACGGAAAATCCCGCCCCATCTGCGAAAATCTACGTAATCTGCGGATGAAAAAAACGCGTTCAAACCCAATCTTGGGATAGCACATGAAAATCCTGAAAAAACTCCACCCCGCTCTGTTTGCCCTGATCCTCCCGGTGTTATCCGCCGCCACGCCCGTGCCGGAAGGCGGAATTCTGGTGATCCCCGCCGACGCCATCGCCGGAATGCGCGAGACCACCACATCGAAATACGGAACCTTGACCCGCGTCAAAATCGCGGGCCAGCCGTTCGCGGAGGCGCTCCGCTGCGAGATCGCCACGCACCCGGTGCACCCGTGGGACATCCAGTTCAAGTTCCTCACCACACACCGCATCGAGAAAGACGAAATTCTCTGGGCGCGCTTTTATGCGCGGACGGTCGCCGCCAGGACCGAGAGCGGCGAGGGCCACGTCAACGCGATCTTCGAGAAAAACAGCCCGCCGAATGAAAAGTCGTTGAGCTTCGATGTCGACCTGGGGCGCGAGTGGAAAGAGTATTTCCTGCCATTCAAGGCCCGCGAGGCCTACGAACCCGGCAAGGCGACCGCGGGCTTCCATCTCGGCGTCCAGGAACAGACAGTCGAGATCGCCGACCTCGCCGTCTACACCTTCGGCAGGGACTTTGACCTGGCACGGCTGCCGCGCACCAAGGTCACCTACGCGGGCCAGGCCGCCGACGCACCGTGGCGCGCCGCCGCCGACGCCCGCATCGAAAAGATCCGCAAAGGCGACCTCACGGTCACCGTGACCGATGCGGCGGGGAAGCCGGTTCCCGGCGCGGACGTCGCCGTCGCCATGAAGCGCCACGCCTTCGGCTGGGGTTCCGCCGTGACCGCCAAGGGCATCCTGCGGCAGGATGCAGACGGCGAAAAATACCGCGCCGTCATCGCGAAGACCTTCACCCGCGTCGTGTTCGAAAACGACCTCAAGTGGCAGAGCTGGGACATCCCCGCCAATCGCCAGAACACCCTGCAGGCGGCCGCCTGGCTGCGGGCCCGGAACATCGAGCTTCGCGGCCACAACCTCATCTGGCCCGCGTGGAGATACTCGCCGCAGGACCTGCAAAAGCTCAAGGACAATCCCGAGGCGCTGCGGCAGCGGATCAACAGCCACATCCGGGACGAAGCCGGCGCCATGAAGGGGCTGGTCGTGGACTGGGACGTCATCAACGAACCGTACAACAACCATGACGTCATGGACATCCTCGGCGACGGCGAAATGATCGCCTGGTTCAAGCTCGCCCACAGCCTCGATCCCGGGGCGCGTTTGTACGTCAACGACTTCGCCATCCTCTCCGCCGGCGGCCTGGACAAGGCGCACCAAGATCACTTCGAGAAGACCCTGCGCCTGCTCAAGGACGGCGGCGCGCCGATCACGAGCCTCGGCATGCAGTCGCACTTCGGCGGCACGCCCACGCCGCCCGAACGGATGCTGGCCATCCTCGACCGCTACGCCGCGCTCGGCCTCGACATCTCCATCACCGAACACGACATCGACTCCTCTGACGAACAGCTCCAGGCCGACTTCACCCGCGACTTTCTGACCACCACCTTCAGCCATCCGTCGGTGGTCGCAGTTCTGACCTGGGGATTCTGGGAAAAGTCACACTGGAAGCCCGACGCCGCCTACTACCGCGGCGACTGGTCGGTGACCCCCGCCGGCCAGGCCTGGCTCGATCTCGTGATGAAAAAATGGTGGACGAACACGACGCTCAAAACCGCCGCGGACGGCACTGCCCGCACGCGCGGCTTCCTCGGCGACTACGAAATCACGGTCAGACACGACGGCACGACCAAAACCGTCCCCGCCAAGCTGACGGCGGCGGGCACGACCATCGTGATTGGGCTGTGAGAACGCGGCACGGCGAATGAAGAACCCCGCCCCAAGGGTGCGAGGTATCCAACAGCCAAACCCCCAAACCCGAGAGCCTTCCGTTTTCAGCCCCAAGGGGGCGCACCATAACAGCCTAGGGCAGAGCGTAGCGTCGCCCTAGGATTCCGTTACGACACCGGTTGAGCCCTGAAAGGGCGACCCATGGGAATTTCTCCTGCCATGCACAACCCAAATGGTTCGCCCCTACAGGGCTCATCTTTCCTTTTCGATCCAACCTGGGGCGTTGCCCCAGGCTATTATGGAACCGCGCCTTCAGCGCTCCGATCTATCGAAATCCTTAAGCGACCCAGAGGGTCGGGGTATTGACCCCCACTAGGAATAAGACCGCGCAATCCGATCCCGCCAGGGGTTCGGGACACATGAAGCGCGCTCTTGATCAGTTCCGAATCGGGGCCGGCGGCACAAACACGGCCGGACGCACATAGACCGGCTGGCAGGAGTCGGCGGCGGCCTCGTCCGTGGCGGGCCAGGGCTGGCCGGGCACGTCAAGCAGAAATTCCGCCGCAACCTGTTCCCGCGAAAGTAATTTCACGATCGCGTTTTCCAGCAGCAACGGGGCAAACCGCTCCAGGTGCGCGGTGACCGCCAGCCGGCAGGACAGCACCACCCGCACCGCTTCCGCCGGATCGGCGACCCGCGCGGGCTGCGCCTCGCTCCAACCCCCGGCGTCATGACGCCAGACGGAAACCAGAATCTGCCGCTGCCGGGCATCGTGCAGCACGGCGACTTCGCCGATATCTTCACCGGCCGCGGCGGCTGCCCAGGCGTCGCGGGCCAGGGCCAGGCTGCTCGGCAGGCCGCGCAGAGGCGCGCCGCCCGCCGCCGCCACGCCCTGGATGAAGGCGATGCCGGCCCGGAGTCCGGAAAAACTGCCGGGGCCGGTGCCGACGGTCCAGCGGTCGATGCCTGCCAGGGTCAGTCCGGCCGCCGCCAGCCGCTCTTCAATCCACAGGGCCAGCCGGCTGTCGCTGTCGCGGCCGCTCAGCGCTTCGCCGGCCTGCACCACCAACTGCCCGTCGCGCCGGACGGCAAGGGCCACGCCCTGGGAGGTATCCAGCGCCGCTTCTGTCCGGAAAAGAGTCACATCGATCCCCGATCCTGGGAAAAACGTTTTGAACAGAAGCTCGCAAAGAACACAAAGATTTTTAGGTCCAAACCCCTTTGTGACCGTCGCGCCCTTCTGTTCAACAACGTCGGAGCTTATCCGGCGTTGACCGAGAGCAGTTCGACTTCGAACACCAGCGTGGCGTTGGGGCCGATGGCGCGGCCGGCGCCGCGCTCGCCGTAGGCCAGCTTGGCGGGAATGACAAAGCGGTTTTTGCCGCCGGCCTTCATGAGCTGGACGCCTTCGGTCCAGCCGGGAATGACCTGGTTCAGGGCAAAGGTGGCGGGTTCGTTGCGTTCCACGGAACTGTCGAACACCGTGCCGTCCATCAGGGTTCCGGTGTAGTGAACCGTCACCTCGTCGGTCGCGGCGGGGCGGACGCCGGAACCTTCCTTCAGAACCTCGTACTGCAGGCCGCTGGCGGTGGTAGTCACGCCGGGCTTCTTGCCGTTCTTGGCCAGGAATTCGGCGCCTTCGCGGAGATTGCCTTCGCCGGCCTGGCCTTGGGCGGCGGCCGCATGGCTCTTCATCTTCTCCTGGAATTCACCCATGACCTTCTGGAACTCCTCCGGGGACATCTGCGGCTTGCCGCCGCCGAACAAATCCGCCACGGCGGCGCAGAACACCGCGGTATCCATCTTGAAAGGCAGACGCTGCAGGGAAGAGCCCACGTCAAGGCCGAGGGCATAGCTCAGCTTGCGGTCTGGGGTGTCGAGATTCACGCTCATGGCGACGAGTCCTTGGTTCGCTGCGGTGCGGGGTTTCGCCCGGGCCCGGCCCGGACGGCGCGGCCGGCCCCGCGGTCCGCGACCGCCGGCTCCGGCTGACAAGACAAAGGCAGAACCATAGAACCCGAATCGGGGTAAGCAAACAGGAATTTACTGGCTCAATGACAAAAGGTCTGTGGTCTGTAGGCCTGTGCCTGGTGGTAAAGACAATTAGTCGGACTGAGTACCTTCCGCTGAACCTTAATTCCTTTAGCAATTCCGTTTGCGCCCTTTCGCGGAATTTCGCGGACAAAAAAGGCTGTTGGTGAATAATCCAGGCGAAGGAAGTGACAGGCACCCAAAACGGCGGCGGCAGATTACATTTTACCATCTCAATCTCAAGCCCCGAACCCCCTCTGTCCCCGCTGGCCGCCAAGGGTAATACCAATTAAAAATCAACCCGAGATACTATTCGCGTTCATTGGCGTTCATTAGCGGTTCAAAA